>NZ_UETR01000027.1:0-39579 GCF_900491745.1 Candidatus Amarolinea aalborgensis | reverse complement strand
AAGGCCCTATCGGGCCTGACGGCGCGCGAGGGGTTTGTATTTCGTGGCGGGCGCATTTCAGTTCTGCTGCGTAGCCGGCTTCGGTTGCGCTTGGAGGTGGTTGCAGCGATCGTTCGGCTAAGCTCACGACGAAGCCTCAATTGCTCGACGTTGGACCCGCCCCCAGTTTGAAATGCACCCGCGGTTCGCGGTTCGACGGGGTATTGACTGAAATTCCATTTCATGGTATAACAGGCGCGCTTTTGGCGCGGCGGTGTTGCCGCCTAAGGCATGGCGATGGCAAAGGACTTCCCTCGCAGTCGCATGGGATGCAAGCCTGGCCGCGACGAACGTCAGGTCATGGAGTAGGAATGAGATGAATCGCGATGATTTGGTAGACCGGGAACGAATCAAACTGGAAGCCGAACGAACGGAAATCGAAGCCAAAATTCAGCATCTGGGCGAATGGTTGAAGGGCGAGGTGGATATTGATGCGGAAGAAGGCGACCCCGATCTTTTCGAGCGCGAGAAGAACCTGGCCTTGCTCAACACACTCGAACGGCGCTTGGAACAGACCGTCAGCGCCTTGCGCGCGATTGACAAGGGACTCT
This sequence comes from Candidatus Amarolinea aalborgensis, assembly GCF_900491745.1. NCBI lineage: Bacteria > Bacillati > Chloroflexota > Caldilineae > Caldilineales > Candidatus Amarolineaceae > Candidatus Amarolinea > Candidatus Amarolinea aalborgensis. The sequence continues at coordinate 38,989 of NZ_UETR01000027.1, read as the reverse complement.
ACGGCATATGTGAACGCTGTGGTCAGCCGATTGATCCTGCGCGCTTGGAAGTCAAGCCTGATGCGACGCTCTGCTTGAAGTGCCAGCAGGAGGTTGAACGTTTGGTCAGGCGTGGTATCGCGCCTACTCAGATTGATTGGGAGCGCTAACCCGTGGAAGGTCTACACATTTCGAACCATCCGCTCATTTGCCACAAGGTGGCCTTGCTGCGCGACATCCAGACTGAGCCAAAGAAGTTTCGCGAGCTCATCCGTGAGATTGCCATTCTCTTAGCCTATGAAGCGACGAGTGATCTTGGGCTGTCGCCGGTCACGGTGACGACGCCGATGGGGCAGGCTGACGGCGCCACCCTCGCTGAGAAGATTGGCCTGGTGCCGATCTTGCGCGCAGGCCTGGGCATGGTGGAGGGCATTTGGGAGATGATGCCTGGCGCCGAAGTTTGGCATCTTGGCGTTTACCGCGACGAAAAGACGCTGAGGCCGGTGCAGTATTACAACAAGCTGCCGGTTGCGCCTACGGTGCAGGTTTGCCTGGTGCTCGATCCGATGTTGGCAACCGGCGGCTCGGCCGTGGCTTGCATTGATATTTTGAAGCGCTGGGGCGCGCGCCGCATCAAGTTTGTCGGCATCATTGCCGCGCCCGAGGGAGTCAAAACCCTGCATGAGGCTCACCCTGATGTGCCGATCCATATGGCGGTGCTAGATTCCAATCTGAACGAGATCGGTTACATCGTGCCCGGCCTCGGGGACGCCGGCGACCGCCAGTTCGGTACAGGCTGACCTGGCTCATGGCGCAATTTGCTCGCCCTTCTTGGGATCAATACTTCATGAGCATAACGACCCAGGTTGCCACGCGCAGCACGTGTGATCGCGCTCAGGTCGGCGCTGTCATCGTCAAGGACCGTCGCATCTTGACGACCGGGTATAACGGCGCGCCAGCTGGATTGCCGCACTGTGACGATATCGGCCACCTGATGGTAGACGGCCACTGCGTGCGCACACTGCACGCAGAACAAAATGCGATTCTGCAAGCGGCTTTGCACGGGGTTTCGGTTCAAGGCGGAACGATCTACGTGACGCACCAACCGTGCTTGACATGCGCCAAAATGGTTATCAATGCCGGGCTGATGCGCGTGGTTTACGCGGGCAACTATCCTGACGAAAACGCCCGCGCCTTTTTGTCACAGGCGGGCGTTGCCTTGATTCGTTACGATTCCTTGCTGGCTTCAGCTTCGGCCCGAGAGGCTTGACTCAGGCGCTGCCTGGGGGATAGGCCCTGCGTGTCGCCAATGATTCAACGGAAACAAGACCGGTTCGCTGCGTCCCCCATGATCGTTTTCCTGCCTGGCTTTCTATGCCTGGTCTTGCTGCTTGCCTTGTTGACGTCTTGCGACTCGCGCCCCCAGCCAGCAACGCCTCTTGCGGCCACCACTGTCGCCTTGACCTGGACTGTGACGCTGCCGCCGGGAACGCCCCCTGAAGAGGATATTTTCCTCAGCGGCAATTGGAACCAGTGGCAGGCTGACGACCCGGCGTTGCGTTTGGTACGCGACCAGGACCGCGCAACGCTGACGCTCACCGTAGAAAAGGGGCAAACGTTGGAGTACACATTTACGCGCGGCAGTTGGTCGAAACGCGAAGCTGATGCGCGCGGTCAGCCGATCCCCAATCACGCTCTGTTGGCGGAAACCACGCGCGCGATTGACTTGCAGTTAGCCGGCTGGTCCGATTTGCGTCAGGAAGTCGGGATTACCACACCCACTCCTGACCCATCCCTCGTCAATCCCTATGACACACGCGTCCAGCGCGTGCAGCTTCTCAGTCGTGCGTTGGGCATCCGCAAGACGTTTTTTATCTATGTGCCGCCGCAGGCAGCCGCGCAGCCGGCCGAGCGTTATCCTGTTCTCTATCTGTTTCGTGGGCATGAGCGCGAGTGGGTCAACCCGGCCGAAGATGTGTCGCGCAGCAATCGCAACGTGATTGACACGTATGAGGACATGCTGAATGCGGGCGCGATTGGCCCCATGGTGCTGGTGTTCCCTGGCATTTCGAGCAACGATAACGTCTACAGCGGCATGCTCGTCAACATGATTGACCCAGAAAAGACGCACAATGCCCGGGGAGTTGGCTCCGGCCGCTTCGAAGACTATTTTCTACAGGATTTGATTCCCTTTGTCAATGCAAACTATCCCGTGCTGCCCGGCGCCGCTCATCGCGGGGTAGATGGTTTTTCACTCGGCGGCTTCATGGCGGTCAAGATTGCCGCTCAGCACCCAGATTGGTTTGCGACGGTGGGTGCGTATGATGGCCTGTTCTTCTATGCTGGCGTCATTTCCAACGTCGTCACATCCACCCTGGGGATCACGGTGACCACGCCGCTCTCGATGCCGGCGGTGATGACCGACACAGCCAGCGGCCGCCTGGGGATCAGTCTGGATGATCGCGCGTTTCAGAATTCGCTTTTTGACCCTGTTTTCGGCTCGCCGCGTAACATCTCTTTTGCCGCGGCCAACAACCCCGCCAATTTGCTGCTCACCACGCCCGCGGACGCGTTCAAGCATCTGCATTGGTTCATTGAATATGGCCCCGAGAACCGCGAACCGCACGATTCCAATTTCTATCGCGGTCAATACCTGGTCAATCTCCTGACGCGCATGGGGTTAGCAAACGACGGCGGCGCGATTGCCAACGGGCGGCACAACTGGGCGCAGGCTGATCAGCACATGGCGCGCACGCTCCCCAAGCATTACGCGGTTCTGAAGCCGTGATCGCAGCGGTGAACATTCTGCCAAACTGACATTCATCATGTTTGCTGTCGTTGCGCGGTGATACACTGGGCGCAATTGCTGCGAATCATGAGGAGTTCAGAGATGCCTTCGCTGTCAGAGCGACTCGGCCAGGGCGATAGTATTCTGCTCGACGGCGCAACCGGCACAGAACTGCAGCGGCGTCATGTTCCGACTCCGTTACCGTTGTGGTCGGCCGCGGCGTTGATCAACCAGCCGGACGCCGTGCGCCAGATTCATCTCGATTACCTGGCCGCAGGCGCAGACATTTTGACCACGAACACCTTTCGCACTTATCGGCGCACGTTGGCGCGCGCCGGCCTGGGTGATCGGGCGCAGACATTGACCTACCGCGCGGTCACCCTGGCGATTCAAGCGCGACGCGACGCGGGGTTACGCAGCAGTGTGTGGATTGCTGGCTCGATGAGCCCTCTCGAGGATTGCTACGCTCCGCACCTGACGCCTTCGCCGGCCGAGTGCGACGAAGAGCACGGTGAGATGGCGCAGTACCTGGCGGCGGCCGGGGTAGACATCATCCTGGTGGAAACCATGAATACGATTCGTGAAGCGGTTGCTGCGGCCGCCGCGGTCGTGCGGACCCGTCTGCCTTTCATGGTGAGTTTCGTCTGTGGTCATGATCGCCGGCTGCTCAGCGGCGAAACCCTGGCCGATGCGGCTGCCGCGATCGAGCCGCTTGGGCCGTTGGCCTTGATGGTCAACTGCATGTCAACCCCGACCATACTGCCCGCCCTGCAGGAACTGCGAGCGGCCACGGATCGCCCGATTGGCGCTTACGCCAACATCGGACATTCGCAACCAGACTGGGGTTGGAATTTTAGTGAAGATATTTCGGTTGAGGCTTATGGGCGCCACGCGCGCAATTGGCTTGCCGTTGGCGCGCAGATTGTCGGCGGCTGCTGCGGCACGACGCCAGCGCACATTGCTGTTCTGGCTGATGTAATCTACGAACATCTGGATATGAGGCAGCATCAACCGGTGCGCGATCGAGCCATTTCAACAGCTTAATCTCAGCGGCTACGCTTGGTCAGCGTGTGTACCTCCTGTGTGGGTGCGGCGGGATTGTGGGAGTCCCGCCGCACTTCATTTTTGGAGCGGATGGTGGAGCGCAGTCAGGACTTTGCAGCCGTATCAGCCGTTGGCTGGCTGCTGCGCGGCGATGACGGCCTGGAAGTTTGCTTCAAAGCGCGCACTAAGGCGCTGTGTGAGCGGGCCGGGCCGGCCATTCCCAATGGGCTGACCATCAATGCGCACCAGCGGCATGATGTGGCGGCTGGTGCTGCTAAGGAAGGCCTCATCCCAGGCGCCGATTTCGTTGACTGCCAGCGGCGTCGTTATCACTTCGATGCCCTCTCGCGCGGCCAAGTCCAGAATGACGTCCGCAGTCACACCGGCCAAAACCTCTTCCGGCGGCGGCGTCAGCAGCCGGCCCTCGCGCACGACAAACAGGTTTGAACTCGAACCCTCTTTGAGGGTACCCTGGCTTTTCAGCAGGCCTTCGTGCTCGCCCTGGCGTTGGGCCTGACGACGGGCCAGGAAATTGACCAGCGTGTTCAACGATTTGGCCTGGGGAAGGGCGCGCTCGCCTTCGAAGGTCACCGCGCCCGCGCCTTCGCTGTACAGGTGCGATGGATAGATCGGCAGCGTTTGCGCCCAGATGAAGGTGTCACCCTCAGCCCCAGCATCAGCGCCCAGCACAAATAACCGCAGCAGGCAAGAACTCAGGCGGCTGGCCGCCAGCAAGGCGGGAATCCAACTGGCAATCTGCCCCGTGTCATGCGGCAGCTGCATCTCCAGGATGGCGGCCGAGCCAGCCAGCCGCGCTAGGTGGTCGTCCAGGTGAAAAACAACGTCCGATGCCACCTGAATAGATTCATAAATGCCGTAGGCGCCGTACAGCGCCGGGTGAAAAACTGGCACCTGCGCTTGGCCGGCGGCCACCAATCGGCCATTGTGACAGACAATTGCTGCTTGCGGAAACGACATGCCCACCTCGTAGGAGATACTGTAGTTAAGACAATTCTGGAATGAGCGGGCGCATCACCAGGTCAGGCCCGCGGTCCATTTCCCACGGGTACACAATCCATTTGTGTGTGATGGCTGCATAGTAGGTTGGGCCTTCGCGCGCAAAGAACGACTGCCCCGGTTTGTAATGTAGAACGGCTGTTTCGGCCGTGCCGCCTACGGCCTCGATGCGACCCTTGACGGTCATGATAGTGCGCCCGCTGTCCCAGATGTCGTCTACGACCAGGATGACCTTATTGCGGAGCTGCGAATCAGCGGGAAACTGCAAGAACGTCGGCCAAGCCAGTTTTTGCTCAGAGGAGGGTAAGAACTCAACCGCGGCTGTTAGCACGTATTGCAGATTGAGCGCCTCAGCAATCAATCCGCCAGGGATGATGCCGCCTCGTGTAACCATGAGCAGGGCATCGTAGCCCCGACGGAACTGCGGAATCAAATGATCAATCAGGGCGTCTACATCTTGCCACGTCAGATATTCACGCTCCACAACGCGCTCCTTTGTTTGTTTTCTCAAATCCGACCGATGCCATTGTACCTAAGTTTGAGAGCAACCCCAAAACAACAAGGTTCGTTCGCGTCGGCGCTGGGCAGAAGCGGCGCGCTGGCAGTCTGCCGCCTTGGGAGCACCTTCGCGCTGTGGCTGTCTGAGCGCATGCCGTCAAGATACCGGAGACACAGTCAGGGTCGAACACACGGCCAGTGCGACTTATTTGTTGAGATTATTGACAAAAGTATGGGCGCGTGGTAAATTCTACACAGAGAATGATTGGTTTTTGGCTGTTTTTTGCCCATCATTTGTGAATGTGCTTTCTATGACTGTCACCGCTGATCCCGGCTTAATGCGTAGACTGAACAAAGCTCTCGTGCTGAACGTCCTGCGAACCCAAGGCCCAATTTCGCGGGCTGACCTGTCTCGACTGACGCACTTGAGTCGTTCGACCATCTCTGCCATCGCCCAGGATCTTCTGGATGAACACATGATCACCGACATGGGCGAAGGCAGTTCGAGCGGCGGTCGCCCCCCGATGCTGCTGTCTTTCAACTGGGATGCTGCGCTGGTGGCTGGCATCGAACTGGGCGCTTCGCACATTACCCTTCTGCTGACCAATCTGGCGCCAACGGTCATCATTCGTTTCATTGCCCCATTCAGCATCGGCGCCGGGCCTGAGGCCGGCATGAAAGCTGTGAGCGCGGCATTGAACACGGCCTTACAGCAGGCTGTGAATGACATCGGCAAAGAGCTGCGTTTTGTAGGCGCCGGGGTTGGCGTGCCTGGCCCCGTGGACTGGCTCAACGGATCGGTGGTCGCGCCGCCCATTATGCCGGGCTGGGATTGTTTTCCCTTTCGACATATGTTGAGCGAACATCTAGGCGCACCGGTGTATCTGGACAACGACGCGAATTTGGGCGCGTTGGGAGAGTATTGGTATGGGGCAGGGCAGGGCGTACAAGCGCTGGCCTTTGTCAAGGTCGGAACTGGGGTTGGCTGTGGTTTCCTCATCAACGGCCAGGTTTATCGCGGCGAAAACGGTTTTGCTGGCGAAATTGGACACGTCACGGTGATGGAGAATGGGCCGCCCTGTAAGTGCGGCAGTTACGGCTGCCTGGAGGCTGTGGCCGGGGGCGATGCCCTGGCGCACCAGGTGCGACTTGCCTTGCTCGCCGGGCACCGCAGCAGCCTGTCCATGATCGCTGATCCAAACACCATCACGACGCGCGAGGTGGCCTACGCGGCGGCGCACGGCGACAGCTTGGCCCTGCAAACGTTTCAAAACGCTGGCCGCTTGCTGGGAATTGCGATTGCTGACATGATCAACCTATTCAATCCAGGGCGGGTGTTGATTGGCGGCGGCGTTTCCCAGGCCGCTGATCTCCTGCTGGACCCATTACGCCAAACCGTGAATGCACGGGCCATGCACGCCAGCGCGCAGGCCGCACCCATCATGCCTGCGGCGCTTGGCGGAGATGCTGTCGCCCTGGGCGCGGTCGCCATGGTCTTGCAAAATATCCTGCAAGGCCCCGCGATCGAGGTCGGCGGCTCTGACCAACTGGCTGATCTGCGCCACAGCAACCTGGTTGACCCCGCTGCCTACCAGCCGGCCGATTGTCTGGTTGTCAACGCGAGCTAAGCGCAATCAGCGTTATCAGCCGCCGCATGAATTCGGGGCGGAAGGGCGTTCCGCCACGACGACTTCGGCGAGCCGTCGGCCAACGCTGACCGACCTTGCGTCCACGCTTGCCCTGAGCAAAGTCGAAGGGCAGGTGGGCGCCCGGCGATACGCCCATCAGGCGCGATTTCAATCGCTTGCAACGCCGCACCAGCTGAGTAGTTACAGCGCCATGATGTCACTTCGAGGAGAAACATGAAGAGGTCCGTATTTGCCATGATGTGCCTGCTCATCCTGGCCTCTCTCAGCCTCACTGCCTGTGGCGGCGCGACGCCGACGGCAGCGCCGACTGCTCCACGGGCTACCCAGGTTCCCACCGCCACCATGCCTCCCGCTGCTACCAAAGCCCCGGCGGCCACGAAGCCCCCCGCGGCTACAAAGCCTCCCGCGGCCACCACAGCGCCTGCCACAACTCGGATCATCATCTGGCACAGTTGGCCCGCTGACACAGTGAAACCCATCGAGGCCGTGTTCAAAGCCTACGAAGCAGCGCATGCAGGCTTCTCGATCGAACTATCCAAGGTGGACAACCTGGGCGACGCACTGACTATCGCAGTGCCGGTTGGCGATGGCCCCGACATCCTGGCGTGGACCAACGACCAGATTGGCAGCAACGCACTCCTGCACAACATTGTCGCGCTGAACGACTTTGGGGTGGACGAAGCGTACCTCAGGTCTACCTACGAACCAGTTACGGTCAAAGGCATGATGTGGCAAGGCAAAATCTGGGGTCTACCGGAGGTGCAAGACGGCATTGCGCTGGTCTACAACAAGGCGCTGGTACAGGAGTCGGACTTCCCGGCCAACCCGCAGGACTTCAATGGCCTCTTGACTGCGGCCAAGACTTTTGCTGAGAAGAACCCTGGCAAGTTCCTCATTTGTAACCAAGCCCTGGGCAATCCCGATGCGTACCATGTTGCGCCCATTTACTTTGGGCATGGTATGCCAAGCTATGTGGATGACCAGGGCAAGGTCTACCTGGACACCCCGGAGGGTTTGGCGGCGGCGGAGTGGATCAAGGCCTTCAGCGCGTATGCGCCGAAGGAAACCAGCCACGACATCTGCCGGACCATGCTGCTGGAAGGCAAGGCTGCCGCATGGTGGACTGACCGATGGGCCGTTGTTGATATGGAAGCTGCCAAACTGGACTACGGCGTGAAGGCGTTTGGGCGCCCGTTCGTGGGTATCAGGACCCTGATGCTTACCCCGAACGCGGTGGACCGCAAGCACGTCGAGGCCGCGCTGGACATCATGAAGTACTTCACCGGCGCAGAGGTTCAGAAAGGCCTGGCCTTGATCAACAAGACTGTGCCAGCCGCTTCCGCAGCCATCAACTCGGCTGAGCTGAAGGTCGTGGCGCCGATTCAAGGCTTTGCCGCGGCCCTGGCGCTGGGGGTGCCAAGCGCTACCACGCCGTATGCAGAGGCTCAGTGGGACGCGGTGGGCGCGGCTACGACTGCGATTTGGACTGGTTCCCAGACGCCGGCCAACGCGATGAAGGCGGCGCAAGCCGCGATCGAAGAGAAGATCAAACAGATGAAGTAATTGATGTAGCCAACCCCCATCGAACGACGGCAGCTTCACCTGTCAGGAGATGCCGCCAAAACCTGTGATGCTGCTGGCGTCGTGGCCGGCAGTCAGTTCCTAAGACGGAGGATAGGTCATGAAAGCATTTCGTTTCGTTTCTCTGCTCGTCGTGCTCACCATGCTTCTTGGCTTGACGCCTGTGGGCGCAGCCTCGGTGGCGCCCGCGACGACACCCAACCTCTTGGTGACGTTCCCTGGCAACTGGGTCGCCGCAGCCGGCCTCGGCAGCGACTGGGATCCCGGCAACACCAACACGCAGGCCAGCGATGGCAACAGCGATCAGGTGTGGAAGTTTACCACCAACGCCATCCCGGCCGGTTCCTATGAATTCAAAGCGACGGTGGGCGGCACCTGGGATGAGAACTACGGCGTCAACGGCGTGCCTGGCGGTCCTAATGTGCCCTTCACCACCGTGGGCGGCGAAACCGTTCACTTCTACTACGATCGCCGCGATGGCAACATGGTGGCCAGCCGGCCCAATTACCGCATCCCAGTGCTCGTCGGCAGCCTGATGGGCGTGCTCGGCGGGCAGAACTGGTCGCCAGACAACCTTGTCGGCTGGATGAAGGATCGCGACGGCGACGGCTGGTACGAAACCTCGTTCGACGTACCGGCCGGCAGTTACGAATACAAGGTTGCACTCAACGAGTCGTGGGATGAAAACTACGGCGCGGGCGGCGTGCCTGGTGGCCCAAATATCACGCTGGTGGTGCCAGCCAACCGAGGGGCAAACACCGTTGTCACCTTCGGTTATAACGACACCACGCACCAGATTCGAGACAGCATCAACAATCCGGTCGCCCCGCAGGTGGGCGACAACAACATCTGGTGGGACGGCCTGGGCCATGACAGCCGCAGCGGCCTCTACCGTGAACCATTTGGCGCGCTGAAGAAGAACACCAATGTGACCCTGCGCTTCCGCACCTACGCCAACGACGTGCAGCGCGTCAAGGTGCGTGTCTGGGACGCCGTGCAGCAGGGTCAAACCATTTACAATTTGGCCAAGGTTGGCACCGACCCGGATGCCGGCGGCTACGGCTATGACTACTGGGAAACCACGTTCAACACGGGCCCCAACCTGACCATTCTGTACTACCGTTTCGTCATCGAGGATGGCACGGCCGTTGTCTACTACGAAGACGACGCCGCGCGCGATGGCGGTTGGGGTCAGCCGTACAACAATTCGCCAGACATCTCGTGGAACATCTACGTTTATCAGCCTGGCTTTGATACGCCGGCCTGGGCCAAGAATGCGATCATTTACCAGGTCTTTCCTGACCGCTTCCGCAACGGGAGCACCGCCAACGACCCGACGGCCGCGGATTGGTTCTATCCGCAGGAGCGTGGTCATCGCTTCCCCGTGGTACCCTGGAACACGATTGTGCCTGATCCAGAGCCAAATGATCCAACGGCCAATCCCGACTGGTACGGCACCTACAGCAGCACATCGTATGGCGGCGACCTGCAGGGCCTGATCGCCGAGTTGGGCTATTTGCAGAACCTGGGCATCACGACCATCTATCTGAACCCCATTTTCGATTCACCGTCCAATCACAAGTACGATGGCCGCAGCTATCTGCGCATTGATCCGACGATGGGTGTTTTGGGAGACGATTCTGCGACGTTGGCCCTTTTCGAGCAGCTTACCGCGCAGGCTCACAGCCGCGGCATGCACATCGTCCTGGACGGCGTGCCCAACCACGTCTCTTCCGACAGCCCCTTCTTCGATCGCTTTGGCCGCCACCCCGAAGTTGGCGCCTGTGAAAGTCTGGACAGCCCATATCGCACCTGGTTCTTCTTCCAGCCTGCGAACCCGCCTGGCACCGGTGTTTGCGCTGGCGACACGAATTACACCGGCTGGTTCGGCGTGCAGACGCTGCCCCAGATCAATACTGCGCACCCGGATGTGCTGAACTACTGGTTCGGCCCGAACGGCGTTGCCACCTACTGGCTCGCGCGTGGCGCAGACGGCTGGCGTATTGACGTGGTGCCCGACATTGTCGGCGTCAACCCAACCTTCTTCGAGACGTTCCGCTCTGTCGTCAAGGCAAGCTACCCCAACGCCATGCTCTTCTCCGAAACCTGGGGCGAGGATGACGCCAAGTTCCGCCTGCTGGGCGATGAGTTCGACTCCACGATGAACTATCGCTTCCGCAAGGCGATGCTCGGCTTCATGCGCGACACCGTTTGGAGCGACAACGACAACAACGGCGACAATACCATCAACCCGCTGTCGCCCACGCAGTTCGACAATATGATGCGCACGATTCAAGAGGACTACCCGGCTCCTGCCTTCGAGTCGGCCATGAACCTGTTGGGCAGCCATGACACCAACCGGCCTGTGCGTGTGCTTGACCATGACGGCATCGCGGGCGGTCAGCCGGTCAACGGCTTCCAGGATGGCCGCAACCGCCTGGCGCTGTTAGCCGTGGTGCAAATGACGGTGCCTGGCGCGCCGACCATTTATTACGGCGATGAAGTTGGCCTGGCTGGCTATGGCAGCGACATCCCGCGTGATGACCCCTACAACCGCCAGCCCTATCCGTGGTCAGACGAGCCTGGCTACAGCTCGCTGCCGGCCTGGCGTCAGGCGCACAGCGACCTGCTCGCGCGCTATCAAACGCTCACCGCGCTGCGCAACAGCAAGAGCTTCTTGCGCACCGGCTCGTGGAACACGCTCCTCACCGACGATGCCGCCAAGGTGCTGGTCTATGGCCGCCGCGACAATACCGGCGTGGCCGTGATTGCCATCAACCGCGACACCGTGGCCAAGGATGTGACGGTCAACGTAGATGGCTACGTGCCAGAGGGCGCCACGCTCGATGACGGCCTGACTGGCAACAGCCTGACGGTCGGCTCCGCGCGCACAATGACCTTCAATGTGAGCGGCATGGGCGCACGGGTCTGGGTCAGCCGCCCGGGCCTCGACATGACGCGCTCCTCGGCGCCCACCAACCTGACGGCCAGCGAAGGCTCGGGCTCGGTGACCCTCAACTGGAGCGCGCCGACCGATGCGGTCGTGGCTGGTTATGATGTCTACCGCAGTGTGGTAGATGGCGGTTACGAGCAGATCAACGCTGCGCTGGTGGTGGGCGCCACCTACACCGATACCACGGTGCACAACGGCCTGCAATACTACTACCAGGTCAAGGCCGTGACGCCGGCTGGTCTCAAGAGCCAGGCCTCCAACTCGGCGACGGCAATTCCGCACTATACCATCGGCTGGGCCAACTTGCAGTGGCCGCCGGAGCTGACGCACATCATCAGCTTCAACACCCACACCGACATGGTCTACGGTCAGGTATGGATTGACGGCGTCACCAACCAGGCTGGCGCCACGCCGAGCCTGATGGCCGAAGTCGGCTACGGACCGGTCGGATCGAACCCTGCTTCGGGTTGGAGCTGGTTCCCGATGTCGTTCAACGTAGATGCGGGCAGCAACGACGAGTTCAAGGGCGACATGCTGCCGCATCCCATCGGCGAGTACGACTACGCCGTGCGCTATACCACGACCAACGGTCGCGATTGGCTGTACGCCGACCGCGACGGCACCGGCAACGGTTATGACCCGGCGCAGGCTGGCCGCTTGCACGTCATCAGCTCCGGCGACACGACCCCGCCCGCCGTGCCGCTGAACCTGCATGAGGTCTCGCGCTCGGCCGCGGCAATTACCATCGGCTGGGACGCATCGCCCGATGCAGACACGGCCGCCTATGGCGTTTACCGCGATATGCTGGTCGCCGATGCGCCCACGGCGCGCGTGCTCATCGCATACGTGCTGGCGCCCACGACGGAGTACACGGACACCGATGTGGCGACCGGTCACACCTATCGCTACAGCGTGACGGCCATTGACACCAGCTTCAATGAATCGGGCTTCTCGAACACGGTGGATATCACCGCGGAACAGCGCGCGGTGCAGATCACGTGGAATCTGACCATCCCCACCTTCACGCCAACAACGGATACGATCTACATCGCCGGCGACACCGCGAGTGTCTTTGGCACGTCCTGGAACCCCGGTTACAGGCCGCTGACGCGCGTGGATGACACGCACTGGACGATCACGTTGACTGGCCTGGAAGGGATGCACCTGCAGTACAAATTCACGCGCGGCTCCTGGGACATGGTCGAATGGTGGGGCGCCATCATTGGCACTAACAACCGCCAACTCGATGTGGTCTTCAGCCAGGGCGGCGTGCAAACGGTCAACGTGACGGACCTCGAAAACTGGCGCGACCTGCTGGTGGTCGAAGCCGGGCGGACGAACCCCCATCCACGCACGCCTGATGTCATCACCGCGGTGTGGGCGCGCATGAACCGCCCGATCAACCCGGTCACGGTGGCTGCGGACACCATCACGGTGCGGACGAGCGGCGGTCAACTGATTCCTGGCGCCACGACCTATAATGACGCCACGACCATGTTGACCTTCACGCCGGTGCAGCCGTTTGGCCCTGGCACTTTCGTGGCGACGGTCAATCCGGGCAACCTGCGCGGGACCGACAATGACAATGTGGGCATGATGGCGCCCTACGTGTGGACGATTGTGGATCAACCAACGGCCGTGCATTTGAGCGGGCTGACCGCTTCCGGCGCCGCGCCGTGGCTGTGGGGCATGGCCGTGCTGGCGGCCGCTCTGCTGCTGGTCACAGCCGTCCGCACCCGGCGTCGCGCCCGGCTTGGATAAACAACAGCGGCAGGGTCTCAGACCCTGCCGCCGCGTAGGACAACAGTTCCCGCCGGTCTTCTGACCGGCGGGTTGAAAACGAACAAGAGCCAGACTTCGGACGTCACACGACTTCCGAAGTCTGATTGTTTTGGCGACCGGTTATGGATAGACGCCGCGCAACTCGAGTGCTTCGGCGACGCGATTGATTGCCAGGGTGTAGGCGGCCATGCGCGTGGGCAGGCCTTTCTCGCGTGATTCGTTGAGGACGGAATTGAACGCATCCACCATGAGCCGTTCCAACTGGCGCTTGACATCATCCTCGCTCCAGAAGAACGCCTGCAAACTTTGCACCCATTCAAAATAGGAAACGGTCACGCCGCCGGCGTTGCACAGAATGTCAGGTACGATGAAGGTGCCGTTGTCCATCAAGATCTTGTCGGCATCCGGTGTGGTCGGGCCATTGGCGCCTTCAGCCAGCACCTTGCAGCGAATCTTTGGCGCGTTTTCCTCAGTGATCTGGCCTTCGAGCGCAGCCGGGATGAGCACCGTGCATGGCAATTCGAGCAGTTCTGTGTTGTTGATTTTGTCCGCGCCAGGAAAGTCCATGACGGTGCGGGTCTCGCGTACATAGGTCTGCAGCGAGGGGATGTCGAGCCCTTTCGGGTTGTAGATGCCGCCGTTGACATCGCTGACGGCAACCACTTTGGCGCCCATCATGTGCATGTAGCGGGCTGCAATGGCGCCGACATTGCCAAACCCCTGGACAACCGCTGTAGAGCCTTCGACGCGTAAGCGCAGGTGCTTCAGCGCCTCACGCGCCATGAACATGACGCCCATGCCCGTGGCTTCGAAGCGCCCCTGCGAGCCGCCGATCTGAATCGGCTTGCCGGTGACCACCGCGGGCACCGAGTAACCGCGGTGCATCGAGTAGGTGTCCATGATCCAGGCCATCACCTGGGGATTGGTGCCCACGTCGGGCGCGGGAATGTCACCCTCTGGCCCCATCATAATGGAAATCTCGGTCGCGTAACGCCGAGTCAGTCGGCGCAGCTCCCGCTCTGACAATTGACGCGGATCAACGATGACACCGCCCTTGGCCCCGCCGTAGGGCAGGTTCATCAGCGCGCACTTCCAGGTCATCCACATGGCTAAAGCCCGTGTCTCATCCAGGGTGACAGCCGGGTGGTAACGAATACCGCCTTTGGTGGGGCCGCGCACCGTGCTGTGATGCACCCGATAGCCGGTGTACATCTCGATGCGGCCGTCATCCATTTCAACCGGGAAGTTCACCGTTAACTCGCGCTTGGGCACGCGCATGAACTTGATCGTGTTGGGCGACAGGTGCGACATCTGGCTGGTCGCTTCATCGAATTGGGCGAGGGCCACTTCATAGGCGCTGCGACGCGGTTGTCCGTTCATGGTCAATTTCTCCTCTACATTGAGATCTTCGCATACGACATAGCGCATGTAAGCTTATCAACACTGATAGCATGTTTCCACAATTGATTCTAATCCAGAGATGGATAGTCGTCAAACGGAAGGTAGTTCACAGATTCTTCAAGGCAATAGACGAAACACTAGAATCAATCTGCCGCCGTCCGACCGGGGGATCAACCCGCCGCCGTTCGACCTGGGTGCGCCGAACAGGTTCGGCGCTCTTGGCGCTGCCAGCGCTGTTGGGCCTTCGACTTGTCGAAGGCGTTTCATCGCCGGTTGTGCGCTCAGCGGATGGAAAACGAAACACACAAGTTGGAGTCATTGAATGTCGAGAGCGACGATTTTACATAAAAAACTGACAGCGTTCATTCTGCTGCTGCTGCTGGCCGCGCCGTCCTGGGCGCAAGCCGCCAACGCTGCGGCATTGGCGCCAGGCGAACGGCTGCCGGTTGGCGACGCCCTGTCAGCGCCTGCGCAGCGCCATCCCCTCATGATCGAGGTGATGCGCGATCGGCGCTACCCCGGCAGCGAGATCACGATCGAACAGACGTTGGCCGCGGGCAGCAACTACAACCGCTACGTCGCGTCGTACCGCTCCGAAGGGCTGAAAATCTATGCGCTGCTGACGATTCCGCGCGGCGCACGGCCCGCCAGCGGCTGGCCGGTGATTGTCTTCAATCATGGATACATTCCTCCAGAGCAGTATCGCACCACCGAACGCTATGTGGCCTATGTGGACTATTTCGCCCGCGCGGGCTATATCGTCTTTCGGCCCGACTACCGCGGCCACGGCAGCTCAGAAGGTGTGGCAACGGGCGGCTACGGCACGCCCGATTACACCGTGGATGTGCTCAACGCGGTGAGCTCGCTCAAGCGTTATCCTGGCGTTGACCGAGAACGCATCGGTATGTGGGGTCATTCGATGGGCGGGCACATCACCCTGCGCGCCATAGTCACCACAGACGACATCCGCGCGGGCGTGATCTGGGGCGGCGTAGTGGCTTCCTACGAAGACATGATGTACAACTGGCGGCGGCCGGTGCCCGTGACCGTGCCGCAGCGCGCCCGGCGTTGGCGCCAGGATTTGATCGAACGCTACGGCACGCCGCAGCAGAACGCCGCGTTCTGGAATTCGATTTCGCCCATCAACTACGTGGCCGATGCGTCCGGTCCCATTCAGCTCCATCACGGCACCCAGGACGAATCGGTGCCGCTGGAATTCTCCGCCAGCCTCTACGCGGCCTTGCAGGAGGCCGGGGTGCCGAGCGCTTTTTACCAGTACGCCGGCGATAATCACAATATCTCCGCCAACTTCCGCGTGGCGATGCAGCGTTCTTTGGCCTTTTTCGATGAATACGTCAAGAACTATGTGCCGCTGCCGCCGGCGATGCTGCGCGTGCCGCGTGAGTAGGGCAGAGGGCGGCGGGGACAGTCTTGCAATGCGAGGGCGCTGTGTTGAGCTTGCTCGCTAACGCCTGTTTTTCGCGTCGTCTGCCCGGATGAACGCAGGCTCTGCAGCCCCGCCGCTGCCCATCCTCGAACGCATGGCCGTGCGCATGGCGCACTGGCTCGACGTTCGTCGCGAGGTTCCGGCCGTGACGCGCTACCTCGGCTGGGCCATGCGCCGCCTGGGCGTGCGCTCGCTGCGCGAGGGTCAGCTTGAGGTTATCCTGGCCGCGCTGCGCGGTGAATCGGTCCTCCTGGTCAGCCCCACCGGCTCCGGCAAAACGCTCTGCTTCCAACTGCCCGCCCTGTTGACCCCAGGCGCCGCCTATGTCATCTCGCCCCTCAAGGCGTTGATGAGCGAGCAGGTCGCCGACCTGGCGCGGCGTCAGATACCGGCGACTTTTATCAACAGCGACCTCTCGCCGGCCGATAAGCGCCAGCGTTACCAGGCGCTGCGTGACCAACAGGTCAAGTTCTTTTTCGCCACGCCCGAGCGGTTTGATGAGGCGCTGGTGGGGTCGCGCGAGGTTGCCCAGGCGCTGGGCGGTCATCCCGCGTTCCTGGTCGTGGACGAGGCGCACTGCATTGACCGCTGGGGGCGCGATTTTCGGCCGGCGTACAGCCGCTTGGGCGAGGTGCGGCAGCGGCTGGGCGCGCCGCCCGTGCTGGCCTTCACCGCGACCGCCGGGGCCAAAGCACAGCGGCGCATCCTCGCTTCGCTCGGTGTGCCCCACGCACGCGTCGTGGTGACTGGCGTGGATCGGCCCAACATTGCCTTGCTGCGCCTGCCGCTGGCAGAGGATGAAGCCCGTTTGCGCATGCTGGCCGAACTGCTGCGTCAAGCGCGCGCCGGCCGCGCCATGATTTTCGTGCCAACGCTCAAGATTGGTCAGCTCGTGCAAGCCGGCTTGCATGCGGCTGGCATGGACCTCCCTTTCTATCATGCGCGCATGGGCAGCACGCAGGAACGTGAGCGCCTGCTGGCGCGCTTCATGGGCCGCGAGCAGCCCCCGGCGCGGGCCGTCATCTGCACTAACGCCTTTGGCCTGGGACTGGATGTGCCCGATGTGCGGCTGGTCGTGCATTGGCAGCATCCGGCTTCCGTGGAAGACTACGTGCAGGAGTTTGGCCGCGCCGGCCGCGACGGCAAGCCGGCCGTGGCTGTGCTCTTCACACGCCCACGCGAGACCGGTCTGCTGCGCTTCATGGCGGAGAAAACTGTGGAACAGGCCGGGCTGGATGCAGAGGCTGCCGCCCAGGCGCTGCAGATCAAGCAGGAAGCGATCGAGGATATGCACAGCCTGGCGACGGCGCGGGCGCGCTGTTTTCGCCGCGGACTGCTGGCCTACTTCCGGCAGGACGCGGCGCCGCCGGCCGCGCCGGTCTCCGCGGCGCGGCGGGTGCTGGCCTGGGTCTTCGAAGAGCCGCAGCGTATCGCGCCCGCCCCTGTCTGCTGCGACGCGTGCAGCCGCGTCACCCCGGCCAACGCCGTCGCGTGGGTCGCCCGCGCGCTGCATTGATCGGCCCGCGGCCAACCTTCACGCGCCCACCGACGCATCCTCACGGTGCAGCTCCTCGCGGATGATGCGGCGCAGCGCTTCTTCCAGGGTGTTCTGCTCCATGAACTGCCGGAGGGCGTCGTTGATCAGGGTCTGATAGCCCCGCTCGCCGGCTTGCGCCTTGAAGTACTCCACGAGTCCAGTATCCAACAAGATCGTCACGCGTCGCTTGCGCGGCGCAGGCTTGAGGCCGACGCGGAATGTGGCCCGATCCAGGTCAGCCTGCGTGATCTGGGGGTATTCATCCCGTTCGTCAAAGGTTTCGGAAGAATAAACGTTGCTCATGTTTGTCAGCCTCACGCATTGATATGATACGGATTTCGTTTTCGGTTAACCGAGGCCCGCCAGGATCGCTTACACCGTCGCAGCGACCAGGGCGGCCTGCTCTTGAAAGACCTGGCTGATGATGTCTTCCACCGGCGGCTCCTGGATGGTGACGTCGTCCACCTGGAAGGCCGCCAGGAGACGCGCGGCATATTCGGAAGTACGTCCACGCGGCACACGCAGCGTGGCTTCGATGTCTTCCACCGATTCCACTTCGCCAAAGTCGAGCAGTTGTTCACGGCTGACCGGCTGGCGGAAAATCACGTGCAGGAGCTTGTAGGGCGCCACCTTCTCCACCAGCCCGCGCAGGTCGCCGTCGAAATAGGTCTGGCCTTTGTTGATGAGGACAATGCGCCGCGTGAGCGCGGTGACATCGCCCATGTAATGGCTGGTCAGGATGACGGTGGCGCGGTAGCGTTGATTGTACTCAGCTACGAACTGGCGGATCTTCACCTGCATGGTCACATCGAGGCCAATGGTCGGCTCGTCCAGGAAAAGCACGCGCGGACGATGCAGGAGCGCCGCGGCCAACTCGCACTTCATGCGCTCACCCAGGCTCAGCTTACGCACCTGCTTGGTCAGCAGCGGGCTGAGGTCAAGCAGCTCGGTCAGTTCGCCCATCGTGCGTTTGAACTGACTCTCCTCGATCTCGTAGATGGCCTGGTTGACCAGGAAGGACTCGATCGCCGGCAGATCCCACAGCAGTTGATTCTTCTGTCCCATAACCAGGGTAAATTGCTTGAGGAAATCCTTGCGCCGCTCCTGCGGCTTGAAGCCGAGCACCGTGGCCTGACCGCTGGTTGGATAGAGCAGCCCGGACAGCACTTTCAGCGTGGTCGTCTTGCCCGCGCCGTTGGGGCCGAGAAAGCCAACCATCTCGCCTTCCTGAATTTCAAAACTGACGCCGTCTACGGCCTTGACCATTTCGTAGCGCCGACGCACGAACGATTTGAGCGAACCGGCGAGGCCAGGCTCTTTGTGATGAACCTGGTAGTATTTGCACAGATGTTGCACGCTGATTTGAGCCATTGTTGCCTACCCGGTTCATTGCCGCTCGAAGGTGTAGCCTCGAAAGGACAATTCCTCGAAGCCTGCCTGGAGCAAAACGCTCTGCGCAGCCGCTTGTTGATGAGTCGCATGCGCGATGATGGCCGCGCAGCCGCGCGCGCTGAATTCGTTGCACGTGCGCTGGAGAAGCCAGCGGCCGATCCCCTGTCGCTGCAGATCTTCTTGCACGGTGGCCTCCAGCAGATACGCGCGCGGCTTGCCTTCGACGGCCAGCGACGCAGGCAGCGCGGCCAGTCGTACGGTCGCGCACCATTTCGGTTCACCGGGGAGAAACGCCGTCAGCGACCAGGGCTTGCCCGCGGCCTGCTGCATGACGCAGCGCAGGCGAATGGCCGGCGTGTATTCAGGCATCGGTTGGCCCAAAACGCACTGGTAGCTCAGCACGCGCGCGGTGAGCAGGTAGCCGGCTTCGCTGAGCGCGCTCAATCCGTAGAAATCTTGTCCGTTGGAGATGCCGACGCCGGCATGGTAGAACGGATAGCCGGCCTGCGGATGCCAGGCGTATAGGGTGCGCGCGCCGGCTGCACGCAGGAATTTCTCCGCCGCGGCCAGCAGCGCCGCGCCCACATCCACCCGGCCAGGCGGAAAGACCAGGAAGCGGATGAAACCGGCCGGCGTCGTCGTGGCGGTTAGGCGACCCGTGCAGGCATGGACAAACCCAATCACGGCGTCGCGATTGCGCATGACCAGCCAACCGGCCGGGTCGTTTTGCAGGGCCACTCCGTACAGCGTGCCTTGCTCATTCAATAAGCCGAGCCGTCGAAACGACTCGACCGTGACCGGCGCGCTGAAAGGCGCCTGGGTCAGCGCTTCGTTGACCAGGGTCACGACCGCGGGCAGGTCGCTCTCTTGTAAGGGTGTCGCATCCAGGTCGAGCATGTTTGCATTACCAGGCTGGGGGCAGTCAAACAAGGGCCAGCGCCGCGCATCCCGCGTGCGTCGTTATTCCCGGCGGCGGATCGAGAGCAGGACAATACAACCGGCCGCGATGACGGTCACGGCGACGACCAAGCCGCTGAAGACGGCGTTTTGCCACAGCCGCGGCGTCAGCAGGCCGACGCCGCCCAAGATCGCGCTGACCGGCAGCGCGGCCGTCAGCAGCAGGTGGGTTGCCAGTTGGCGCGACGACGGACGATGCGCCTTGTCGTTGAGCAAGCGGTTGATGCGCACCAGCGCCAGCAGCGGATACGCCACGCCGAGGAGGATCAGCGCACTGGCGATGACGATGAGCAGGACAGCCATCCCCGATCCCTACGCCTCCCCTTCTTCCAGGTGCGCCGTGTCGTTATGCAGATCGAGATAGAAGTGTCCTTCGCGAAAGCGCACGCGGCTGAGCGCGGTGTTTCCGCCGATCCACAGGTTGTGCATGGTGAACAGATCCAGCCCCAGCGCAGCCGAAATCAACGCGCGTATGGACGCTCCGTGCGATACGAGCAGGATGTTCTGTCCGTGATAGCGCGCCGCCACCTCCTGCGCCACGGCCAGGGTGCGGGCGCGCAGCTCGCTGTACGTTTCACCGCCGCCGCGGCGCACATCCGCGCGTGCGTTCATGGCCGCCCATTCTTCTGGAAAACGGGCCTTGATCTCAGGCGTGGTCAGCCCGGCCCACACGCCGATGTCCGACTCGCGCAGGCCAGGATGCAACGCGGGCGCCAGCTGCAAATAGGAACCGACAACCCGCGCCGTTTCCATTGCCCGCTGCGCATCGCTGCTGATGATCTGCATAATGGGATAACGGCGCAGCCGTTTGCCGACGCGGTGCGCCTGTTGGCGGCCCAGGTCGCTCAGCGGGGTGTCGGCCTGCCCTTGCCAGCGCCCTTCGTGGTTCCACTCAGACTGTGCATGGCGCAGCAGCCAGAGGGTGGTGAGTTCAGATGACATAGGACTGTGGCTCAGGTTTTTGCTTTCTCGGCTTCTAGTTCGATTTCGCCCGCGACCGAAAAATCCGCCGCGGGGAAAGAATCATTCAGCCATTGGCTGAACAGCGCTTTTTGTGCATCCGTGGCCGCGGCGGCCGGCCGCACCTGTAAGCGGTTGAACGGCCGCGTCCCCAAGACAACCGCTGCCTGTCGCAGTTCATCGCGGCGGAACAAGGTCAACGTCACCTGGTCGCCGGGGTGGTAGTCATCCAGGCGCCGGTTCAGAGATGATGCGGTCACGCGCAGGCCATCCAGGGCCAGCAGTTCGTCGCCGGGCGCCACGTCTGCATTCGCGCAGGCGTCATCCGCAAACACCGCGCCAATCAGCGCGCGTCCCTCTTTCTGCTCCACGCGCAGGCCCAGGCCCGCTTTGGGCGCCGGGGCGTCGTCATCCGCCTGGTCGGGCCTGGCGTTCTGATAACCGAAGCGCAGCTCTAACCCGGCGTAGGCCAGGAAGTCGTCAAACGGCAGTTCGTCCGTTCCGCGCACGTAACGCTCGAAGAAGTCAGCCAGGGAGTAACCGGCCGCCGCCTCGACGACGGCCTGAAATTCGGTTTCAGGCAGGCCGCGGCCGGCCAGCGCATAGTCTTGCCACAGATGGCGCATCACCTCATCCAGGCTGCACTGACCGTCGCTGTGCTGGCGCACATGGAGATCAAGCAGCATGCCCAGCAGCGCGCCCTTGTTGTAATACGAAATGGACGTGTTCTGCGTGTTTTCGTCCGGACGGTAGAACTTGATCCAGGCGTCGAAGCTCGCCATCTCGACGCTCTGTAGGCGGCGGCCAGGCGTCTGCTGCAAGTGCAAGATGCGCTTGGCCGTCTCTTCCAGCACGGCGCTGGCTGTCCACAGGCCGGCGCGACGCAGGATGAGCAGCTCGAAATAGGATGTCCAACCCTCCATGACCCACAGGAGCCTGGTGTAAACTTCTCGATCATAGTCAAAGCGCGTGAAAACGGAAGGCATGATGCGTTTGACGTTCCAGGTGTGGAAAAATTCGTGCGCCAACAGCGCCAAGACCTGCTGGCGATACTCTTTGTCATCCCCAAAACTCCAGCGCACCACGCCGTTGCTGCTGGAATTGCGATGTTCCAGCCCGCCGCGGCGCTGTTCCGCGGCATGAATGATGAACAGGTAATCGTCATACGGCAAGCCGCCGAAGATAGCCCCGGCCGTCTCCACGATTTTCTGCGTATCGGCCGCCAGGCGCGCCAAGTCTTCGTTGCCGTGGCCGTAGAACGCGAGGCGATGCGGTTTGCCCAGCGCTTCGAATTCAACCACTTGATGAGCGCCGATCTCCGTGGGGCAATCAATCAGGTGGTCGAAATTCTCCGCGCGGAAGCGGTGATCGGCCGCGCCAGGCACGGCGGGCAGTGGCGTGTCAATGCGCCAGCCAGGATAGGGCGCAATGACCAGCTCGCACGGCAGGTGGTCGGCGCCGTTCACGCGCATGAAAACCGTCGCGCCGTTGAAATAGCCGTGCGTGCTGTCCAGGTGGCTGGTGCGCACCGACAGCTCACCGGCGTACACCTGGTAGCTGATGGCGACGCGGTCTGCGCCGGCGGTTTCTACTGACCACTGGTTTTTGTTGATCTTGCGCCACGGTCGTCCCTGGCCGGCGCCATCCGCGGCGGCAAAACCCTGCACATGGCGCGCGTACTCGCGCACCAGGTAGGAGCCAGGCGTCCACGTAGGCATGGCAAACTCGACCGTCGCCTGGTCAAGGCCGGTTACGGTCAAGCGGACATGAAAGAGATGGGTCACAGGGGATGGCATCGCAAGCTCATAGGTTAGGAGCATGATGTGTACGTCTCGTCGGGTTTGGTCGAGTGGGATGATGGCCTCAAGCAGAAGCCGGCGCCGTGCATTCGATCAGCGAGATTGGGCGTGCACAGCATGGCGTCCATTCTACCCCAATCCGCCATGAACCGCAAAGCGTGAGAAGTGGCCGTAGGAATTCCAAATGCAGCACACATCCAACCGCAAAGAACATACGCGGGGGTGGGTGAACACAAAGAAAAGCAGATCAGACGCAAATTGACATCTTCTTTGCGTTCTTTGTGATCTCTGTGGTCAAAAACCAGGCCACATTTGGAACTACTAAGGTGGCCGGAGGGCGTGTGCGCAACGAACGCCGCCCGACCGTGAACGGATCGGGCTACGCGGTGGAAGGCCCTATTGGGCCTGACAGCCCCGCAGAGGCTGGCATCTCGCAGCGGGCGTATTTCAGTTTCGCAACGCAGCTCACACAGGTGAGCCTGGCAGGGGTGGCAGCGATCGTTCGGCTGAGCTCACGACGAAGCCTCAATCGCCCGAACGGCCGCCAGTTTGCAGTGCACCCCGCCTCGCAGACGCTTTTGACATCCAGCGCGTTTCGATTTATCATCCTTGCCTATGCGTTTTGTGAAAGCGACGGGCGGGTGGCTCCTGCTCGTTTTTCTACTGACTGCGCCGGCATGGGCGCCGCTGACTGCTCCCGGCTGGTTTCAAAGCCACAGCGGATTTTTGCCCGTCTACCATCTCGATGATCTGGCCGCGCACGGCCGCTGGGGCTGGTTGCCCACCCTGGCCGCGCCAGCCGACTTCTGGCGCGGCGAAGGGCCGCTGCCCTATGCCCTGGCGCGGCTGTGGCTGCCGCTAGGGGCCGCTGCGGCCATCAAGCTCACCCTGATCTTGGCCCTGGTCGTCGGGCCGCTGCCCTTTTTCCTGGCCGTGCGACGCGTGGGGGGCGCGCGACCCGCGCTGATCGCCGCCGTGCTCTTTGCCTATCTCCCCTCGACGCTGACGGCTGCCTATCAGCGCGGCGCGCTGAGTGAGGTGGTCCTCATGGCCTTGCTGCCGTGCCTGGCGTGGGCCTTGCACCGCGTCGCGTCGCAGCTATCCGTGGGACGGACGCTGACCGTGATCGTGCTGATGGCAGCCCTGGCCTGGACGCAGGCCGGCCTGGCTTTGCTCGGTTGGCTGGCGCTCAGTCCCCTGGCGCTGATGGCTCCAGCCTCTGGGCGTGCGCGCCGCGTGACCTGGCTCAGCCTGGCGCTGGGCGGCGCGCTGGGGCTGTTGAGCCGGTTCGCCTGGCAGGGCGCATCCGCAGCCGTGCCGGTCGCTTTCGCCGATCATGCCGTCTATCTCTTTCAACTGTTCAGCGCCGCGGCCGGCTTTGGTCTCAGCCAACCGGGTTGGCAGGATCAACTGGACTACTCCCTGGGGTTGGCGGCGATGGGGCTGGCGCTCTTGGCCTGGTGGCCGGCCGAACGCGGCGCAATCACCGGCGCAGCGGTTCATATGGGGACGTGGCGATGGGCGTGGGCGCTCATCGCGTTGATGGGGCTGGCCGCGGCCGTGATTCCGCTGCCGTTGGGCGGCCTCCTGACGTACCCCTGGCAAACCCTGGGATTGGTCGGCCTGGCGCTGTGCATCCTGGCAGCCATCGGCGCCAGCCGTTTCCCACAGCTGCAGAGTTGGCCGCTGCTAAGCATCTGCCTGACCCTGATTGCGCTCGCTGCCTATCCCAGCCTGGTGGTGCACCGCACGCCCCCGCCGTCGCGGCCGGCGCCGCTCGCCATCTACCGCACCGTCGGCCAGGAGACCGATCGCCGCCGCGACGGCAGCATCATCTTGGCGGACATGGTCGCCGCGGGCAAGCTTCAGGCAGGGCAGGTGGTCAGCGTGACACTGACCTGGCAGGTCCTGCAGCCGCCGGACTTCGATTATAATCTCTACCTGCACGTGCTCGATGCCAATGGGCAGCGTTGGGGCCAGGCTGATGCGCAGCCGGTGGCCGGGCAGCCGATGACACAATGGGCCGTGGGCAGCGTCTACACCGGCGCCGTTGCCGTCGCCATCGACGCGGCCGCGCCCTCGCCGCTGCACCTGGCCTGGGGGCTTTACAACTGGCAGACGGGCGCGCGCCTACCGGCGATCGAGGCCGTACCCTGACTTGGCGCGCAAGGCAACCAGGCCAACCGCTTGGCCGAAGGTCATTCATCCTATTGCTTTGATAGATTCGTAGATTTATTCACATGGAACGTTTCATTTCGACGGAAACCCTGGTCATCGAACTGCTCTTGGTCGCTTCCTTGGTGGCGATCATGGTGCGGCGCTTGCGCATTCCGTACACGGTGGCGCTGGTTATCGTTGGCTTGATCTTGACCAGCCAGCAGCCGCTGGAACTCAGCATGACGCCGGAGTTGATTCTGGCATTGTTGGTGCCTCCGCTTGTGTTCGAAGCCGCTTTCCATATCAACCTGGCTGAGCTGCGCCGTAACCTGCCCGGCATTCTGCTGATGGCCGTGGTGGGCGTTCTCTTGTCAACCCTCATTGTGGGCGGCGCGCTCAGTCTGGTGACGCCGTTGGCGTTGCCGGTGGCGCTCGTCTTTGGCGCCTTGATCTCTGCCACCGACCCTGTAGCGGTGGTGGCGCTCTTCCGCGCCCTGGGCGCGCCGCGTCGGCTGGCGCTGCTGGTTGAAGGCGAGAGCCTCTTCAATGACGGCACGGCCATTGTCGTCTTCAACCTGGTGCTGGCGACGGCGCTGACCGGGCGCTTTGACCTGGTGCAGGGCGTGGCCGATTTCGTGCGCGTGTCGGCCGGCGGCGCCGTGGTTGGGCTGGCCCTGGGCTGGATCACGGCCCAACTGATTGCGCGCGTGGATGACTATTTGATCGAAACGACGTTGACGACGGTGTTGGCCTTCGGCTCCTACCTGGTGGCCGAACGTCTGCACTTTAGCGGCGTTTTGGCGGTCGTTGTGGCCGGCCTGGTCAACGGTAACATCGGCCCCCAGGGCATGAGTCCCACGACGCGCATCGTCCTTTTCAATTTCTGGGAATACGTGGCTTTTCTCGCCAACTCCTTTGTCTTTCTGCTCATTGGCCTGCAGGTCAACGTGCCAACGCTGCTCAGCAATTGGCAGCCGATTGCCTGGGCCATTGCCGCCGTATTGGCGGCCCGATCCGTGGTCACCTATTCACTGGGCTGGATTGTCAACCGCATCTCTGACCCAGTCCCCATTCGTTGGCTGCACGTGTTGAATTGGGGCGGCTTGCGCGGCGCCATCGCCCTGGCCCTGGCCCTCAGTCTGCCGGCCAGCCTGGGCGAGCAGCGCGAATTGGTGCGCATCATGGCCTTTGGCGTGGTTCTGTTTACCCTGCTGGGGCAAAGCACCACCATGCGTCCGTTACTGCGCGGCTTGGGTATCGTCACCCGCAACCCGGCCCAGACGGAGTACGAGATGCGGCACGCCCGCTTGATGAGCTTCCGCGCAGCCGCCGATCATCTGGACACCCTCTACCGTGATGGCTTCATTTCTGAACGGGCCTGGGAGACGCTGCGCCCCGAACTGCTGGCGCAGGCCGAGACCATCGCCCATGCCGTGCGCATCTTGCAGCAGAGCCATCCCGAGCTGACGGTCGAGGAGCTGGAAAGCGCGCGTCGCGAGTTCCTGCGTGCGCAGCGCAGCGCGCTGATGCGACTGCGCCGCGACGGCATCACGTCTGAAGAGGTTTTTGAAACCCTGGTCGCCGAAGTGGATGCATCCTTGATGAACAACGAGTCGCCTACCTCTGCGCTGCCTCCCGTAGATGACGGCGTCGAAACGAGCATGGCCGATCAGGAAGCAGATTCGCTATGAAGCGCGGCTATTTACTTCCTCTGGCGGCGTTGGCGCTGCTGGCGCTGCCGGCCCTGGCCCCTTTTGCCCAACCTGGCTACTTCTGGGGCGCGCATGACGCCCGCCACAACGTCTACTTTCTCTTCGAGTTTGACCGCGCCTGGCAGGACGGCATCTTCTTCCCGCGCTGGGCGCCCGATTTTACCTTTGGCTACGGCTATCCTTTTTGGATTGTCTACGCGCCGCTGGCAACCTACCTGGGTCAGGCCTTTCATCTGCTCGGCTTTGGCTGGGAGGCATCGGTCAAGTTGGTCCTCGGCCTGAGCATCGTGGCCTCCGGCCTGGCCATGTATGGCTTCGTGACGAGCTGGGCTGGCCGCCGTGCAGGCCTGGTGGCTGCCGTGGCGTATATCTACATCCCCTACCACCTGGTTGACCTGTACGTTCGCGCCGCGCTGGCCGAATCGGTCGCGCTCATCTTCTTGCCCCTCTGCCTGTGGGCTTTTCGGGAGACGGTGATCCGCCCGCGGCTGGCCGCGCTGACGGCTGCCGCCCTCGCCTTTGGCGGATTGATGCTCACCAGCAACCTGGTGGCGCTCGTTTTTGCCTCGGTCTTGGCTGCGTACCTGGCGATGCATGTGCTGCGCCGCCTTAACGCCGCGCAGCCCTGGCGTGACTGGTCCTCCGCATCCACCCTGCCGCTGCTGGGCAACCTGCTGCACCTGTCGCTGACGCCGCTCCTGGCCCTGGCCCTCGGCTTTGGCCTCAGCGCCGCGTTCAGCCTGCCCGCCCTGACTGAGTTCCGCTTTGTCAATCGTGAGCAGTGGTATGGCCAATACTACAACCCGTTCAATCATTTCATCTATTGGTCGCAGCTCTTCAGTCCTACTTGGGGCTTTGGCATCAGCATCCCTGGCCCGGATGATCGCCTGAGCTTTCAACTCGGCATCGCGCCGACCCTGCTGAGCGTGCTTGGCCTGGCCGCGGCGTTGACTCGCCGTACGCCTACCCCAGCGCCCGCGGCCTCCCCGGGCCGCACGACATCAGCCGATCTACGCGCGGAAGCCTGGTTTTTTGCCGCTTTGTCCGCGGTGGCTGTCTTTCTCATGCTGCCAGTTTCGGCCTGGGCCTGGCAGGCCCTGCCCAACGTCAAATTTGCGCAGTTCCCCTGGCGCTACCTGATGCTGACCGCAGTCGGCCTGGCGATTCTGCCGGCCATGTTAGTGGCTGAGCAGCCGGCGCCGGCCGCTGCCAAGCCGCGCATAGCCGGCGACGACAAGGATGAGGTCGCGACAGGGTTGAATAGGTGGCGCAGTTTTGTAGCCCTGTGCCTGTGCGGCTTGATCCTGCTCGGCAGCTATGCTTATCTGCAGGTGGAAGTGGCAGCGCCAACCCCAGAGCAGGGCCCGGTTTCTTACGCGGCGCTGATGCGCTTTGAGCAATCGGCCAATGAAATGACCGGCGTCTCCGTGTTTGCCGACGTCGTCCCCACCTGGTCGGCCGTGGCCGAAGACCATGTGCACGGCCGGCCCGTGACGACGCATGTGGATTACAGCCGCGTGCCGCAGAACGCCACCCTGGCCGTAGACGTGCGTGAGCATGGCAGCGCGCACGAGTTGGTCTGGGTGCACAGCGGCGAGCCTGATCAGCGGCTGGTGTTCAACGTGGCCTATTTCCCCGGTTGGACGGCTTACCTCTATGCTGACGACAACAACCGGCCGGGACGCCTACTGCGCAAGCTGACGTTGAGCGAAAAGGACATTATCGCTCCGTTTGGTCAGATTGCCGTACCGTTGGAGCCAGGGGAATTCTTCTTGCTCCTGCGTTTTGAAGACACCCCCGTGCGCGTGCTGGGGAAGGCGCTGAGCATTCTTTCGGTGGTCGCGCTGCTGATCGCCTGGGTAATACGCTGGCGCTGGCGTGCGCCGGCCCGCAGAGTAGGTTAGCAGCCAGACGCTGAACGCGTGCGCGCGGTCATCGGCCGTCTGCGACTTTGATGAAAAAAGGAATCTCATGGCTAACGCTTGGAAGGCAGTGGTTGGTGACACGGTTGAGGCGTGGGGGCCGCATGTGGGAGCGTTGATTAACCCGACGGAAGTCGCCGCACTTGCGGCCGCCTACGGTGAGCCGCAGCGCCGGCTTTACCCGCTGGCGGCCGACGAGTTCCTCCTTGTCACCCGACGAGTGAAAACCCTGGATCGCCGCGGCGAGATTGCCGTCTGCTTGCGGCGCGCCAACGGCTATTACCTGTTGCACACCAAAGACCTCTACCCCGGCTTTTATCGTCTGCCCACCGGCGGCATCTTCTGGCATGAAGGGGTCATCGAAGCGTTGCATCGCGAAGTGCGCGAGGAGACAGGTCTCACCTTGCACAATTTGCGCTTCCTGGCCGTCATCGGTTACGAGATGCGCCTGCACGAACACCTGGTGCCGTTCGTCACGTATCTGTGGTACGGCGAAGAGGCGGGCGGCACGCTGACTGCGGATGGGGTGGAAGTTGCTGGCTTCAGCGAACTGCCGCTGAGCAGCTTTGCCTGGGTTGCCCAGCGCCTACGCGACGTCCCTCCACCGCGCGAGGCCTGGGGCGCGTGGCGGGCCATCGCCCATGAGGTCGCGCAGGAACTGCTGAGCAACCCATGAATTCTGCCTCTTCCACGCGTGAACGCCTGACCTGGTTAGGGTGGCTCTTGATCCTGACGACGCCAGCCTGGGCCAGCCTGCTGGCGCCCGGCTACTTCTTTGGCGCGCACGATGCCCATCACAGCGTCTTCTACCTGCTTGAGTTCGACGCCGCCATCCGCGACGGCGCCTGGTGGCCGCGCTGGGGGCCTGATCATGCCATGGGCTACGGCTATCCGCTGTGGGTGGTTTACGCTCCCTTTGCCTACTACACCGCGGAAGCCTTTCACCTCTTGGGTCTGGGATTGACCAATGCGGTCAAGGCCACCTTTTTGCTCGCTTTTCTCTTGAGCGCATCCGGCATGTTCCTGCTTGTGCGCCGCTGGTGGGGAAACGGCGCTGGCTTCATTGCGGGTCTGCTCTACACCTACGCGCCCTACCATTTCGTCAACATCTACGTGCGCGCGGCGCTCGCCGAGTTCTGGGCCATGGCCTGGTTTCCCTGGATTATCCTGGCCTGGGAGCGGCTGCTGGACAAACCGCATGACCGCCGTCGCCTGGCAGCCGCCAGCCTGAGCCTGGCGGCGCTTTTCATCAGCCATACCGCCGTGGTGCTCTTTTTTACGCCCTGGCTGGCCGCGTATCTCCTCTTTCGCCTGGTCTGGCCCTCAATCGCTGCCAGGACGCGACCTCCGGCCGAGCGAGCGGCGCGAACGCTGTGGGTTTCCCTGTTTTCGGTGCTGGCTGCTGGTTTGCTGGCGGTAGGCCTGGCGGCGATCTTCCTCATCCCGCTGCTGGCTGAGCAGCGTTTCATCGGTCAAGCCGTTTGGCTGCGCGATAGCTACCAGGTGGAACGCAACCTGGTCTATTTCTTTCAGCTTTTTGCCAATTCCTGGGGCTTTGGGTACAGCGTGGACGGCCCTGGCGACGGCATGAGCTTCCAGTTGGGCCTTGCGCCTCTGCTCCTGGCCGCAGGCGGCGTTTGGTTTGGGCTGCGCCGTGCGGCGCAGCAGCGCGGCATTGTCGTCTTTTTCCTGCTCTCGGCCGTCATCGTCGCCGGGCTGATGCTCACACCGGCGGCGGCGCTTTGGCGCCTGCTGCCGCTGGCCGATCTGCTCCAATTTCCCTGGCGCATGCTGGCGCTCACCTCCTTCTGCCTGGCGATTGTGGGCGGCGCGGGGGCGCAGCTTCTCGCTGCGCCGCATGACCCCGGCCCGGCCGCCCAGCGCCGCGCCGCGCTGGCGCCTCTCGCCCTCTTCATCATCTTGGCCAGCGCGACCTTCTTGCAGCCGCAGTGGACGCCAATCACCCCACGCGATGAAAGCCCGCTGGCGATCATGGACTTTGAGCTCCAGCATCCCGATATGATTGGCGTGATGAAGGACACCGGGCAATCGTTCACGGAGACGCCGCTGCTGGCTCAATACCTGGCGGAGCAGCCGCTGCAGCGGGCGGCCATTGTGCAGGGCGCCGGCGCCGTGACGACGCTCCACGTTGGCGCCCAATCGGGTCGCCTGCGCGTGGACGCCGCCACCCCCGTGCGCCTGGTCTACTATACCTACAACTTCCCTGGCTGGACCCTGGCCGTAGACGGGCAGCCGGCGGCCATCGAGACGGTGGCGCCCTATGGGTTGATTGGCTTCGATCTGCCGGCGGGGACCCACGATGTCACGCTGCGCATGGGCGCCACCCCTGCGCGCCGCGTCGGAGATATCGTCTCCGCCCTGAGCCTGCTGATTGTGGCCTGGTTGTGGCGGCCTGGCCGGCGCGCGCCAGCGCCGCGCGGCGCCGCGCCCCATTTGCTCAAACCACCCGCTGGGCTATAATTCGCTGCATGACCTACCGGGATTTTGTTGACGCCCCACTCCCCGCCGTGCCGCAAGGCCCCACCTGCCCGCACTGTGGCACGCGCCTGGCGGATCAGGCCAGCGTCTGCTTCATGTGCGGCGCTGTCATGCAGACCGCGCGCCGCCGTCGCCGGCAGATTCCCTGGCTTGATCTGGCCCTGCTCGTGCTCATTGTCGGGGCTATCGCCTTTTGGTGGACGCGCTCAGCGCCCCCGCCGGCTGCTGGCGTCACCAGCCTCGGCGCGCCGATGCCGGCAGGCGGAAACCAGCTGCTGAATCCCGCGACGATGACCACCACGGCAACGCCCTCCCCCAATTGGACTGTGGCGCTGGCTACACCAACACTGACACCGACGCCTACACCCATGCCGGCCTATCTCAATTACAGCGTGGTTGCGGGCGACACCTTGTTGGGCATTGCCGCCAAATTTGGCGTGCCTGTGGACAGCATCCTGGCGGCAAACAAGCTGAAGGCCAGCGACCGGCTGGGCGTCAAGCAAGCCCTGCTGATCCCGACCGCAGGCATGAACCCTGAGGCTCTCGCCCTGGGCGGCACACCGGCCCCCACGGTCACCGCGGACACCTCGACCCTGATGTACCGCGTCAAATCTGGCGACACCCTGTTGGGCATTGCCGGCCAGTTCAAATCCACCATCAACGCCATTCTGGACGCCAATCAACTCAAACCGGACGCCATCTTGCACATTGGGCAGGTGTTGATCATTCCCCGCGGTACGCCGACGCCGACCTTCACTCCCACGGCGGCCGCCAGCCCAACCCCCACTCCAGGCCCGCCGTTTGCGGCGCCTATCCTGCTTGGGCCAGCCGCCGATGCTGTCCTGGCGGCTGCAGAGCCGGTTGTGCTGCGTTGGTCGGCCGTTGGCACCCTGGGCGAAGAAGACTGGTACGTGGTGCATGTCTGGTCGCTGGCGCCAGGCGGCCCGAGCCAGGAACATCACGTCAAGGGCACCAGTTTGCGCTTGGATCCGGCGCTGCGCCCTGCGGATTACGTGACCGAACGGAGCTGGCGCTGGCAGGTCGTGGTGGCGCGCCATGCGGGCCACGTTGATGCGCCTGAACCGCGGCTGACGCCTGAGATCGGCCAGCCGGTCACCCCGACGCCGCTGCCAGCCCTGGGTTCGCTTCGTTTTCTGAGCGACCCTAGTGAAGTACGTGCTTTTACGTGGAAGTGATGCGCTTTCTCAAACTTGAGTTTTTTTGACTCCGATGGTATCTTGTCTGTAGGAAATGTGGGTGAACATAAACGGTTGAGGAGGAGTTATGAGCGAAAGCAAGCAAACGCCGGCCGGCGGCTCCAGCAGCAGCCAGGCGCGGGCAAAGCGCCGCAGCGCCGCACTATACCAGCGTCTGGCACAGACGCGTGATTTGGCTCAGAGTGTGGTCATAGGCACGCAGGCCACCATGCAGGCGGCCGCCGAGCAGTCAAGCGGTGAAGCGGCCCAGGGTGCGGATCAAGCGAAAGAGGCGATCAGCGGTCTGGCCTCGTCGGCGGGGACGGCTACGCGGCAGTTGATTGAATCCACGGCCCGCACGGTGGGTGCAACCGGCGGTGGGATCAAGGGCGCCGCCAGCGGCCTTGCCCAGGGTTTGAGCATTGCCAGCGACGCGATCTCGATGGCCACCCGCTCGGCCGTCAGCGATCTTGGCTCCGCGGCCGATATGGCGGCGCAGGGTGATTTGGATGCCGCGGCGCGCCAGGCGGCCGAGAGCATCACCAACGTATCGCTGAATGCGGCCATGGGCGCGATCGGCGCTGGGGCCACGGTGATCGGCGCCATGGTGGGCGGTGTACAAGGCGCAAGCGCAGGCGCCATTGACAGCGGCCTCGATGTGAGCGATGCCGCGGCGCAGGTGACCAAAGGGGTGATCCGTGACGCAGCCAAGAGCGCGGAGGTGGTCACGGATGCCGTCAGTGGCATTGTCAAAGCAAGCGGTAGGCGCGTAAAAAAGGCGCTTACGGGCAGTCAATCATAGCGTCAGACTAACGGATGGAGCACCTCAGCCCTATCCGTCAGCCTGAGATCACGCTCAATCATCCTCGGATGATGCCCGCATCATGTTGTAGACGAGATCGGTGTCGCCGATGACCGCGATGGGACGTTGTTTGTCGCCCTCTTCGCGCACAACAACCACGCGATGGACATGGTTCTGCAGCAGGGTGTGGGCTACTTCGATCAGGCGCGTGTCCGGATGCACCGTGATCACGTGAGGACTCATGTACGCGCTCACCGGTTCTTTTTTCCATTCGGGCGAATTGACAAAGGCGCGCAGCAGGTCAATGCGTGTGATCACGCCGGCGAGGAATCCCTGGCTGTCAACGACGACCATTCCGCTAATGTCTTCCTCGGCAATGCGCCGCGCGGCAAGTTCGAGCGTATCGTTGGCTAGACAACTGAAAATTCCGAGGCGCTTGGCCTCCAATACCGTTCGATAGGGCATTGATCGTACCTCCATCTTTCCGGGGCTTTCGAGGCTTTGGGGGGCGGGCGCAAGGCCATGCCCCTAATGACCACGTCTCGATCCTCGGCAAAATCAGTGTATCAGGAAGTGCACGAGTTGTCAATAGCCGCAAGCGATTCAGTGATTCTTGACAGGCCCCATGCCTGGTGTTAGAATCGCGCGACTTGCCCTCGTAGCTCAATGGACAGAGCGCCTGGCTTCGAACCAGTAGGTTGGGGGTTCGAGTCCCTCCGGGGGTACTGGATCCGTTGAACGTTGGAGCACCTTCGCGCTCCAACGTTCTTTGTTTACGAGGGTATACGCCGCGAGGACAGCGCCTGCACAGCCAGGCGGACACAACATCATGCCAGCCGACGAACGACTTCCACTGAGTGAACGCGAAATCGAAATTTTGAGCCTGGTTGCCACCGGCAAAACCAATCAGGAAATCGCGCGCGTCCTGGTGATCAGCCCCAATACGGTCAAAGTCCACCTGCGCAATATCTTCGAGAAACTGCATGTACAAAGCCGCACCGAAGCCACGCTGGTTGCCATTCGCAGCGGTCTGGTGCAGATTGGCCAGGTCAGCCTCGCCCCAACCGACTCACCAACGGCCCTGGACGGGGCAATCGCAGACAGCGTTGCAGTTGATGTGCTGCCGCCGCCGCTGAAGCCTGCGCTAACGGCATGGCGGCCTGACCTGGCGCCCAGGCAGCCGATCAGACGCTGGCAGCGAGTCTACCTGGTCGTTAGTCTGCTGGTGGTGACGCTGGCTCTGTTATTTCCCTGGATGCGTTCAGTCGCCGGGCGCAGTCAAGCGGCCAGTCAGAGCTTGCTCAGCGATGCGGAGATGCCACAGGCTGGCTTGCCCGCGCGTCAAGATGCTGCACGGTGGCGCGTGCGCGCCGCGCTGCCTGCGCCGCGTGCGCGCCACGCCCTGGTGGCTTTCCGAGGTCAGGTCTATGCCATCGGCGGTGAGACGCCCACCGGCATCACCGATTCGGTGGACGTTTACAACCCAGAGCGGAACGACTGGCAGCCTCGCACCAATTTGCCTCGGCCGCTCTCCAACGTGCAGGCGGTTGTGCTGAAGAATCTGGTCTATGTGCCCGGCGGGACGACGACCGGCGGCGCGCTCAGCGCCGAAGTCCTCAGCTACGATCCCGTGGCTGATTCTTGGGGGCAAGCGCCCGCGCTCCCCGCGCCGGCCGCGGCCTATGCCCTGGCCGCCTCCGATTCGATGCTCTTCTTGCTTGGCGGTTGGGATGGAACGCAGGTCACGACGACAGTTTTGATCTACGATCCGGCCGTGCGCCGCTGGCGCGACGGCCCACCGCTGCCAGCGCCGCGCGCGCTGGCAAGCGCGGCTATCCTCAACGGTCGCTTGTTCCTCGTTGGCGGCTTCAACGGCGCACAGCCCCAGCCGACGGTCTATACCCTGGCGCTGAATGCGGATGGTGGTGTGGCAGACGGTGGGTGGGAGACCGGCGCGCCGCTCAGCACCCCGCGCAGCGGCTTGGGTGTGATCGTGGAGAGCGGCGCACTCTACGCCTTTGGCGGCAGCGTCAATGCGGCGGTGGATTTCCAGGAACGGTTCGATCCTTTTACCCAAACCTGGTCGAGCATCGTCTCACCCTGGCGAGGCGAATGGCGCGGGGTCGGGGTGTCGGCCGTTTCCCCGATGATCTACGTCGTCGGCGGCTGGAGCGGCGACTACGCCGAAGTCAACGAACAGTACCAGGCCGGTTTCCGCACCTTTTTGCCCGCCAGCCCGCGCTGAGTCGGGCGCGCAGCCGCGGGGCAGAGGCGTATGGAGGAGCCTCCCTCAAGTCGGGCATCCATGCCGGCGGCGCTACGGTCAACGAAAACAGGGAATCCGCAGCGATCCGTGTTCATCCGCGGCCTTATTTGAGTTAGTCAGCCAGAAGTCCAGGGCATCCTAGCGATACCCTTCTGCCTGCAGATTGAATAAGCGCGCATAGGCGCCGTCTAACTGGATCAATTCGGCATGACTGCCCAGCTCGATAATCTTGCCGGCTGACAGCACGACGATCCGGTCTGCCATGCGCACGGTCGAGAAACGATGCGAGATCAGCACCGCTATGCGGCCCTCCATCAGCTCGCCGAAGCGTCGAAACACCTCGTACTCGGCCTCTGCGTCCAGGGCGGACGTAGGCTCGTCCAACACCAGCACTTCGGCTTTACGCATGAACGCGCGCGCCAGCGCGATCTTTTGCCACTGCCCGCCCGACAGTTCCTGGCCTTTCTCCCAACGCCGTCCTAGCATCGTGTCATACCCCTGGGGCAGGTTCGCGATGACCGGGCTGGCGCCGCCGCGATCAGCCGCGGCCTGGATGCGGTCGCGATCGTCGAGCGCATCCACCTGGCCGAAGCCGATATTTTCCCGCACCGTGAACTGGTAGCGCACGAAATCCTGGAAGATGACGCCAAAGCGCTGGTGCAGACTCGTCAGGTCGTACGCGCGCAGGTCTACACCATCGAGCAGCACCTCTCCTTCCGTCGGGTCGTACAGCCGCGTGAGCAGCTTGATCAGCGTCGTCTTGCCCGCGCCGTTGAGGCCCACGAGCGCAATGCGTTCGCCCGGATGGATGTGCAGGTTGATATCACGCAGCACGTCGGTGTCAGAACCGGGGTAGCGAAACGAGACGTGGCGAAACTCAATGCCGTGAGAAATGGGTGCGGGCGCAGTCAGCCCATCGGCCGGCGTTGTGAGCAGCGGCTGCAGCTTGAGGTAGGCCATCAGATTATCGAGAAACAGGTTGCTTTCGTACAGGCGATTCAGGCTGTCGAGCAGGCCGCGGATCGAGCTTTGCGATTGGCGGAAGATTCCCAGGAACATGGTCATGTCGCCCAGGGTAATTTGGCCGGCGACTGTGCGCAGGACGATCCACGCATAGCTGCCGTAATAGGCCAGGTTTGACAACAGGCCCCAACCCAATCCCGCCAGCGTGCGCCGTTCGGCAATCGCGCGATCCTCCAGGTAGAACTGCGTGAAGAGCTCCTGGTAGCGCCTGAGCAGCGGCTGGCCCAGCCCAAATAGTTTGACCTCTTTGATCGTGTCGTTGCCTGTCAGCAGCATTTCCAGGTAATTGAGCAGGCGCGCTTCGGGCGCGCGGCGACTGATGGCGCGAAAGGCCCGCTCTGCGTATTGCGATTGGGAGAGAAACGCGGGAATGGCCGACACAAAGACGATGACCGCCAGCCATGGACTGAAACGCACGATCAAGACGACCAGGGAGATCAGGGTGATGACCTGCTGTATCATCTGCAGGGATGAGTTGACGATATTGAGCGCGCTGGTGTCCGCCTGGCGGCGTGCGTTTTGCAGCATATCGTAGAAGATCGGATCTTCGAAAAACTGCAGATCCAGGCTGATCGCCTTGAGGATAATCAGGCTGTTGACATGATTGGTGAGCTGCGATTGCAGGATGCGGTCGAGAAGGCTGCGCATCTGGCTCGCAGTCGAGCTGATCAGCAGCAGAGCGAACTCCAGCCCAAGGTAGGGCAGGACGAAGCGCAGGCCGGCGACTGGCTCCATGCCCTGGCGCGTGGCGCTGACGATGGCGTCAATGATCAGCTTGCCCACCCACGCCTGCGCTGCCGGCAGCAGAGCCGCCACCAACATCAGACCGATTCCCGCCAGGGCTGCACGGCGGCTGGCCGCCCACACCAGGCGAAACGCTTCCGGCGTGTTGCGCAGGGCCTGCCAGAACTCACGCGCCTGGCTGCGCCAGCGAGCGATCAGCGAAGCCGCCGGCCGGCCAGACGCCGTCCTATTGGATGAATTCAAGGATACACTCCGCGTGGTCGAGTCGGCATCTTACAACCCCGGCGCGGCCAGGATGCGGATCTTCTCCACGGTTTCGCGCCAGGAAATCTCCGAGAGGCCCATCTTGAGGCGCAGGCGTTCGGGCGGCATACCGGTGCGGTAGTCGCGCACCGCGGCTGTCCAGCGCAGGCTTTCGAATGAGACGTTCTTGGTCAGCCCGGCGGCCTTGGCCGTGTCGCCCAGTACGTACTCCAGATTACGCGGCGTACATTCAAAGAGAAACACTTTGGGCTGATACTCACGCAAATACTGCTGCACGGGTGGAGCCAGTTTGGGGCTGAGGCCGAGTTTGCGCTCCTTATCGTGGTAGCGGGGATCTTCATAGCGCACATAAACGGCCGGGCCGAGGGGATCAGACATGTCCAGGTGTTCCAGTTTGATGCGCATGGCCTCGCCCTTCTTCATGGCGGTTTGCAGTACCAGGTTGATGAGGAGATAGGGTCGCGCATCAGGCTTGTGTCGCCGCCAGAGCAAGTCTTGACTGGTTTGCAGCATCTGTTTGACCTCGTTGTCGTACAGAATTACCGGCAGGGGGGTGCTGATGGGCAGGTGGATAATCGGCGCAGCCGGATCGCCAGCGATGATCTCCGTGGCCGCTAACCAGGCAAAGAAGACCTTGAGCGTCGTCAGGCGCCGCGCGTAGCTCTTGGAGCTGCACGGGACCTTGCGCTCATGCTCCAACCAGTACAGGAACTGCTGCAAGGATTCGGTGCCCAGGCTGCTGAGCGATCGGTTGGCGCCCACGTGGCGTCCGAGCAAACGCAGGTCGCTTTGAAAGGCCTTGATGGTATTGTCGGCGAATCCCTGGCGCACCATGTAGGGATAGAAGGCGGTGATCGCAGCGGCCAGGGACGATTGTGCATTCAGCGCGGGGATGGAGACAAGCGGCGCGGTCGGCGCGATCTGCGCCTCTGGCGTAAAGAGACTGGGTTGCATGGCATCGGTCTCTACATCTGGCATCTGCGGCCTCCTCACGTGACAAATGTTTCGTGTAGTTTAATCCAACGTCATTCTAGCCCATTCGCTGCGATTTGTCAACCCCCTGCAAAAATCGTTTAGGATGGCAGCAGGCTGAAATCTTGCAGGCTGGAACCGCCGATGAACTCACGCAGCAGCGAATTATCGGGCACCAGGTCGAGCGAGCACGGTTCAAACCACTGCAAGAAGGCCAGAAGGCGGCGCGCCTCGATGTATTCCAGGCTGTCGTTT
Source organism: Candidatus Amarolinea aalborgensis (assembly GCF_900491745.1). Taxonomy (NCBI): domain Bacteria; kingdom Bacillati; phylum Chloroflexota; class Caldilineae; order Caldilineales; family Candidatus Amarolineaceae; genus Candidatus Amarolinea; species Candidatus Amarolinea aalborgensis. The sequence continues at coordinate 393 of NZ_UETR01000027.1, read as the reverse complement.
TCAATTTGCAGCAGCAGCGGCTCCACGAACGGCTTGAGCACCGCCAGTTCATAGACCAGCGCGGAATTGAACATCTCGTCGGCGTTTTCTTGATAGGGGAAGATGTAAGCGGTCTCGCCGCTGCGCACACTTTCCCAGCGCTGAATCGTCGCCTGCGCCGTGTACCCGCGGTACTGCGCATCGCGCACGATGCGGCGCAGTAGGCGCGTGTCCGTGGTGGGGATGCGGTTATGGTCGTCCAGGTTGAGCTGCGTCAGGGCTGAGACATAGATGCGATAAATGCACTCTGGCGGGATGTCCGGCACCAGGTTGGGATTCAAGCCGTGAATGCCTTCGGCCAGAATCACCGCATCGTTCGGCAGGCGCACGGTGCTGCCTGCTTCACGCTGGCCC
>NZ_UETR01000023.1:0-43386 GCF_900491745.1 Candidatus Amarolinea aalborgensis | reverse complement strand
TCATACCAATTGGTGAGCACAGTTGTTGTTCAAGCTATCAACCTGTGCTATAGTTCAGCCTACCCCTTCTTCCCGCCCTTGCTATCCTCCCGCCTCAAGCCCGGAACCGCGCCTTGGTCGAGCCCGTCGCCACATTAACCCCAGATTGTGAAATAAAACACAAAAAGTATTGACATTTGCCCCCCCCCCCCGTGCTATAATTATGGTAGCGCCGTTCACACATCATCGGTCTGCCCGCCCACCTCTTGCGCGAACCTGGCGCTGGCCGGGCTTCACCGGCTGTGACCTCGCTGGCCGGCGCGTTGCCAGTTTCCTCTTTGAGCGCGCAGGCATCTATCGGGGGCACCCGTCAGGTTGCCTTTGCCCCGGCGACCTCTGACACGCCCACCCTGATCGCTGTCCGTTTATTGTAGCCTCTTTTTCATCAGAGCCTGAGCCGCCCATTCGTACCCACAAGGAGGTGTACCCATGAAAGGGCAAATGCTAGGACTGTTCGTCGTCGCAACCATCTACCTGTTGATTGCCGCCGGCTGCGCAGCGCCCACGGCATCCACGCCCACACCAGCGCCGTCGACCGCCACGCCCTTGCCGCCCACTCCGACCGCCGTTCCGCCTGCGCTCACGCCGCTGCCGCCCACCCCCGCACCCGCAAGTGACCTGGAGAATCTGGCCATAGCCTTCCAGGATGCATTCAACAAGCGCAATCTGGACACCGCCCTGGCCCTCTTCAGGGACGAGGGGCTGATCTTCATGTGGGATGGCGAAAAGATAGACAATAAGGAGGACGTGCGCAGCCGACTGGAATACATGACCGGACGCGGCGTCAAGTTAACCGTCAGCGACTGCAAACCGAAAGGCAAGGCGCTCGTCTGCACCCTGGAGTGGCTTGACGAGTCCTGCGTTAAGGCCTGGTCCGGCCTGGATGTGTGGAGGTATGACCTCACGCTCGGTGCACTGGAGAATAAGATTCGGCTATTCAGTGCGATAAGGACTTCCGAGTCTGGCCAAGCCTGGGTGGCGTCCTACCGGAAGCTCATCAACTGGGCCGAAGCTAATCGGCCCGACGATTTGAAGCGAGTGTGGTCGCCAGCCGCCTATCCCCCATCTGGGAGGGCGCTGGGCGAGCTCGAGTCTGGGTTGTGCAAGGAGTACCTGGACAGCTTGAAGTAGGCATAGGGCACAAGCGAAAGCAGTTCTGAGTTGCATCTCGCGGACGAGCCGACGCCTGGCTCGTCCACTCAAGTGCGTCGGATGGTGAGATCCTCCGACGCACTGTGTTGTTCGCCACTGACGGCAGCAACAGCGTCTGTGCTCACCACAAACGGCTTGATCTGGGCAAGGTTCACCCGTTGGCTGACCTGGGCCAAATCATACTGCATCTGGATCTGCAGCCAGCTTTCCGGCGTGCGTCCAAAAGCCTTCGATGCGTTTTGCACTCTGCGCTTTGCCCTTCCCTCACGGCTGCGGCGCCGGCCCGCGCCCCGGCGGGATTGTCTCGCCGTCGGGAATGCTGCGCAGATAGTCGCAATCCACGATGCGCACGTCGTCCCATGCGTGCCCTTCGGCCTCGAAGGTGGGGATATCCACAATCCAACGCTTGCGGTCGTTCTCCAGGCGGTAGATGTGCGGGCTGTCCTGGCATTTCAAGAGGACATGAAGCGGCGCGCCCAACTCGAAGCTGGCCATGAATCCCGGCTCGACGATGCGCACCTGCTGCCAGCGGTAGCCATAGTGCTCGAACGCATCCAGGCTGCTGATCCAGTGGAACTGCTCATGGCGGAAAACGTAGATGGGTTCCTTGTCAGCCTCTTTGACCACCAGGCCGTCACGAATGACGAGCGCCGCGCTGCCTGGCAAGGCGCGCGCCAGGCTGGTGCCATGGCGATTGAACGGTAGGTTGATCAGCACGATGATCACAAGCAGGCCCAGGGCGAGGCGGCGTATCAGGTGGCTAGCGCCCGTGGCAACCACGGGAACAGGTTCGTCAAGCGTGACGTCCGGCGCTGCCTCTTCTTCGGGCGCTGGACTCGCGTCGCTGGCAGGGGGCAGCGGCGCAGGGGAAGTTGGCAGGACGGGTGAGGGTGGCGAGGCCGCAGGCATGGCCGACGTCGGGGCGGGCGTCCCTACGGCTTTGCGCGCCGCCAGGCGCGCGGCCACCTCGTCGGCCAGCAGCTCGAGCAGATCATCCGCACGCGGCCGGTCATTGGCGCTCATGGCTCACCTCACCGTGAAAAAGCCAAGCAGCTCGCCGATGCTGACGAAGATGTTGGCGTAAAAATTGCCGCCGAGCGGCCGCAGGAACTCGAATTTCATGCTGGGCGCGCCCACAAAGGGGCGCAGCGTCCACGCGGCCTGGCTGCCGACGAACGCGTAGACCAAGATCCATAGGCGCACCAGGTTGGCGCGTGCGCGTGCGCCGTCGGCCCGACCGCCGGAGATAGCACGCATCCCCTGCGAGAGGTAGCTGACCCCGACAAAGCCCGCGACGGTGAAGACGCCGACGTTGAGCAGCTTGAAGAACTGGTAGCTGCTGCTGGTAAGCAGGAAAAAGAGCACGATTGGCGCCAGGCTGAGCAGCACCACCGACGTGACGGTGATCGCGGTCAGCATCAGGGCAATGTTCTGGCTCAGGCTCTGGTTGGAGCCAAAGATCAGGTTGAAGAAGTAGAGGGCCGGCGCGCAAACCACCAGCGTGACCAGGAAGAGCAGCGGCAGCTTGAGGGCTGAACTAAGCACCTGCAGCACACTGTGCGTTGACCCCATCACGCCGCCGTACAACGCCAGGAAACCGGCGCTGAACAGAAGCATCGTGCGAATGGACGCCCGTAGATTGGCGCCGCGCCGAATCTCCGCAAAGACCGCCTGACGGTCCCGCAGAATCGTTTCGATCAAGGCCAAATTGTTCACCATGTCACCTCCGACGACCGGATTGTAGACCAGGTAATGTCCAAGTGCAAAGTGCCGAGTGGAGATTAGAGATTAGAGATCAGAGACCAGAGATCGGGTATGTGGAAAGCGGATGATGTGTGGATTAGTGCTTCAGGTCTCCAATTCCGAATCTCTGGTCTCCGGTCTCCAGTCTCCGTTCTGTGTTCCTCGTTCAGCATTCAGCATTCAGCATTCCTCATTTCTGATTTTGCCCTTCTAATGCTAGAATCTCCCCGCGGCCAACCCGGCTGCCTATGTCACGACATCGAGGGGAGAGTCATGCTGCGATTCCTGACCGCGGGCGAATCCCACGGCCCGTGCCTGACCGCGATTCTGGAAGGGATGCCCGCGGGCCTGCCGCTGACGCTGGAGACGATTGATCGCGACCTGGCCCGACGCCAGGTGGCCTACGGCGCGGGCGGCCGCATGAAAATCGAGAAGGACAGCGTCAGTGTCACCGCCGGCGTCGCGGCCGGCCAGACGACCGGCGCGCCCATTGCCCTGACCATCGCCAACCGCGACTACAAGAGCTGGCAGACCAAGCGCATCGCGCCGATGACCATTCCCCGTCCCGGCCACGCTGACCTGACCGGCGCCATCAAATACGGCTATCGCGACCTGCGCCTGGCGCTGGAACGGGCCAGCGCGCGCGAGACCGCCGCACGCGTGGCCGTTGGCGCGCTGTGCAAAGGTCTGCTGGCCGAATTTGGCATCACCATTGGTAGTTATGTCGTCATGATCGGCGGGGTCAGCGCCGGCGACCTGGGGCGCCTGTCGTATCCCGAACGCTTTGCGCTGGCCGAAGAGAACGACGTGCGCTGCCCGGATGTCGCCGCGGTGGAAGCGATGCACGCCAGAATCTGGGAGATCATGCAGGCCAAAGATACGGCGGGCGGCGTGTTCGAGGTGGCGGCGCTGGGCGTGCCGCCTGGCCTCGGCTCGCACGTGCATTGGGACCGGCGCCTGAGCGGCCGCCTGCTGGGCGCGTTGGCCAGCATCCACGCCATCAAGGGCGTTGAGATTGGCGAGGCCTTCGCCAACGCCGGTCGGGTCGGCACCGAAGTGCACGATGAGATTTTCCTGGGTGAGCAGGGCGCGCTGACGCGGCGCACCAACCGCGCCGGCGGCTTCGAGGGCGGCATCACCACGGGCCAACCCCTGGTCCTGCGCGCGGCCATGAAGCCCATCAGCACCACCCTCAACCCGCGGCGGTCGGTTGACCTGGCCCGCGGCCAGGAGGCGGTCACGGTCTATGAGCGTTCCGATTTCAGCGCCGTGCCGCGCGCAGCCGTCGTGGGTGAAGCGATGGTGGCCTTCGTCTTGGCCGACGCCCTGATCGAGAAGCTCGGCGGCGACAGCCTGGCCGAGATGCGCCCGCGCTTCGAGGCCCTGCGCCAATCGCGGCTGGCAGACCTGCCGATGGACAACGCGCCGTGGCAGTTCGATTATCCACTGGCAGAAGGATAGGCCAAACCATGACCCTTTCCACACGCAACATCGTGCTCACCGGCTTCATGGGCGCGGGCAAAAGCACCGTCGGGCGCTACGTGGCGGACCGCTTGCGGCGTCCCTTTGTGGATATGGATGCCCTGATCGAGGAACGCCAGGGCCAGACTGTCGCCGCCATCTTCGCCATCGAAGGGGAGACCACCTTCCGCCGCTATGAGAGCAACCTGGTGCACGAGCTGGCCGCACAAGAGGGGCTGGTCATCGCCACGGGCGGCGGCGCGCTGCTCAATGCGGCCCACCGCGAGGCGTTCCTGGCAACCAGCACGGTCGTCTGCCTGCAGGCCGATGTAGACGAGGTGCTGCGCCGCGTCGGCCGCAACGGCGTGCGGCCGCTGCTCAACGTGGAAAACCCGCGCCAGCATGTGGAGAGCCTCTTGATCCAGCGCGCCCCCGCGTACGGCGCCATTCCGCTGCAATTGGACACCCAGGGCCTGTCGGTCGCCGCGGTGGGTGATCGGGTCATTGCGTTGGCGCTGGGCCTGACCGACGGCGAATTTTATGCGCTGCCGGTGCATGCGCCCGGCGCTGACTACACGATCGTTATTGGCGACGGCGCCCTGGCGCATCTGGCCGGTTTGTTGAGCGGCCTGCGCATCGGCCCAACCGCGGCCCTCGTCACCAACGACACGCTGGCGCCGCTGCACGGCGCCGCGGTGATGCAGGCGCTGCAAGCGGCCGGCCTGGCGCCGGTGCTCTGCACCATACCCGATGGCGAACCATTCAAGACGTTGGACACCGTGCGCGATCTGTACGCACGCTTTGCACAAGCCCAACTGGAGCGCCAAAGCGCCGTCATCGCCCTCGGCGGCGGTGTGGTGGGCGACACGGCCGGCTTTGCCGCGGCCACCTATCTGCGCGGCCTGCCCTTCATTCAAATGCCGACCACCCTGCTCTCGATGGTGGATGCCAGCGTCGGCGGCAAGGTGGGGGTTGATCTGCCGGGCGTGGGCAAGAACCTGGTGGGCGCCTTCAAGCAGCCGCTGCTCGTGGCGGCGGACACGGCTTTGCTGGAGACTCTGCCGCCGGCCGAATTCCGCGCCGGCCTGGCGGAAGTGGTCAAACACGGCATCCTGGCCGCGCCAGACCTCTTCGCCGACCTGGAAGGCCGCGGCCCCCGTTCGCTGCCCCACCTGATTGCGGAGGCGGTGCGCGTCAAGGTCAACGTGGTGGAGGCTGATCCGTTCGAGCAGCACATCCGCGCGCACCTGAACCTGGGGCACACGTTCGGCCATGCGCTGGAGTTGGTTTCCAACTTCAGCATCCGCCACGGCGAGGCCGTGGCCATCGGCCTGGCGGCTGCCAGTCATCTGGGCGTGGCGCTGGGCTTGTGCGACAGCCAGGTGCGCGACCGCATCGTGCGCCTGCTGGAGCGCCTGGGGCTGCCGGTGGACATGCCGGACTCAATCAAGGCCACTGCGCAGGAGCTGCTGGCTGCCATGAGCAGCGACAAGAAGAAGAAGGACAACCGCCTGCGCTTCATCGTCCCGCGCCAGATTGGACAGGTGGAGATGGCCGACAACATCCCGACAGAGGCGGTCATCACGGCCTGGCGCGCCATTGGCGCAAAATAGAAAATTCGGAGACCGGAAACTCTAGTCCACACATCATCCGTATTCTCACGTACCTGATCTCTGATCTCTGGTCTGTACTCTACGTGCGCGCGTGCGCGGGCACGGTCAGCGCCTCGTTGAGTGGATCGTCGCGCTTGACCACGTAGGTGACGATGCCGCTGGCAAGCAGCTCCGCCAACACAGGCGTGCTGGGCACACTGGGGCCGAAACTGGCTGCGTCCACCACGACGGCCACGCTGTACACACCGCGCCGCTGCAGGTCGCGCAGCGCGGCCACCCAGGTTGGATCAGGCGATGAGGAGATCACGATCAACGTGGTGTGCCGCGATAGCGATTGCCCTTCGCCCGTCAGCACTTGACTGAAGGGAATGTTGCCCAACGGCTCGATGACCGCCAACGTCTCCAGGATTTTGGTCAGCTGCCGCTCGCCGCGGTCCGCCTGGATCACTTCGCGGTGACGACTATGCGCAATTAGGCCGACCGAGCGATTGCGCAGGATGAAATGGCGAGCCAGAGAGGCGGCCGCCGACACCACGTACTCCTCGGTGCTCGGCGCCAGCGCAATGCCATGCCGGCTCTCCTTCCACAGGACGGCCGGGCCTTCATCACGCTCCACCGGATGCCACGGCGCCTTGACATGCACGTTGCGATCCATATCCACGATCAACCAGAGATCGGCTGTAGGGTCGAGCTCGAACTCTTTGACCACCAGGCGTCCGGTGCGCGCCACCGATTTCCAATGAATGCGGTTGTAGCTATCGCCTGGCTCGTAGTCGCGCACCCCGGAGACATTCGTCGTCACATAGTGGGTGCGCCGGCGCATGGCGTCGCCGCCGGTCAAAATGCCGATGGGCGGATTGAAGGCCGGAATATCAACCGTGATCGGATAGACGACGATGGGCGACGTGGCCGGCAGGGTGCGGCTGAAGCGGAAGAGGCCCAGCGGATCGCCGCTGGTCAAGGTCAGCGGGCCAAGCATAAAACGACCGCGCTGCTGGCAGACCGTGCGCACAATCCAACGCTGGCGGCGCTTGCCGCCCAGAGAACTGACGACATGGCTGGCGTGGTGCGCGGGTAGGGTGGAAAAGTCGCGCACCTCCAGCCAGAGTTTGGGCAGCCGGCTCAGATTGCGCACCTCGAATTGTTCCTCGGCCATTTTGCCCACCTGGGCGCGGCGCGCGCGCGTGAAGCGCGCGACACGAACCCCGTTGACATTGGCATACGCCCAGAGTGCGCTCAGCACAATCGCGGCCGTAAGCAAATAGAAGATATTCCAGGCCAGCTCGCGCCCAGTGTTCAGCGCAAAGGCCAGGCTCAGCAGCCAGCCCAGCAGAATTGCCCAAAGACGGTGCATGATGAATTACATGTCCACAGCGGAAACGGTGATCATCAACGGGCTTTCACGCGGGTGCCAGGAATCGGCACCGAATCGAGCACCTCGCCCATGATGGCGCGGGCATCCACATTCTTGATGCGCGCCGACGGGCTGATGATGATTCGATGTGAAAGCGTGAAATCGGCCAGAGCCTTGATGTCATCAGGGATCACGAAATTGCGGCTTTCGATGGCCGCCCGTGCCCGTGCGGTCTTGTACAAGGCCAGGCTGCCGCGCGGGCTGGCGCCCAGGTAGACATCGGGATGTTTGCGCGTGGCATTGGTCAGAAGGACGATGTATTCCTTGATCAGATCGTCCATGTAGACTTCTTTGACCGTCTTCTGCGCCGCGATCAGCTCATCTGCGGTAATTACCTGCTCGATGTCTTCGATTGGATGATGGGTCTGCTGCGAATTGAGAATGGCGATCTCATCGGCCTGGCTCGGATAGCCGAGGCTGATGCGCATCATGAAACGGTCCACCTGCGCTTCCGGCAGTGGAAAGGTGCCCTCATATTCGATGGGGTTCTGGGTCGCCAATACCAGGAAGGGGCGCTGCAGCAAATGGGTGATGCCATCCACCGTCACCTGGCGCTCCTCCATCGCTTCCAGCAGGGCCGCCTGGGTCTTCGGCGTCGCGCGGTTGATTTCGTCCGCCAGGACAATCTGGGCCATGATGGGGCCGGGGCGGAACTCAAACTCGCGGTCGCGCTGGTTGAAGACTGAGACGCCGGTCACATCGCTGGGCAGCATGTCCGGCGTGAATTGAATACGCTTGAAGCTGCAACCGATTGAACGCGCCATGGCGCGGGCCAGCATCGTCTTGCCAACGCCTGGCACATCCTCAATCAATAAGTGACCTTCACAAAGCAGCGCAATCAAGGTGCTCTTGACCTCGGCGCGCTTACCGATGATCACTTTTTCAACATTGGCCACCATGCGCTCAGCCAGGGATTCGACTGGGTTCATACTTCTCCTCTGCTTACACAACGCTTAGAATCGTGGCATTATAGCAGGTGTTCCCAGATTTGCCAGTAGGGTTATACCATTCTGACCTTCTTAATGAATTCTTAATGTTTGCTTTTTCCATTTTCGTTTTACCCTGTGCTATAATCCTGTTGTGCCGACCATACTCATTCAAGACATCCAGGTCAATTACCAGGCCATTGGTCGAGGACCGCTGGTGTTGTGTCTGCACGGCTGGGCCAGTTCACTGCGTATGTGGCAGCGCATCAGCAAGCAGTTGGCCTCACACTACCGGGTCATCAGCCTGGATTTGCCAGGCTTCGGCGACTCCAGTCTGCCCGGCCCCGGCTTCGATTTTGCCGCCGAGAACTACGCCGCCGTGGTCAGCGCGTTTCTTGCGCAGACAGCCAGCGCCCCGGCGGTCACGCTGGGTCATTCGATGGGTGGTCTGATTGCTATCCATCTCGCGCGGCGTCACCCCGACCAGGTCAACGGCCTGGTGCTCTCGAATCCGGTGATTACGGGCAACATTGGGCCTGGTCTCAGCGCGTTTCTGCGGTCACGCATGGGGCAGCGCATCCTGCAGCTTTCACAACATTCGCGCCTGCTTGCGCCCCTGGGTCAGCGCGCATTTCTGGCCGATCCGCGCTTTTTCCGCGGCCCTGCGGCGCAGCGTACCATCACGGACCTCGCCCGCTCCGCGCCGGAAGCGCTGTCCGGCTGCCTGCGGTCTATCTTAGAAAGCGACGTCAGCGGCTGCTTAGCAGAACTCGATATGCCGGCCCTGGTCATCACGGGCGCGCATGATCGCACCATTCCGGTGGCGGATGCGCGCCTGGCTGCGCAGCGTATTCCTGGCGCGCACCTGGCTATCGTGCCGCGAGCGAGCCACTTGCCGATGGATGAACAGCCCGTGCTGTTCGATCGCCTGGTCGAAGGCTATCTCACGCGCTATGTCCCGCGCCCAAAGTCGAGCGCGGCCGCCTGAATTTCTCAATGTACGGACACCGAGCCATTTATGAGTGATCGAATCCTTGTCGTTGAAGACGAACCCAAAATAGCCAACCTGCTGCGCCGCGGCCTCCTCTACGAAGGCTACACGGTAGATGTGGTCGGCGACGGTGAAAGCGGCTTGCAGCTGGCGCGTGACACTCCGCCTGACCTGGTCATCCTGGACGTCATGCTGCCGGGTATTGACGGGCTGGAGGTCTGCCGGCGCTTGCGCGCGGCGAGCGATGTGCCGATTGTGATGCTGACAGCCAAGGACTCCATTCCTGATCGGGTGGCCGGGCTGGACAGCGGCGCGGATGGGTATATCTCCAAGCCTTTCAGCTTCGAAGAACTGCTCGCGCGTATCCGCGCGCTGCTGCGCCGCATGCGTGTCAACACCACCGCACGCGAGGAAATCCGCTTTGGCGACCTCTCGCTCAACTACGCCACGCGTGAAGTGCAGCGCGGCAGCCGTCGCCTGGATTTGACCGCAAAAGAGTTCGATGTTCTGCAGTTGTTCATGCAGCATCCACGCCAGGTGCTGACCCGCGATATCATCTACGAGCGCATCTGGGATTATGATTTCGGCGGCGAATCGAACATCATCGAGGTCTACATTCGTTATCTGCGCACCAAGTTGGAAGCCAACGGTGAGCCGCGTTTATTGCAGACGGTTCGCGGAGTCGGGTATGTCCTGCGCGAAGAGTAGCAGTCTCATGAAAGCATCCGCCAGTGCAGGCCAATTCCTACGCGGCGAGGCTTAATCATTATGTCTATCCGTTTGCGCCTGATGGTTTGGTACAGCGCCTTCTTGGGCGCGATGCTCTTCCTGTTCAGCCTCGGGCTCTACTCATTCCTGACCAACGCCCTGCTGGCTGATGTCAGCGACACGTTGAAGAGTCAGGGTGAGCGGGCCGCGGCCGTCATCGAACAGGAGCTTGACCCAATGGCGGCGCTCAGTCGCGACAATACCTCCCTGACTCCGCGGGTTGTGTTTGCCTCGCAAGTTTATGCGCAGGTGTTGACCCCGAACGGCGCCATCTACCAACGCTCGTCCAACTTGAAAGATGTGGACCAGATTCTGCCCATCAGCCAGGAGATGTTAGACCAAAATCTGCAAGGACGCAGCGGCTACTACACCCTCCATCAGCAAGGGAAGCCGATTCACATCTACTCCATGCCCATCCATCGCCCCGACGGAAAGATCGTAGGGGTGCTGCAGATCGGCCAGTCGCTGGTGGATGTGCAGACCACACTCGACCGGGTGCGCACGGCGCTTTACCTGGTCAGTATCCTGGGCGTCTTTGCCACCACGATAGGCGGCGGCATGCTTTCCCGCTCCGCGCTGCGACCCATCAACGAGATTACTGCGACTGCCCGCCGCATCGGTCGCACCGAACATCTGGCCGAACGCATCGCCATTCCGAACACCGGCGACGAAGTCAGCCGCCTGGCTGAAACCTTCAACGAGATGCTCGCGCGCCTCGATCAACTCTTTCAAACACAACAAAGGCTGGTAGGCGATGTGTCGCACGAGCTGCGCACGCCGCTGACCACCATTCAGGGCAACCTGGACCTGCTGAAGCGGGGCGCGATTGATGACCCGGAACTCCGTCAGGAAGCCCTGAGCGAAATCGAAACCGAAACCAAGCGCATGACTCGCATGGTGGGCGATCTCCTGCTGTTGGCGCAGGCCGATGCGGGCCATGCCTTGCACCGCGTGCCGGTGGAGCTGGATACCCTGCTGCTGGACGTGTTTCGGCAAGGCCTGGTCATGGCGCAGGGAAAGGTGGAGCTGCGCCTGGTGCACGAAGATCAGGCCCAGATCATGGGCGATGTGGATCGCCTGCGCCAGTTGTTGCTCAACCTGGTGGACAACGCCATCAAATACACGCCGGCCGGCGGCAAGGTGACGCTGGGCCTCTACCGTGAGCCGGGCCACGTGCGGATCGAAGTCGCGGACAATGGCCCCGGCATTGCGGACAAAGACCTGCCGCACATCTTCGAGCGCTTCTATCGAGCCGACCGCGCGCGCTCACGCCAGCTGGGGGGCAGCGGCCTGGGCCTATCCATTGTCCAATGGGTGGCGCAGGCGCACGACGGCGAGATTCAGGTGCAAAGCGAGGTGGGCGTCGGCAGCACCTTTACGCTGCGCTTACCGTTGGAAGACAAACTTCCGAAGTCGTGAAGGCTCCGGAAGCATCCATCATGAAGGAGAGGCAATGAGCGAAGAGGACATCGAGATCAAGATCGGCGGCCTTCTGAGCAAGTTGGGGCTCACGCTCGCGCTCGCGGAATCGTGCACCGGCGGGCAGATCGGCAATCGGCTGACCGATGTGGCCGGTAGTTCCGCCTACTTTTTGGGCAGCGCGGTGACCTATGCCTATTCCGCCAAGGAGCATGTGTTAGGCGTAGATCACAATACGCTGCTGAGCAAAGGCGCAGTCAGCGCCGAGGTTGCGCGACAAATGGCGCACGGTGCACGCCGCGTCTTTGGCGCCGACATCGCAGTCTCCGTCACGGGCATCGCCGGGCCAGGCGGAGGCACGCCGGACAAGCCGGTCGGTCTGGCGCACCTTCATCTTTCGGCTCCCGACGCCGAATGGGCCGAGCGACATGTGTGGCAGGAGGATCGCGTGGGCAACAAGCGCTTGTCCGCGAATGCTGCCTTGGCGCTGATTCTACGCTATCTGGAACAGCAGGTGCAGGAGGCAGGGGAGAAACAGCAAATGGCAGCAGGTAAAACTGGCAGCCGCGCAGGCGGCGAAGAGAGCCGTCAGCCGGGCGCAGCAGTTAGCCCATCCATGGCCTGGACGGCCGTTGCCGTGGACGCCTGGCGCACACCCGATGGACAAGTCCATCCGCGCGCCTTTGCCTGGCGAGGCGAGATGCACGTGGTGACGGCCGTTGGCCGCCGTTGGGTTGAGACGACAGAGGACGCCCCGTGGCACTGCGTCCTGGTGCAAACCGCCTTGGGCGATACGTTCGAGCTGCGCTATCAGCCCAACAGCGACCGTTGGATGGTCTCTGGAACCTGGCTGCGGCCGCGTCTCGCTTGATGCACCGCGCCCATCACCCCCGTCGCGCTAGGCGCGATTGAAATCTTTTCATTTAGATAGTCCTGTGGTATAATCGCGACAATTGTCACAAGGCTTACAGGTTGGTTTGCTACAATGTGGTGGAGCCAATGCCTTGTCAATCCCACTCCGTTAACCTGGTGAGGACGCCTATGAATTTAGAAACCTATGCGTTTGTCGGAATCCTCTCAGCCGTCGGTATTGGCTTCCCTATTGTTGGTTTGCTTGTAGCTTGGCTCCTGCGCCCCAAGAAACCAAATCCAATCAAGAAATCTACCTATGAGTGCGGCGTCGAAACAATGGGTGATACGTGGGTTCAGTTCAAAGCCCAGTACTACCTGTTTGCCCTGATTTTTGTCATCTTCGACATCGAAGCCGTCTTCCTCTTCCCATGGGCCGTAGCGTACGGACGGCTTGACCTGTGGGCGCTGCTTGAGGTAGTGATCTTCATTGTGATTCTAGTGGGCGGCTTGGCCTACGCCTGGCGTAAGAATGCGTTGGAGTGGCAATAATGGACATTATTCTTGATCCGTCTCGCCTCGGTGAATGGCTGGAAGGTGTCCTGGTTGGCTGGGGGCTGCCGCAAGGTCTGGCTGTCTTCATCAACCTGGCGATTGGCGCCACCGTCATCCTGATCTTTGCACTGACCCTGGTCTTGGGCTTGATCTGGCTGGAACGCAAGGTGGCAGGTCGCATCCAAGACCGCCTCGGCCCGAACCGCGCTGGCCCCTACGGACTGCTGCAAACCATCGCCGATGCCATGAAGCTGCTGACCAAAGAGGACATCACGCCCAGCGCCGCCGACAAGGTGACGTTCAACATCGCGCCGATCCTGGCCGTGTTCGCCGTAATCATGCTGTTTGGCGCCATTCCCCTTGCGCCCCGTTTTGTTGGCGCAGACATGAACATCGGCGCGCTCTACATCGTGGCCCTCGGCTCCATCGCCATCATGTCGGTTCTGATGGCCGGATGGGGATCAAACAACAAATATGCGCTGCTGGGTGGATTCCGCGTCGTGGCGCAGTTGTTGAGCTACGAAGTGCCGATGATCCTCGCCATTCTGAGCGTGGTCATTGTGGCGGGCACCATGTCCATGAACGGTATCGCCCTGGTGCAGGGTGGGATGGCCGGCTTCGGTTGGTACGTCTTCATCATGCCCTTGTCATTCATGCTCTACTTCGTTTCTGCCCTCGCCGAGGGCGAACGCACGCCTTTCGACCTGCTTGAAGCCGAGTCAGAAATCGTCTCCGGCTACAACGTCGAGTACAGCGGCATGAAGTTCGCCTGGTTCTACCTGGCGTTTTTCTTGAACACCTTCATCCTCAGTTCCATTGCCACCACTCTCTTCCTGGGAGGATGGCAAGGCCCCTTTGTGGAACAGGTGCCGCTGCTGGGGATTGTTTATTTCGGCATCAAGGTCGTCTTTGTGATGTATCTCAACATGTGGGTGCGCGCCACCTTCCCACGCCTGCGGATTGATCAGATGATGAATCTCGCCTGGAAGGTGATGGTGCCCCTGGGCCTGGTGGCCGTCTTCACCGTCGCGCTGGCCATCAAGCTGCCTGGCGGCCCCATCGTTCAAGCCATTGTCATGGTCGTCTTGCAGCTGATTGGCCTGGTCGCAGGTCTAGGCGTGGTTGGGCGCTCGCTGCGGCTGGCCGCGCAGGGTGGTTCTACCCGCGTTCCGGCATTTTCGGATACCATCGCTCCCCGGGCGGTGCGCGTCTGACATGACACCGGGACTGGGTCGCCGCATGTTGCCAGTCCCGGTTTTAGTTTGTTTTCGGAGGAGTCTCTATGCCCACTCTCCCCTTTCCATTGCCAACGGTTGAGCAAGCCGTTTTTCTTGGCATTGCAGCTTTCATTATCGCGGCGGCCTTGCTCACTGTCCTGCTGCGCAACCTGTTTCATGCATCACTCTGCCTGACCGCCGCTTTTTTTGGCGTCGCCGGCGTCTACATCCTATTGCAGGCTGAATTCCTGGCCGTCACCCAGGTGCTCGTCTACATCGGCGCCATTGCCACGCTGATCGTCTTCGCCATCATGTTGAGTCGCGGCATCACGAGCCAGGCTGGACGCCTCAATGCGCAGTGGTCGGCTGTCGCCGTAGGCGCCGTCTTTCTTTTCATCTTTCTAACCTCCATCCTGCGCGGCATTACATGGCCCACGACGACCGAAGCCGTACCCACTGACGCCATTGCCCGCCTCGGCGCGGATTTCGTTGGCAGCTACCTGGTGCCTTTTGAAGTGGTTTCGGTCCTGCTGCTGGTCGCGCTCATCGGTTCGATCATGATCGCCCGCGAACGGGCCTAGGCGAGAAAGCGAGAGATTCTCATGATCCCACTTTCCTGGTATCTCACCCTGGCAGCCGCTCTCTTTGTCATCGGCCTCTTTGGCGCCCTGGCCCGCCGTAATGCAGTCGGTGTGCTGATGGGCGTTGAGTTGATCCTCAACGCCGTCAATATCAACCTCATCGCCTTCTGGCGCTATGGCAACCCGATGCAGCTGACCGGCCAGCTCTTTTCGATTTTTGTCATCGCGGTCGCCGCGGCTGAGGCTGCCGTCGGCCTGGCGTTGATCATTGCCATCTATCGCATCCGAGGCACCGTAAACCTCGACGAACTCGATACGCTCAAAGGCTAAAGCAACCTGTCCATCAGACAGACGCTGGCGTCCGGCATCCCCCAAACGGCGACAATCATCATGGCACGTACACAGAATAAACGTCCAACCCAACCCCTGACCGCCGCTGACCTTGAACAAGGGTACCAGCGAGCCGTCGAATACCTGAGCAAAGGCGGTTATGGCAACGCTGGCAAGCTGTTCCGCCAGATTGAGGCCGCGCACCCCGGTTACCAAGATGCCGCTGCCCTCATTCGCATCTGCGACGAAGGCAAACGGGCGCAAAACTTCGTCCAGTGGACCGCGGCCAGCTTCACTATCGTCGTCTTCTGTATTCTATGGTTCGTTTGGCGTCAGACCGATTTTTGGACCCTGGTCATCTGCGGCATTGCCTTGATTATCTCGATTGGCCTGGCGCAGCAGATCTATGCCCGCTTCCTGGCTCCCCGGCCGGAACAGAATCAATGATGAGCTCTCGTTTTATGTCAATTCATAGTAAACGAATGCGTTTGGACTTGACCGTCGCCAATCCCCGGCCAACCCCCGCCTCAACTAACGGAAGTCGAGGTTACTCATGCTCAATCTCTCGTGGCTGATTCCCGTCTTTCCGCTTCTGGCATTTGCCATCATTGTCCTGGTCACCAACCAGGATGAGACGCGCTCGACAGCCAGCCTGAAGAAGCTCAGTTCCACCATCGCCATCGGCGCCATGGCGGTAGCCTGGATCTTCTCGCTCATCGTCGTCGTCATTCCGACGCTGGCAAACTACCTGGAGTTTTCTGAGACGCCGGGCCAGTTCCCGCTGCTAGAAATCCCAACCGGCCAGGCCAGTTTCCGCTACTTCGGCGTAGCCGTGGATCCGCTGACAGCCGCCATGCTTTTCATGGTGCCTTTTGTCTGTCTCATGATTTTCATCTATGCCCGTGGGTACATGACCTGGCCGCATCATCTGGACCCCAACCAGGCTTACACGACGCAAAACGCTGACTCCAAAGAGCTGGATCCGCGTTACAGCCGCTTCTTTGCCTATATCTCGCTCTTTGCCGCCGGTATGTTAGGCCTGGTGGTTGCCAATAATCTCTTCATGCTCTTCGTCTTTTGGGAGTTGATGGGGTTATGTTCCTATCTATTGATCTCGTTCTGGTTCGAAAAGAAGTATTGGAACCCCAACCAGATCACGCCCAAAGGCGCTGGCCTCAAGGCATTCCTCACGACGCGTATCGGCGACACCATCATGTTCAGCGGCATGGCCTTGCTCTTTGTCCATGCAGGTACGCTCAACTTCGATGAGATCTTCCGCACGCCCGTCATCACACACCTGGCTGAAACCATGGTGCCGGGCCTGGGCATCTCCTGGGCTGCCCTCACGGCCTTCCTCATCTTCTGGGGCGCCATGGGCAAAAGCTCACAGTTCCCGCTGCATGTCTGGCTGCCAGACGCGATGGAAGGCCCGACGCCTGTCAGCGCCTTGATCCATGCGGCCACGATGGTGTCGGCCGGCGTCTATCTCATCATCCGCATGTTCCCGCTGTTCCACGCTGCGGCCGAAGGCGCGCCCTGGGTGCTCAATTTCGTCGCCGCGATTGGCGCCTTCACCGCCATCTTTGCCGCCACCATTGCCGTAGCCCAAAACGACGTCAAAAAGGTGCTGGCCTACTCAACCATCAGCCAGCTCGGCTACAT
Source organism: Candidatus Amarolinea aalborgensis (assembly GCF_900491745.1). Lineage (NCBI taxonomy): Bacteria > Bacillati > Chloroflexota > Caldilineae > Caldilineales > Candidatus Amarolineaceae > Candidatus Amarolinea > Candidatus Amarolinea aalborgensis. Next base: position 26,666 of record NZ_UETR01000023.1, on the reverse strand, counting down.
GTTTGCCGCGCTGGGCATTGGCGCGTATGTCGCGGCGACTTTTCACCTGCTGACGCATGCCTTCTTCAAGGCTCTCCTCTTCCTCGGCTCCGGCGCCGTGATTCACTCGGTTGAACACGGTGAGCATCACGTTCACGAGGCGCACGGCGGGCATGACAGTCACGCGCCGGCGCACGACAGCCACGCGGCCGATGACCACGGCCACGACACGCACGCGGACGGCCCACCCTTCGACCCGCAGGACATGCTCAACATGGGCGGCTTGTGGAAACGCATCCCACGCGTCGGCTGGACTTTCCTGATCGGCGGCCTGGCCTTGAGCGGTTTCCCCATCATCACCGCCGGCTTCTGGAGCAAGGATGAGATCCTGGCCAATGCCTTTGAACTGAACTCCCTGGTCTTCTGGACGCTGGCGCTCTCGGCCTTGCTGACCGCCTTCTACACGGGCCGTCAAATCTGCTTGACCTTCTTCGGTCAGCCGCGCAGCGAAGCGGCCGCACACGCCAGCCTGCCCACCAAGCTCGACAAAACCGGCCTGCGCATGAACGACCTGATGACCTGGCCGCTCATGCTGCTCGCCGTTTTCGCCGTGGTCGGTGGTTGGGTCGGCATCCCGGAGAAGTTCCCCGTCCTCGGCGCCCTGCTGCACAACCCGTTCGAGCACGTCATCGGCAGCCTGGAAGAAGCGCTGACGCACGCCCTTCACGTGCCGGAGTTCAACACCTTCCCGCTCATGATTTCGATCATCGCTGCGCTCGGCGGCCTGACCCTGGCCTGGTTGGTGTACGGCGTGCGCCCCCTCAAGGCCGGCGAGGTTGATCCAGTCAAACGCGTGCTTGGGCCGATCTGGACGGTGCTCAACCGTAAGTATTACATAGACGAGCTGTACATGGGAACCGTGGTCGCCTTCACCCGTTGGCTGGCCGAGATGGCTTTCCGCTTTGACAATCGCTGGATCATTGATCCCATCGTCAACGGCGTTGGTCGCCTGGGACGTCTGCTGTCTGATGGCCTGCGCGCCTTCTTCGACGAGCCGATCATTGACGGCATCGTGAACGGCGTCGGCGCATTGACCGATGGCTTCGGGCGCATTGCCCGCAAATTGCAGACGGGCCAAGGCCAAAACTATCTGTTGTTCGCCGTGATGACCATCATGCTGTTACTGGGCTTTTATCTGTACGCCTGAGCGTGCTGAACCTTGTAGGAGGAAGCTGATATGTCTTTTCCACTTCTGACCATCATCACGTTTGCGCCGCTCTTGGGCGCGCTGGTTGTCCTACTTCTGCCCAAGGATAACGAGCGCGGCATCAAGAACTGGTCAGTGCTGATTAGTCTTGTGCCGCTGGCGCTGTCCGTCTTTCTTTGGTTTGCCTATGCCAATACCAGCGGCGGCTACCAGTTCCAAGAAGTTCACAGTTGGATACCGCAGCTAGGCGCATCCTACCACATGGGCGTGGACGGCCTCAGCGTCCCTCTCATCTTCCTGACCGCGCTGTTGACCACGCTGGGGCTTTACTACTCCAGCTTCACGATCAAGCGCCGCGTCAAGGAATTCTTCTTGCTCTTCCTGCTGTTGGAAATGGGCATGTTCGGGGTGTTCGTCTCGCTCGACTACGTACTTTTCTACGTCTTCTGGGAAATTGGCCTGGTGCCGATGTACTTCCTCATCGCCATCTGGGGCCAGCCGAAAGACCGACCGCAGTACGCCGCGATCAAGTTCTTCATCTACACCCTGATTGGCTCCGTCGCCATGCTGCTGGCAATCCTGGGGGTCTACTTCGTCACAGGCACCTTCGATATCGTGGAGGCGGCCAAAGCCAAGCCCTTTGCAAACGATATCTTCCTGGGAAGCCTCGCCTTCTGGGCCTTCTTCCTGGGGTTCGCCATCAAAGTGCCCAGCTTCCCATTCCACACCTGGCTGCCTGACGCCCACACCGCGGCGCCCACAGCCGGCTCGGTCATTCTGGCCGGCGTCCTCTTGAAGCTCGGCGCCTACGGCTTCCTGCGCATCGTGCTGCCCACCCTGCCCAATGCCTTCAAGGCATGGTCGCTCGTGATTGTGGCCCTGGGCGTCATTAGCATTATCTACGGCGCTTTCGTCTGCATGGCCCAATGGGACCTCAAACGCCTCATTGCCTATTCATCCGTTAGCCACATGGGCTACGTCATGTTGGGCATCGGCGCGGCCGCCTTCGGCGTCGGCGCCACCGAACAGGCCACCATCAACAGCCAGGCCATGGCCATCAACGGCGCCGCCCTGCAGATGTTCAACCACGGCATCATCACCGGCGGATTGTTCTTCCTCGTCGGCATCATCTACGAACGCGCACATACTCGTGAACTCAAGAAGTTCGGCGGCCTGAGCGCCAAACTACCCTACTTCTACGGCATCATGCTCGTGACAGCCTTCGCCTCCTTGGGGCTGCCTGGATTGGCTGGTTTCTGGAGTGAGTTCCTGGTCTTCCGCGGCGCGTTCGATCTGGTCAAGGTCTATGCCGCTGTCGGCGTGCTTGGCATTGTCATCACCGCGGCCTACATCCTGTGGAAAATCGTCCAATTCATGTTCCTGGGCGATTATGACCCGCATAAGGTGGATCACTGGACGAACCTGACCACGGGCCAGGAAGAGCACGATCCGAGCGACATGGCGCTGTTCGAGAAGGTCACCATGTGGCCCTTGATCGCCTTCATGGTGCTTTTCGGCGTTTATCCAACGCCGTTGCTCAACTTCTTCAACCGGGCCGCCAATGAACTCTTACAACGGCTCATGTAGCCGAAAGGAGCGCTGATCGTGAACCCTCTGCTGCTCCTGGCACCTGAATTGGTTCTCTTCCTGGCCGGGCTGGTCATCTTTTTGCTCGACCTGATTCAACGCGATACCCCCCGCACGTCCAATACCTTCCAGGCAGTGGCCTTGGTGGGGCTTGTCGTGGCCCTGGTGGCCAGCCTGGCTCTGTTGGGGCAAAACACCACGGCGCTGACGATGATGAGTGTGGATAGCTTTGCGGCGTTCTTCAAAGTGCTCGTCATCATCGCTATGATCCTGGTGGTAGCCGGCGCGGGCGATTACATGAAAGCGCGCAGTCGTCACCAGGGTGAGTTCTACGCCATGCTCATGGCCGCCACCCTGGCCATGGCAATTGCCGTCAGCGCCAACAACCTGGTGCTGATCTACCTCGGCATGGAATTCCTCAGCATCACATCCTATGTGTTGGCTGGATTCATCCGGGACGATAAGCGGTCAAGCGAAGCCGCGATCAAATACTTCCTGTATGGCGCGGTTGCGTCCGGCGTGATGCTCTATGGCCTCTCGCTGCTCTATGGCGCGACGGGATCCGTGTACTTGACCGACATTGCCGCCGCGTTCAAAAACACCAAGAACCTGACGGCCACGTTAGGTCTGCCCGCCGCCATCCTGGTGATTACCGGCTTTGGCTTCAAGGCCAGTCTCGCGCCGTTCCATCAATGGGCGCCCGACACCTACGATGGCGCGCCGACGCCTGTCACAGCCTTCCTGTCCACTGCGTCGAAGGCCACCGGCTTTGCGCTGCTCATGCGCGTCTTGTTGGTCGCCCTGCCTGCGGCGCAGGCGCAGTGGACTCCCATCCTGGCCGGCATCTCGATGGCCACGATGACGCTGGGTAACCTGGCTGCGCTGCGTCAGACGAATGTCAAACGCCTGCTCGCCTACTCCAGCATCGCCCAGGCGGGTTACATCTTGATTGGCCTCGTCGCGGCGACCGCGGCGCCAGGAAAGGCCTTCAACGGCGTCAACGGCGTGCTGATCTACCTGTTCGCCTATCTGTTCACCAATGTCGGCGCCTTCATCACCGTGACAGCCGTCGAAGATGCCACCGGCAGCGTTGAACTCAAGGATTGGTCGGGCCTCATCACCCGCCAACCCTTCCTGGCGATCATGATGCTCATTTTCATGCTCTCGCTGGCCGGCATTCCGCCCACCGGCGGCTTCTTGGGCAAATTCTTTGTCTTTGGCGCCGCTGTCCAAAGCCAGGTGTTCGCGCTGGCCGCGGTTGCCGTTGTCAATGCCGGAATCGCCGTGTTCTACTACTTGAACGTCGTACGCGCCATGTTCTTTGAACCACAGGGAGCGCAGACGGCATTCAAGGTATCGCGGCCCGTCCAGGCAGTCATTGCCGCGGCCGCCATTATGACGTTGGTGTTGGGTCTCTACCCTGGCCCCTTCATCCAGTGGGCCACCCAGGCTGTGCTGCCCATCTTCGCGTCGCTCTAAACCGCCCACCCAGTGGGCCAATGGCAGGCAACTGCGCTGCGGTGCGGCAGCGACAACCAAGCCGCCTAACGCGCGGCTTGGTCAGCGGCGTCACGGTATTGACAAAACATCCCCTCAACATTCCCCCCTGTGCGTAGGAGCGCGGGACACCGTGCTCCTACATTTATATCATATATGAGAAATAGTGTATGCGACGCATCTGGCGTAATTATCGCTTCGAAATCGTTCTAGCTGTCCTGATTCTGCTTGGATTCTTTCTCCTCGTAGAGCGTTTCAACATCCGGCAAACCGTGTGGTTGTGGTTGAGCGCTGCGGGACGCGCGGTGATTGGCGGCATTGCTGCGGCCGTCACGGGTTTGTTCGAATTCCTGGCCAACCGCACAGCTTCCGATCTCACAGGCATCGGCTTGATTGTGGTTGCCGCTGGGCTGCTCATCTGGCGCACCCGCTGGCGCATCATTCGCTCACCGGGCTGGTCCGACAAGGCCTGCCCCAGATGTGGTCAAGAACTCCATCGCATTCACCGCGCGTCGGGTGATCGCCTGATAGGACTGTTCTTACCGGTGCGACGCTATTTGTGCAAAAACCCGGATTGTGGGTGGACCGGCCTGCGCATCAACACATCCCACCGGACGCGCCGGAAATCCTCAGCCGCCAGCGAAGACAGCGCTGATCTAGCTTGAGAATAGGCCACAGATGGCCTGTTTTCATTCCTGGTTCTGCCCCTGGGGTATCAGTAACTAATCTGAATTCTAGGCTCCGCATATCACGAGGTTGAACCTGTGCACCTCAGTCAGTTGAGTTTCGTTCTAACCGACGCCATCCAGTACGGTTTGGGTGATCCCGACATTCGTGTCATCACCGCCGACTCACGGCAAGTGCAGTCCGGCGCGCTCTTTGTGGCCGTAGGCGGCGTCAACGTGGACGGCCATCACTACATCGGCCAGGCGTTGATGCAGGGCGCGGTCGCCATTGTGGGTGAGCGCCCGCCGGAAGAGATTGACGCGTTCCGTGAGGACATTCCCTATCTACAGGTGGAAAACAGCCGCAGTGCGTTGGCTTGGCTGTCCGCAGCCTGGCATGATTTCCCCGCGCGCAAGCTGACTGTGATCGGCGTCACCGGCACGGACGGAAAAACGACCACGAGCACCCTCATTGCGCACATCTTGCGCAGCGCCGGTCGCAAGGTTGGCCTGGTCACCACGGTGCAGGCTGAAATCGGCGGGCAGGCGCTCGATACCGGCTTACACGTCACGACACCCGATGCGCCAGACACGCAGCGCTACCTGGCCCAGATGGTCGCCGCTGGCTGCGACGTGGCCGTGCTCGAAAGCACCTCGCACGGCCTGCATCAGCGCCGTGTGGACGCCTGCGAGTTCGATATCGCCATCGTAACCAACATCACGCACGAGCACCTGGATTACCACGGGACCTGGGACAATTACGCCGCGGCCAAAGCCATCCTGTTTCAGCACTTGAGCGCCTCGGTAGACAAACCAGGTATCACCAAGACCGCCATCCTCAATGTCGAGGATGCCAGCTTTCCCCTCTTGGACGCCGTTCTGAGCCAGGGACGGCCCGACGTGCGGCGTCTCACCTACGGATTGCACAACGGAGCCATTCAAGCAGCCGAGGTGGTGCACGCTCCTGATCGCACCGCGTTCACGCTTGACCTGGGTCACAGCATCTACGAACTGGGTCTGACGGCCGACGGACTGCAGAGTCAGATGACGACCAGCCTGATCGGTGATTTCAACATCTACAATATCCTGGCCGCGGTCTGCGCCGCCCTGGCTGTAGGTGTTCCCTTGCCCGTGGTGCGCGCGGCCATTGCCAGCTTCACCGGCGTCGTAGGAAGGATGGAGCGCATTGATGAGGGGCAGCCGTTCCTGGCGATCGTGGATTTTGCCCACTCGCCAGTTTCCCTGCAGCGCGCTCTGGAGACTGTCCGCCCCTTGGTGGCGCCCGACGGTCGCCTGATCGCCGTGTTCGGCTCGGCAGGCCTACGTGACCGCGGCAAACGCTATTTGATGGGGCATATCAGCGGCCGCCTGGCCGACCTGACAATCATCACGGCGGAGGATCCACGCACTGAATCGCTGGCTGACATCTCGGCCGAAATCGCGCGCGGCTGCCGTGAGGCAGGTGGTGTGGAAGGGACGACATTCTGGCGTGTGGATGACCGGGCCGAGGCGATGGCCTGCGCCTGCCGCCTGGCGCGCCCCGGCGACGTGGTGATCGCCTGCGGCAAAGGACATGAGCGATCCATGTGCTTCGGCGACGTGGAAACGCCGTGGAGCGAACAGGAAGCCATGCGCGCCGCGCTCCGGGCGCTGCAGCCGCCGGCCGCTGGCCGCGGTGATCAGGCCGAGGGTTCACTCAAATGAGCTTGAGGTTAGGCCGCACGTCCAAATCCCAGCCGCTGTGCTCGCCGGCCGCGTAGCGATAAAAGCCCGCGCTGGCAATCATGGCCGCATTGTCTGTGCACAGCCAGATGGGCGGAATCGCATGCGGAACGGGCAGCCGGTTCGTGAGCTGCCGACGCAGTTCGGCGTTGGCCGCCACCCCGCCGCATACGCAGACCTGGCTCACCTTGAAATCGTCAATGGCGACCAACAGCTTGGAGACGAGCGCGTCGGCCACCGCGGCTTGAAAACTTGCCGCGACGTCTGCCGTCGGCACGGCGCCGCCATCGGCCGTCAGCGCACGCGTGAGGCGCAGCACCGCGGTTTTGAGGCCGCTGAAACTGAAATTGTAGCGCTGCTTCTCGTCATGGCGCAGCGCCACCGGCAAGTCGAACCGCTGCGGATCGCCGCTCAGGGCCGCCTTTTGCAGCGCAGGGCCGCCAGGATAGCCCAGGCCAAGCAGGCGCGCGACTTTGTCGAAGACCTCACCCGCGGCGTCATCCAACGTCGCACCCAGGCGTGTGTAGCGGCCATGGTCGTGCATCAGGATCAGTTCTGTATGCCCACCGCTGACGATCAACACCAGGATCGGAAAGGCGCCGACCGTCAGGCCCGCATCGGTTTGCAGCCAGTTAGAGTAGACGTGGCCTTCGAGGTGATTGACGCCCACAAGCGGGAGGCCCTGCGCCCAGGCCAACCCCTTCGCCAGGTTGACGCCCACGAGCAGAGAGCCTGCTAATCCCGGCCCATACGTCACTGCCACCGCTTCGATCTCGCGCCAGGTGACTTGAGCCTGCGCCAACGCCTGTTCGATCACTGGGTTCAGGGTCAGAATATGCTGCCGTGACGCCAGCTCAGGAAAGACGCCGCCATAGGGGCGATGCAATTCGATCTGCGTCGCCACCACGTTGGACAAGATGCGCCGACCATCGCCAACCACGGCCGCGGCCGTCTCGTCACATGATGTTTCGATACCGAGAATTAGTCTTGTCATGCCATCATTCTATACTGCAAGTGGGAATAGACTTCGCTTTTCCGCTGAAGGAAAAAGAGCGCAATTCGTGCCCGCTTGCAGTAGACCTGTTGAATATCGAGCGCCGGCTGCATTATAGCCGCGTTTGCCGATCCTTGCCAGCCACGCGCCCTGGCCCTGGCGCGTCAGGAGCGCCGAGCCTGTCTAGCAGATTGCCAGGCAGCATAAATCAACGCGACCTATTGACGATCCTGGGGAGGCGAATCTTACCTCCCTTTGCACTTTGACCTTTGCACTTTGCACTTCCGGAGACGACCACTGAAAACCTTGATTATTGGCGCCGGGGCCATTGGATGCCTGGTGGGCGCACGCCTGGCGCTGGCTGGACAGCAGATCACGCTGATTGGTCGGCCAGCGCTGGTGGAAGCCGTCCAGGCGCACGGCCTGACGCTGCGCATGGGAACTGAAACACAGACCGCGCCTGCCGTCAACGCTGTGCCATCGGTCGCCGCGGCCTTCGACGCCGCAGCCGCGTTCGACCTCGCCATTCTGACGGTCAAGGCGTATGACACGGCCGCCGTGATGGCGGAACTCGCGCCGTGGCGATCACGGCTGCCGCCGCTGTTGACGCTGCAAAACGGCGTTGGCAACGAAGAGCGCCTGGCTGCGATCCTCGGCGCCAATCGCGTGATGGCCGGCGCCATCACGACGCCAGTCACCGTGACGGCGCCCGGCGTGATCGAGGTCATTCGACGCGGGCGCGTCGCGCTGGCGGCGGTGAACCCAAAGGCGCCGGCCTTTCCCGCGCTCTCCCTGGCCGCGATGTTCGCAGCCGCCGGCCTGCCCGCTGGCGTCTACGACGACTATCGCGCGCTCAAGTGGACCAAGCTGTTGATGAACCAACTGGCCAACGCCACCTGCGCTATCCTCGGCTGGACGCCCAGCCAGGTCATGGCTGATCCGCGCCTGGCGGACCTGGAGATTGACGCCTGGCGCGAGACATTGGCCGTGATGGCGGCGCAACGGATACGCACGGTCACGTTGGGCGGCTATCCATTTCCGTGGTTCGCGCCGCTCATTCGCACGCTGCCCCATGCGGTGATTCGGCGCGCATTGGGCCGTCTGGTGGCCGGCGGCCGCGGCAGCAAAGCGCCCTCGCTCTACCTTGACCTGGAAGCCGGCAAGGGCCGCACCGAGGTGCCATTCCTCAATGGCGCGGTGGTGACCGCCGCTCGCCCCGGCGTCAAAACGCCCGTGAATCGGGTATTGACGGAAACGTTGCAGGCCCTCAGCCGCGGCGATACGCCGTGGGCAGAATGGCGCGATCAGCCCGAGCGGCTCTGGCAAAAGGTGCAGGCAGCGCGGCGATAGGATCGGTTCGCAACCAGATGCAAGGAGATTAGCGCGGGGCAAATTGCCAGATCAGCAGACAGCCAACGGCGCCAATGGCGAGGAATTCAAGCACCACCATGCGACGCCAGGCGCCGGCAATGCCCTGCTGCGCCAGTCCGACCAGCAGGTAGAACATGAGCAGCATGAGAAAGCCGGCCGTCAGGCTGGGCAGCTGCCAGTAGTTCAATGCCCAGGTGGCTTCACCGAGTACGAGGCCGCACAGCAAACCATAGGTGAGCACCTGGCGCAAGGTGACAGACCGCGCCGTGCTCTCCGCCCCGCGCAGCAGTTCGATGGTCAACAAAGCGCCGATGGCCGCCGTCACCGTTCCCGAAAGCACGCTGCGCGCCCGCGACTGGTAAACGATCAGAAACAGGAGCAGCACAACGGCGTAGGTGATGAAATTGAGCGCCACGCGGGACAGGCGATAATAGTGATCGCGCTCATCAATCGTGTGGTAGATGATGATGCTGATCGCGGCCAGCAAGACCCCAATCAGCGCCAGGACGGCGAGCCAGGTGATGCGCCCGGGAATGAGCGTCAGGAGCTGCGCAGCCGTCAGCACCAGGGCGCAGGGCAACGACCACAGAATCCAGGTGTAGGGCAATTCACCCGCCTGGGCCAGTGGATGTGCTCGCACTACGGCTTCGACGCCGCTGGCTGCCAGCACGAGCAGCGGAACCGCCAACAGGGTCGAGGAGTTAATCTCAACACTGAGCGGCGTACCAAAAACGATCCAGGTCAGCGCGCGTGTGGGCAGCTGCAAAAAAAGTTCAGCCGCCAGCATGGCGAGAATCACCCAGAGGTAGATACTGACGCGATCACGATAATCAGGTGCTTGCATTGGGTAGACTCGAATTCAAAATCCCCGCCACGAATGGCACGGAGCCAGCAAATTGTACCCGCCTTTGCTGATTTTTGCCAACCTGAAGGGCGGTGACCGGAGACCGGAGACCGGAGACCGGAGACCGGAGACCGGAGACCAGAGACCGGAGACTCTAGTCCACACATCATCCGTTTTCCACATACCTGATCCCTAATCTCTGATCTCTAGTCTCTGATCTCCAGTCTGCACTTTGCACTTAACACTATGCTCACTATCGTCGTCTTGTTTCTACTCGGCCTGCTGCTGGCCTATGCGATCAATGGACTGGCCGATGGCTGGCCCGGTTGGGTGCGGCCAAACGTGCGACGTCCCGGCAGCGCAGTCGGCAACACGGGTCTGCGCTGCCGGCCGTGGCTGGTTGCGTTGGTCACGGCGTTGGGTCTGCCGTTGCTGTGGCTGGCTGAAGGCTGGACGCCCCGCTTTGGCCTGCACAGCGTCTACCTGGCGGCTGCCATCCTCATTGTCGTGGTTGACGTGGAACGGCTGCGCATTCCTAACGCCATCGTCTACCCTATGCTGCTCACGGCCATGATGGCTGCGGCTGTGGGCCTCGGCCCGCGCGGCGCAGATGGCCGGATGAGCAGCCTGGCCGCGGCGCTGACAGGGGCAGGCGTGGCTTTGATCATCTTTGGGCTGCTGTTTCTGGTCGGCGCCGGCCTGGCCGCACGCCTCAATTCTGGCACAGGTCCAGGACTCGGCATGGGCGATGTCAAGCTGGCTGCGCTGGTGGGCCTGGTGACAGGTTATCCCCGCGTGATCGAAGCCTTGCTCGCGACGCTGGTGGCCGCCGGAGCGGCGGCCGCGCTGATGGTGGGCTGGCAGATCATGCGCAGGCGCTATCGGCCAGGGCAGCCGCTGCCGCTTGGCCCGTTCCTGGTCCTGGGCGCGCTATGGACGTTGCTGAGGTTCAGTTAAGCAGATCCTACATTCTGTGCATCGGAGATTGGATGATGAATTTCAATGAATATCAAAAGGCTGCCTTGCGCACCGCAAACACAGGGCCGGAACGCAGTCGCAGCGACCGCCTGGCAAACTGGGCTTTGGGCCTAATCGGCGAAGCTGGTGAAATTGCCGAGGAAATGAAGAAACATCTCTACCATGAGCACGAGCTTGACCACGCCGCGCTGGTGAAGGAGTTGGGCGATGTGTTGTGGTACCTGGCGGTCCTCGCGCAGGAGGTCGGCGTCGAATTGGAAGAAGTCGCGGCCACCAACATCACTAAATTGCGCCGCCGTTACCCAGATGGGTTCTCCGCGGCGTCCAGCATCCGGCGGGTGGACGAGGGTTAGGCGCGCCGCATGGCTGCCGCCAACGTTTGCCCGAATTCGCGCACGGTCGTGACCGGATCCGGCCCCGCCGCGCGCTTGACGATGCCGGTGCCAACGATGACGCCATCCGCGACCTGGGCCACACTGTGCGCCTGCTCAGGCGTGGAAATGCCGAAACCCACCGCGAGCGGAACGGTGGTCAACGCGCGCACGCGCGCCACGAACGCCGCCAGATCGGCGGGCAGTGCATCACGCGCGCCAGTGACGCCGGTCAGGCTGACCAGATACAGAAACCCTTCCGCCTGCTGCGTCACCATCTGCACACGGGCGGCGGTGCTGGTTGGCGCCAGGAAGCGGATCAATGCCAGGCCGTGATCGCGGCACGCGGCGGCCAGTTCACCGTTTTCCTCAGGCGGCAAGTCAGGCACGATGACGCCATCCACGCCGGCCGCGGCGGCGTCGGCGCAGAACCGTTCAAGGCCGTAGGCCAAGATCGGGTTGAAATAGCCCATGAGGTTGAAACCGGCCTGAATGCCCCGATCCCGCAGCTCGCGCACGGCGGCCAGGCATAAGGCCACCGTGACCCCATGATCCAGCGCATGCTGTGTCGCCTTCTGAATGACCGGCCCATCGGCCAACGGGTCGGAAAAGGGTATGCCCAACTCAAACAAATCGGCGCCCGCCGCAGCCAGGGCCTCCACAAGGGCCAGCGATGTCTCGATGTCGGGATGCCCAATCACCAAATAGGGCATGAAAACCGCCCGCCTCGCTCTCGCCGCCGCCGCAAACACCGCATCCAGATGCGTCACGCCCGCTCCAGCCGCCTCATCCATCACTCATCTCCCTTCCTCTTCAATCTTCAATCTTTCTCTCCCGCATCGCCTTCAACACCGTATCCAAATCCTTGTCCCCGCGGCCGCTCAGGTTGACCAAAATCATTTGATCTTGGCGCATCGTGGGCGCGAGGTCAAGCACATGGGCGATGGCGTGCGCGCTCTCCAATGCCGGAATGATGCCCTCCAGCCGGCACAGCGCCTCAAAACCGGCCAAGGCCTGCTCATCCGTGACGAAGGTGTACCCCGCGCGCTCCTGATCGCGCAGCCAGGCATGTTCTGGCCCCACGGCCGCATAGTCCAGGCCCGCAGAGACCGAGTGCGTCAGCGCGATCTGCCCATCCGCATCCTGCAAGACGAACGTGCGCGTACCGTGCAAAACGCCCAGCCGGCCCTTGCTGGGATCGCTGAAGCGCGCCGCGTGCTCGCCGCCAGCCATACCGCGGCCGCCGGCCTCCACGCCGATCAACATCACCTCCTCGTCGGCCAGGAAGGGATGAAAGATGCCAATGGCATTGGAGCCGCCGCCCACGCAGGCAACGATGGCGTCGGGCAGGCGGCCGGTCTGCGCCAGCATTTGCTGGCGCGCTTCCACGCCAATGATGCGCTGAAAGTCGCGCACCATGCGCGGATAGGGATGCGGCCCCAACGCAGAGCCGAGCAGATAATGCGTGGTGTGGACATTCGTCACCCAATCCCGGATTGCCTCTGTGATGGCATCCTTGAGCGTCTTGCTGCCGCTCTCCACCCCGCGCACCTCCGCGCCCAGGAGTTTCATGCGAAAGACGTTGGGCTGCTGGCGCGCCATATCCACGGTGCCCATGTAGACCACACATTCCAGGCCGAGCAGCGCGCACGCCGTGGCCGTCGCCACCCCATGCTGACCAGCGCCCGTCTCAGCCACCACGCGGCGTTTGCCCATGCGCTTGACCAGCAAGGCCTGCCCGAGCGCGTTGTTGATTTTGTGCGCGCCCGAATGAGCCAGGTCCTCGCGCTTCAGGTAAATCTGCGCGCCGCCCAGGTGCTCGCTCAAGCGGCGGGCATGCGTGAGCGGCGTCGGCCGGCCGACATAGGTCATCAACAGGTCGTCCAATTCCGCGCGGAAGGCGGCATCGCCCATCGCGTCCAGGTAAGCCGCCTCCAGCTCGTCCAATGCCGGCATCAGCGTCTCAGGCACAAACTTGCCGCCGTAGGGGCCAAAATGGCCGGCAGCGTCGGGCGTTTCAATCACTTGGTTCATGCTCACGCTCCTTCAGCGATCATCGCTTGCAGCCAGGGCTCGCACAGCAGCAGGGCCAATACGCTCTGACCATCTTGCATCTCACCAGAACGGGCCATGGACAGGGCTTCGGCCACAGGCGCCGTGCGCACCTGGATGATCTCCGTGCTTTCCAACTGCTGCCGGCCATTCAACTGCACACCAGTCGCAAGAAAGACGTGAGCGCGCACGTTGCTCGACCCAATGCCGGCGTAGTAGCTGCCCATGGGCCGCCAGGCGGCGGCCACGCCGCCAACCTCCTCCGCCAATTCCTCTTGCGCCGCGGCCAACGGTGTCAGATGAGGTTTGTTGCCCAGGCCGCCGGCCGGGATTTCCCAAACCCAATCATCCACAGTGTAGCGGTAGGAATAGATCAGCACGATCTGCCCATCTTCCGTTACCGGCACGACCGAAACGAAGCCGGGGTGCTCGATCTGCGTGAAAGTGATCTCCTGGCCGTCAGGCAGGCGAATGTCATCCTGACGGACGTTGTACCAATGGCTCTGATAAAGATGCCGGCTGGCGCGTATCTGCCAGCCCTGGCGGATCGCGTTCGGCTTGAACGCTCGTTCTGTCATACGTTGCCTCGCTTGGCCTCAGCCACAAAACGTCTCATCTTGTCGTGGTCTTTCTGTCCAGGCGCGGCTTCCACGCCGCTGCTCACATCCACGCCCCACGGTCGCACCTGGCGCACAGCCTGCCGCACGTTGTCTGGCGTCAGACCCCCGGCCAGCAGGATGCGGTAGCGGGGCGCCAGGGCCGCAGCGATTGCCCAATCGCCCACCTGCCCGGTGCCGCCGTGCAGCTGCGGATGGTAGGCGTCGAGCAGCAGCTGCGGCCCTTCGGGCGGGCCGAGGTCAGCATACCATTCGGCCTCTGCGGCCGCCTCGTCCAGGGAGGTGGGGCGCAGCGCCTTGAAGGCCTGGGGCTGGAGCATTTCCAGGAGATGCGGCGGTTCGCCGCCGTGCAGCTGCACGAAATCGAGGCGGCAGCGGCGCAGCGTCTCCTGGATTTCGGGCAGCGGCGCGTCGACGAACAAGCCAACGGTCCTGACCGGCAGCGCCATGTGCTGGATGCTGGCAATGATCGCCGCCGCGTGCGCAGGCTCGACAAAACGCGGCGACCGGGGATAGAAAATGAAGCCGAGCATGTCCGCACCTGCCTCGGCGGCAGCCTGCGCATCCGCCAGGCTGGTCAATCCGCAAATCTTCACCTTCGTCATACGATGCGCCCTCAATAGCTGATGTGCAGCGCCTGCAAGCCGAAGACGATCAACGGCGCCAGGAACACGGCCGGCATCAGGTTGCCGACGCGCACGCGACGTAGATCGAGCAGGAGCAGGCTGATGCCTAAAACGAGCACGCCGCCCGTCGCGGTCATCTCGATGACCCACGGCGTCAGGCGCGTGACTTCGCCGAGCGCCGAGCCAAGCAGGGCGGCAGCCACGGTCACGCTGCCTTGCACCGCCAGAATGGTGAGCGCCGAAAGGATCACACCTGGCCCCAGCGTGGCGGCAAAAGCCAGGGAGGCGAAGCCGTCCAGCAGCGACTTGACCGCCAAGAGTTGGAAATCGCCGGTCAAACCATCCTGGATCGAACCGAGGATGGTCATCGGGCCAATGCAAAAGACCAGGCTGGCGGTGACAAACGCGCGCGTGACGCTGCGTTCGCCGCTGCCCATGCGCTGCCCCACGCGGCGTTCCAGCCAGCGCCCCAGAGCCTCCAGGTGATCTTCCAGGCGCGCCCATTCACCCAGGACGCCGCCCAGGAGCACGCTGAACATGGGGATAAGCACGTTCTTGGTCTGCAAGGCCATGCTCATGCCCACGACGCCGGTCATCAGGCCCAGGCCGGCGAGCACTGTCTCGCGCGTCTTGTCCGGCAGACGGTTGCCCAGCAGGCTGCCCAGGCTGCCGCCGATGACAACGGTCAGGATATTGAGCAGGGTGCCGGTCATGAGGCGGCTGCCAGGCCGGCCTGCGCCAGTTCACGCACACGGCCCGGGCGCGCCGCAGGCGCCGCCTTGACCAGCGACTCGCCCACGAGCATGGCATCCACGCCCAGGTTGCGCAGGCGCCGCACATCGTCGGGCGTATGGATGCCGCTTTCGGCTACGAAAATCACATCCGGCGGCACCAAGGGGCGCAGACGTTCCGTGGTCGCCAGGTCCACGGCAAACGTCTGCAAGTCGCGATTGTTGACGCCGATGATGTGCGCGCCGGCGGCAAGGCCGCGCGTCACGTCGTTCTCGTCATGCACTTCAACCAGCGCTTGCATGTGCAGGCGCTCGGTTTCGGCCAGCAGGCTGCGCAGCTCACGGTCGCTGAGCACGGCCACAATCAGCAGCAAGGCATCTGCGCCGGCTTCGCGCGCGGCCCACACCTGGTAGGGGTCAAAGATGAAATCCTTGCGCAGGAGCGGCAGCGGGCGTCCGGCGCCAACCTGGCCTGGCCGCATGAAATGCTGGCGCACCTGGCTGAGATGTACAAGGTCGCCTTGAAAGAAGCGGGCGTCGGTCAGGATAGAAATGGCGGCGGCGCCGTTGGCGCGGTAGACGTCCGCCAGGCGCACCGGGTCGAAATCGTGGCACAGCAGCCCACGCGAGGGCGACGCACGCTTGATCTCGGCAATGAGCCGTACGCCAGGCGGGCCGCCGACCGGGCGCAGGGCGGCCGCGAAGTCACGGGGCGGCTCCGCAATCGCCGCCGCGGCGCGCAGATCGGCCAGCGGCACCTCATGCTTTTCCCTGGGCAGCTCTGCGCGTTTATGCGCCATGATCTCATCCAGGAACATTCCCCGCTGCATCAAACGCTCTTGCTTTCCCCCGTGAAGCGGGCTGCCCACTCGCCCCTTCGCTTCCTCACCCCCACGCGCGGCGTCTCCCCGTCCATTTTCCATCTTCGCACTTCTC
The DNA here is from genome assembly GCF_900491745.1 of Candidatus Amarolinea aalborgensis. NCBI lineage: Bacteria > Bacillati > Chloroflexota > Caldilineae > Caldilineales > Candidatus Amarolineaceae > Candidatus Amarolinea > Candidatus Amarolinea aalborgensis. The sequence continues at coordinate 10,489 of NZ_UETR01000023.1, read as the reverse complement.
TCTTCCACTCTTTCCCCTGCACTCTACGCTTTGTCTTCAGCATTTTGCGCTCTGCATTTTGCATTTTGCGCTCTGCACTTACGCCCGCTGACTCACCGCAATCAGCTTGTGCAAACTGCGCAGCGCGGCGCCGCTCTCCAGGCTGACCCGTGCGCGGGCCAGGCCATCCGCCCAGTCGCCGCTGATTGTGGTCAGCATGGCGGCCGCGTTGAGCAGCACCACATCCCGCGGCGCGCCCGGCACGGAGCCATCCAGGATGCTGCGCGTGATCGCCGCATTCGCCGCGGCGTCCCCACCCCGCAGATCGTCCAGGGCGGCCGGCGCCAGGCCGAGATCGCGCGCATCGAGATCAAACGTGGTGACGCGCCCATCAGGGTGCAGTTGGCTGACCCGGTTGAGGCCCGTGGTGCTCAGTTCATCCAGGCCGGGTTTGCCGCCTGGGGCCAGGGAGTGAACCACGAATGCGGCGCGGCTGCCCATCCGTCCCAACACGCCGGCCAGTCCCGCGGTCAGGGCAGGATCATAGACCCCGATGACCTGACGCCTGGCGCCGGCCGGATTGGTCAGCGGGCCAAGCAGGTTGAAGACGGTGCGGGCCGCGAGTTCGCGTCGCGGGCCGATGGCGAAGCGCATGGCCGGATGGTGCTTGACGGCAAAAAGGAAACCAATGTTGGCTTCATCAATGCAGGCCGCCACCTGCTCCGGCGTCAAGTCGAGGTTGACGCCCAGCGCGCCCAGCACATCGGCGCTGCCCGATTTGCTGGTGATCGAACGATTGCCATGCTTGGCGACAGGAACCCCCGCCCCCGCCACGACGAAAGCGGCCGTGGTCGAGATATTGAAGGTGCCCGCGTGATCGCCGCCCGTGCCGCACGTGTCTACCAGGTCGTTCGGATCCACGCGGCGGGGCCGCACCGGAATCGCGCTGGCGCGCATCGCCCGCGCGCAGCCGGCAATCTCCGCGACGGTTTCGCCTTTCATGCGCAGCGCCACCAGGAAGCCGCCAATCTGCGCAGGCGTCGCGTCGCCCAGCATGATCTGGTTCATGGCAGCGAACGCGTCATCCTCGCTGAGGTCCTGCCGTTCCAACAGTCTGGCAATTGCTTCTTGAATCATCGGCCCCCCTACCAACACTGAAAGCGGAATGCTGAACGCATAGTACAAAGTGCTGAACAGCGGCCGCGTGGCGCCGTCCCTGCGCCCGCACCAATCCGCACAGAAACCCACCCGCGACCAACTCACTCCCGGTCTCCGGTCTCTGATCTCCGTTCTCTACACTCTCATCCGCTTCAGAGCCAGAAAATTGCGCAGCAGGTCCTTGCCGCCCTCGGTCAAGATGGACTCGGGGTGGAACTGCACCCCGACCACATGCGGATACTGGCGATGGCGCAGTCCCATCACCTCGCCTTCGGCCGTGAAAGCCATCACTTCCAGCGCAGAGGGCAGCGGCTCCAGCACGATCAACGAATGGTAGCGCGTGGCGGTGAAGGGGCTGGGCAAGCCGTTGAAGATGCCGCGGCCGGTATGATACACCGGCGAGGTCTTGCCGTGCATCAGCCGCGGCGCGCGCACGACCTGCCCGCCGAACACGTAGCCCATGCACTGATGTCCCAGGCAAACGCCCAGGATCGGCGTCGTGGCGTAGAAACGCTCGATGACGGCGTTGGAGACGCCGGAGTCCTGTTCAGGCGTGCCGGGGCCAGGCGAGACGATGATGTGGCTGGGCGCCAGCGCGGCCAGTTCATCCACCGTCACCTGGTCGTTGCGCCACACGCGCAGAAGATCATGCGGATCGCCCAGTTTCTCCTGGATGATGATCTCGCCCACATACTGCACCAGGTTGTAGGTAAAGCTGTCGTAGTTGTCAATAAAAGCAATCATCGGCCTCGCCTCCGTGGTTCAGGTCGGTAGCACAAAACCCATCGCCGTCTTTACCCGGTTGGCCGTGGCCGTTGCGCGGGGCCGGACGCTGTCTGCGCCTTGTTTGAGAATGCGATCCAATTCGGCCGGATCATCGGCGTAGGTGCGATAGCGCGCCTGGATTGGCTCCAGCGCCGCGAGGACGATCTCAGCGACCTCCTTCTTCAGAAAGCCATAGCCTTTACCCTCGAAGTGCGCCTCGATGCGCGGCCGCTCCCATCCACTCAAAATCTCAAAGATCGTCAGCAGGTTGAGCACCCCGGCGCCAGCCTCGGCAAAGCGCGTTTCGCTGCCGGAATCGGTCACGGCGCGCATGATCGTCTTGCGCACCAGCTTGGGATCATCCAGCAAATTCACGGCGTGAAACTGGCCCCTGTCGCTCTTGCTCATCTTCTGTTCCGGGTTGTCGAAGCCCATGATGCGCGCGCCGCTTTGGCGAATGACCACCTCGGGCACTACGAAGATGTCGCCAAACAGGAAGTTGACGCGCTGGCTGATGTCGCGCGCCAGCTCCACATGCTGCTTCTGATCTTCGCCCACCGGCACCAGGTTCGTATCATAGAGTAGAATGTCCGCGGCCATCAGCACAGGATAATCCAGCAAGCCGGTGCCTACGCTCTCCTGCTTCTGCGCCTTCGACTTGTACTGGGTCATGCGTTCCAGCCACCCCAGGGGCGTCAGGCAGTTGAGCAGCCAGGTCAGCTCGGTGTGCTCGCGCACGTGCGACTGCACGAAGATCGCGCTCTTCTGTGGGTCAATGCCGCAGGCCAGGTAGAGTCCGGCCAGCTCGCGCGTCTTCGCCAGCAGCGACTGCGGCTCGTACGGAACGGTGATCGCATGCAAGTCCACGATGCAGAAGATATTGTCGTAGGCATCCTGTGACGCCACCCACTGCGTGATCGCACCCAGGTAATTGCCCAGGTGAATGTTGCCGGACGGCTGAATGCCGGAGAAGACACGTTTCTTTTTGGTCATAATTCCTTTCCTTGAGATCAGAGATCAGAGATCAGAGATCAGAGATCAGAGATCAGAGATTAGAGATCGCGGGGGGTGTTGTATCGTAGATAGGATCTGGTTCCTTGACGACGGTTTTGGCGGGGGGCGACAGGTGCTGTTGACGGCGCAGGTCCTTGACGAAAGCGTTGATGCCGCGCGCCAGGTCCTCGAGACGCTGGGCGTCATTGGTGAATTGGTCCGCAGCCATGAGCTCGCGCTGCATGCAGCGGCGCAACCAGTATTTGGTCTCGAACAGGCTGCCGCGGGCGTAGTACAAGAACTGGATCTTGTCGCCGAAATGATAGCGCCCATAGCTCTCGGCAATGTTGGCGCCAATCGAGTCGGCGGATCGCACAATCTGGCTACCGACGGTTTGGCGTTCGAAACTCTGCCATGATTTGACCATCTCCCACACGGCGTCCGCAATACGCTCAGCATCCCTAAGCAAATCCAACTCCTCCAACGTCGTCGCCACAGCCACTTCCCCCGCCTCCCGCAATACGCCTGTCACGATCATGCACAACCTGTCTGAAGCAAGTCACGCCACACCTACCGAACTGGCGATCCTCGCTCTACTCCATCCAACTCCCCCACTCCGGTCTCTGGTCTCCCGTCTCTGGTCTCTATAGTCCATGCTCCGCCTGCTCTACCGCCACCGCTAAGGCTTTGGCCTTGTTCATGCTCTCTTGCCACTCGGCCGTCGGGTCGCTGTCGGCGACGATGCCGGCGCCGGCTTGCAGATAGCAGGTCTTGCCGTGCATGACGATGGTGCGGATGGTGATGCAGGTGTCCATGGTGCCGTCGTAATCAATATAGCCGACACAGCCGCCGTAGGCCCCACGCCGAACGCCTTCCAATTCCTCGATGATCTCCATGGCGCGTACTTTGGGCGCACCGCTCAAGGTGCCGGCGGGGAAGGTGGCGCGCAGCAGGCTGAACGCGTCTTGCTCCGGCCGCAGCGCGCCTTGTACATCGCTGGTGATGTGCATCACGTGGCTGTAGCGCTCAACGTTCATCATGAGCGGCACCTTGACCGTGCCAAACTCGCTGACGCGGCCCAAATCGTTGCGGCCCAAGTCCACCAACATGACGTGCTCGGCGCGCTCTTTGGGGTCGGCCAGCAGCTCCGCGGCCAGGCGGGCATCTTCCTGAGGCGACGCCCCGCGCCAGCGCGTGCCTGCGATGGGGTGTAACTGCGCGGTGCGCCCTTCCAGGCGTACATGCATCTCCGGCGAGGAGCCGACAATGTGTAGATCATCGGCCAACTCCAGAAAGAACATGTACGGCGATGGATTGAGCATGCGCAGCGCCCGGTAAATCGTAAAGGGGTCCGCGTCCGTGTCACGCTGCAGACGCTGGCTGAGCACGACCTGGAAAATGTCGCCCGCGGCAATGTATTCCTTGGCCCGCCGCACAGCCGTTTCAAATTCGGCCTGGCTAAAGTTGCTGCGCCACGGCGCGCCGCTGACCGTCTCTGGGATCACGGGCGGCGTCAGCGGTTGGCGCAGGCGCGCCACGATGCTGTCAATGCGCGCCACCGCGTCGGCGTAGTTGTCGAGCAGGTCGCCTTCGAGCCGCGCATTGGCCAGCACCAGGAGGCGATGGCGCACATGATCGAAGATCACCAGGTTATCGGCCAGCAGGAAAATGTACTCTGGCAGGTGCAGGTCATCGGCCGCGGTTTGCGGCAGCCGCTCGATAAAGCGCACCCAGTCATAGCTCAGAAAGCCCACGGCGCCCCCGGTAAAACGAGGCAGGCCGGGCAGTTCAACCGGGCGCCGGCGATGGAGAAGATCAGCGACGGCGGCCAGGGGATCATCAGGAACCACGCGTGTCTCCAACACCGCGCCGGCCGCGCTCTGGATCGTTACCGTCTCGCCGTGAGCCGTCACCACCAGGGGCGGATGGACGCCAATGAACGAATAGCGACCCAACTGCTCCCCGCGCTCCACCGACTCCAAAAGAAATGACGGTCCGCCATTACGCAGCTTGAGATAGACCGACACCGGCGTCTCCAGATCCGCGGGCAGTTCCTGGTAGACCGGCGCCAGGTTCCCCTGGCCTGTAAGCGATTTGAACTCGTCGAGGGTTGGTTTGACCATGCGGCTTTCTCCTTGGTGCGTCTTGAACGTTCCTGGTAGGCGGCAATCCGTCGGATTACCGCGCAAATCAACGGCAACAAAAAACTCCCGTCCCACGGCAGCATATTGACTGCCAGGGACGGGAGTTGGAATTTCCCGCGGTGCCACCCCGCTTAGGCCGCCAAACTGCGCCTGCCCATGCCAGGCCAGGTTGATGAACCTCACTCGCCAGGTACAGAGCGCATCATCGCCTGCGAAGATGCCTCGATACCGCGCGCCCTGGTAACGGTGGCGTCTCCGGCGTAGCCTACTGGCGTAAGCGTTCGGTACGCAGCTTCCCGGCCCATTCGCTGCCTGCGCGGTTGTCTCCGTTACACCCAGGGGAGACTCTCTGGAACTCGCTTTGGCGGTTACTATTCCGGTTCGTTGCTGATTGTTGTGTTGAATGTGATGGGAATTTACCACACGCGCCTGGCTTTGTCAAACCACGAATTTCAGTTGCCAACTGCGCACGCATGCGCTACAATCAGCCCCACGAATGGCTTACGTGACGGACGGTTACGCCGGCCTGACCTTGCCACTGCAGCCAGCCGGCTGCCGCGGTGGCAACCAATCCTGAAGGAGCTTGCTCATGTTGTCGCCTGATTCCCTGCGTCAATCTCTGACGCGGGTGATTGACCCGGAGTTGTTTCTGAACATCGTAGACTTGGGTCTCGTGTATGGCATCGAGGTCAATCCTGACCAGCAGGTCACCGTAACCATGACGATGACCACCCCGCATTGCCCTATGGGACCACAGATCATCAAAGACGTGACCGAGACGGTGCAGCAGGCAGGCGCGTCAAGCGTCAACGTCAATGTCGTCTGGGAGCCGGCGTGGAGCATTGCACTCATGTCGCCAGCCCTGCGCGCTGAACTGGGCCTGGATGACGAAGAGGCTGTCCTCCCCATTCCACCGCCTCCACCGCCCTCACCGCCGCCGCCAGCCAAAAAACCTGGCCTGTTGACGCGTCTCTTTGGCCGTTAACAGCGACCCGCAAGCAGATTGGCCGTTGCGCCGTTGATAGGGCAAGGCGGCAGCAGCGTTTGTTCTGAATGGCGCAAGTTTGTGAGTATCGGTCAATCATGATATAATTGGACTAATTCGTTGTGTCATTACGCATCGCGTCATGCGCCATGCATATGACCAGCTTGTGTGCCCGTCCTACCCATTCACTAGATTGTTCAGCGTAAACGGATTAACAGAAGGAGGCTCAGTTCGGTATGGCAGAACCCAAAACAGCCAAGAAACCGACCGCTGAGGTGAGCAGCCCCGGCGCCGTGTCTCGCCGTGAGTTTCTCATGTATGCCTGGGGGGCGACCCTGGGCCTGCTGGCGGCCGGAGGCGGCGTTGCTTCATACGCGTATGGCCTGCCTCGTTTCAAAGCAGGCGAGTTTGGCGGCGCGTTCAACCTTGGTCCGGCGTCCGCGCTGCCCCCAGTCAACGCGGCGCCTGTGGCGAATACGACAGGCAAGTTCTGGCTGGTGCACACCGAGGAGGGGGTCAAGGCGCTCTACAAGGTCTGCACCCATCTCGGCTGCCTGTATGAGTGGGATACCCTCAACTACCGCTTTCAGTGTCCCTGTCATGGTTCCCGCTTCTGGCTTGACGGCAGTTTAATGCGCGGCCCTGCGGCGCGTGGTCTCGACCAATTCGTGATTCGGGTCGAGGATGGCTCCGGCAAGGTAGTCGCCGAGACAACCAAGCCAGGCGAGGCTGTAGCCGTGAACGACCCCAACCTGACGATCGTGGTAGACACTGGCAAACGCCTGAGTCGCCCTGGCGCGGTTCCAGTGCCGGCCGGAGAGCAGCAAGCGCCAGCGCCGGGCGCACCGCCGATCAAGAAGTCGTAGTGTTTTAGCGCGCCTCAACGGTTCACTGGAAAGATCGCCTGCTCACAGCCAGCGCTGATCTGACGAACTGTTGAGAAGCCATTCTTCAGAACATTCTCTTGAAGGAGAGCCTTTATGAGTGTTTTGCAAGATCTTCGTAGCAAAGGCATTGGCCCGGTCGCAGCAGCCCTGGCTGATGAAGCGCTTACCCGCTTTACAGCCGGCCTCAGTTGGAACGACCTGCGCGGCATGCTACGCGGTGATCCCCCTGGACGTCCTAATCCCCGCCTCCAGTTACATTCGGAGGCCTTCTGGCTGCACATCAAGCCGTCTTTTTATCACGCCAGCGTCACCAAGTTGACGCATACCTTTCGCATGGGCTGGCTGAGCACCTTCCTCTTTCTGCTCGAAACCATTACCGGCATCTTCCTGATGGTTTTCTATGCGCCAACCCCACGCACCGCCTATGGCGACATGCTGCGGATTCTCAGCAATGTGCCCCTGGGATCGCTGATGCGCGACCTGCATCGCGCGGGCGCGGAAGCGATGGTCGTGGTTGTCATCTTACACATGGCGCGTACGTTCATCACCGGATCGTACAAGAAGCCGCGTCAGTTCACCTGGTTCACGGGCGTCATCCTCCTGCTGGCCACCCTCTTCCTGAGCTTCAGCGGCTACCTGCTGCCGTGGGATCAGTTGGCTTTCTGGGCTGTCACCATCGGCACCAGCATGGCGGAAGCAGTTCCGCCCGCGCCGGTTGGCAACGCCATCAACCTGATCTTGCGCGGCGCACCTGACATCGGCGCCAACGGCTTGCTGCGCTTCTACCTGCTGCACGTGCTCTTCGTCCCGGCCCTGCTCCTGATCTTCTTCTTCGTCCACTACTACAAAGTGGTGCACTTCGGCATTTCGCTGCCGGCACGCGAGGAAGAGGTTGGCCAGGACACCGGCAAGCGCGTGCCCGCTGACAAGCGCGTCTACTTCCTGCCAGACGTGATGGTGGATGAGTTGATGTTGGTCGCGCTGAGCGTCCTGGCGATGGTGGTCTATGCCACATTCTTGTACAATGCTCCGTTGGAGCATCACGCGAACCCGCTGGTGACACCCTTCCATACCACGGCGCCCTGGTACTTCCTCTGGATTCAGGGTTTGCTTAAACTGGGGGACAAAACGCTCATGGGCGTGGTCTTGCCGGGCGTGGTTTTCGGCGGGCTGGCCATTCTGCCCTACGTAGATTTCAACCCCAGCCGCCGCGCCAGCGACCGCAAGTTGATCTTGTCGGCCGGCGTGGTGTTCGCGCTCTTCATGGTCATCCTGTCCTACATGGGCACTCCCTACTACGGTGTGGCTGGCGTGCCCGCGCAGGAGGTGATCCAGGAATTCATCCCGGTGGAAGGCGTCGGCCCGGTGCGCGGCCTGATGTATGAAGAACTGCCGGTCGGCCAGTACGATACCGCAGACCCGGCGTCCTATCCCAAGGAAGGCGAGTTCGCCAAGATATTCGCTGAAATGAATACCGAGATCAAGAAGCTGTCTCAAGGTCTGCCCAACGGCCACGCCGTGGTGGTGATCGAAGACTGGCAGGATGGTCTGAAGAAGCTGACGATGCGTATCCTGTGGGACAACACATCGAGCGGCCAGACAGATACCTTCGAGAAGATCATCTATGTACACCGTGATTCAATCTACCGTGAGTAGGCGAGGAGAATAACAACCTATGAAACTCGTGCAAATTACGGTAGGCATCGTTGCTACCATTCTGACCCTGGTCATCTTGCTGGTTGTCGGCCTTGGCGAGCCGAACCGCATGGCCGCAGAAGAAGCGTCGCAGAAAGGCAAATCCATCGAGGAAGGCGCTCTTCTCTTCGGTGAATACTGCAAACCCTGCCACGGCCCGCAGGCCAAAGGCATCCAGGGCCTGTGCCCGCCGCTCAACGATCAATACTTCTTCAACGGCCGGTTGAAGGAAGTTGGCTACCCCGGTTCCCTGCGTGATTATATCAGGTCCACCATTTCTGGTGGACGCCTGGTCTCGACTCGTCCAAACCTCTACGCCGGCGCCATGCCGCCGTGGGCGCAGGATTTTGGCGGCCCCTTACGCCCAGATCAGATTGACAACATCACGGACTATCTCCTCAACTTCGAGAAGACAGCCGGCCAGGAAATGGGCATGCCAACGCCAACACCGCCGCCTAACGATCCGGTGGCGCGTGGCAAGGCCATCGTGTTGGGCAAAGGCACATGCGGCGGCTGTCACAAGATCGAAGGCACCAGCGCCGCGGGCGCCGTCGGCCCCGAGCTGACCAAGATTGGCTCCACTGCGGCCACCCGTGTGCCGGGCAAGACGGCTGAGGAATACATCCATGAATCCATTGTCAACCCCAGCGCCTTCGTCGTGCCGGGCTTCCCGGACAACATCATGCCGAAGACCTTCGGCCAGGCGTTGACCGCGGATGAACTCAATGACGTGGTTGCCTATCTGTCCACGCTGAAGTAATCGCCAATGCAGGCGGGGTTGGCGTTATGTCCACCCCGCCTGCGCAAGGGAGATAAGTCATGAACAGCAAGCGTGTGACCGCTTTTCGAATATTCAGCCCGCGCAGGCCCGAAATCTGGCTTGGTCTTGGGCTGATGCTGGCGCTTCTCGTGGTCGGCGTCGCGGGCGCACAAGGCGGCGGCGATAAAGCGCACGGCGCTCAACTCTATGACGCCAACTGTGCGGTGTGCCACGGCCCAGATGGCAAGGGTCGCGTGGGCGCCACGCTCTCCAGTGTCTTTTCTTCGATCCAGCCTGACGCGTTGATTCGCCAAACGGTCGCCAACGGTATCCCCGGTACGGCCATGCCGGCCTGGCTGCAGCCATCCGGCCCGCTGAGCGAGCAGGATATCAGCGACTTGGCCGCCTTCATCGAGAGCCTGAGCGGTGGGCGCCCCAGCGACTTCCCGACGCCGGCCCTCAAAGAGATCACACCCATCCCCACCCTGGCCGACGTCGCGGGCGACCCCACGCAGGGCGCGGGGTTGTATGAACAAAACTGCGTCATGTGCCACGGCGACAAAGGCCAGGGCCGCATTGGCGCGCGGCTGTCCAAGGCGTTCGCCGGCATCCGCCCCGATCTGTCGGTGCGCAGCACGATCGTGAACGGCATTTCTGGTTCGGCCATGCCAGCCTGGTCGCAGGCCAAGGGCGGGCCGTTGACCGACGCCGAGGTCAATAACCTGACGGCCTACGTACTGTCGCTGGCGCCGGTTGCCAGCACAGAGGCTACCGTCGTCCCCACGCCAGTCCCAGCGCAGTCGGGCGTTTGGCTGCCCGGATGGGCCATCGCCGGTCTGGTGGGCATTCTCTTGCTCCTGGCGGTTGCGGTGGTCATTTTCGCACGCGCAGCATAAATAGCCGGGCAAACGGCATACAAAATCCGTGTTCAGCGGTGTTGATGCGTGTCCCATGAGGACACGGATTGATGCAGATGAACACGGATTTTTTGTCCCGGCCAGGCGGCGCTGCCTTCGCAGGTCCGGCCTCCTGGCCGGACAACGCTGGCATAGGAGAGCGCCGCCCCCTCGCAGGGCTGCGACAGGGTAACGCTCTCAGAGCCACACAACATCGTCACCGGTTG
>NZ_UETR01000008.1:0-249722 GCF_900491745.1 Candidatus Amarolinea aalborgensis | reverse complement strand
GTGCGTGCGTACGCGCCGTTTTCGGCGTACGCGCCTTCGACGGCCGTTTGGCGAAGGCTGGCGAGGCAGCTTGAATCTGACCCAACGCCTCACGGTCAAAGACCCGTTCGCCACACACGGGACATTCGTAGAAGGTCAACGCGGGTACGACATAGGCCTGGCCGCGGTATGCGCCTGTCCAGTCCCGACAAACGGGCTTGATTTGGTCGCTGCCACACGTCGGACAGTGCGTAATGTTTAGTTTCATGGGCTTTACAACGCCTTCTTGGATGAGATCAGGAAGTAGTACCGCTCGACACCCGCTTCCTCGACCAATTTGCCTTTGCTGTAGATCATCAAACCATCGAGATTAGTGCTTTGAATGATGTGCAAGTACTCGACGCGTTGCTGCCGCCAGGGGCTTTGCGACCGGAGCGTCTTGTAGATGGCGACGGCATTCAGAATGGATTCGGCGATGTCCAACTCCGTCAGGCCATCGGCCTCCATTTCGAGGAGCGCCTTTTCGCTGAAGGCATAGTTGCCAGCCAGCACCGCACGTTTGATGCGGCGGAGAATGTCGCTGCTCATAAATGACACACCATACTTCTTCACCTCACGGCTCGCGGTGACTTGGCACGGCACCGCTTCATGGTGTCATTGTATCACAGTTTGGAGGAAAACGAAGCGTCGCGTGTTGACTTTGACGGCAAGTCGTGCGTCTTCCTGGTGGTTGACTCGCGTTGTTGGATGGGCTGCCTAACGGCAAAGTTCAGATGCGGCTGCGCCGCACACAACCTGCAATCCGGCGAGCTCCACCCGGCGCAGCCGTCACCTGGAACTAATGTTAGGCCGGTGCCCCAGCACCAGACCCGCAAAACGAGACCCGCTGCCCATGATGGCAAACCCGCCCTCAACCTCAATGCGCCCGTCAACTCAATCATGCTGTTCGATAATGTCGTCTGGTGAATCGGCCTGAAAAACGATTTGCGAATGCGCTTGCTTGAGAATAGCATCATCAGTTGTGTGCAGACTGATTGCTCTTGACCGCGACTTCAGGAACTGCAACACCTCGTTGTAAGGCCATTGAAACTCATCGACGAAGCCTGAGAACTGCCGCCCTGTTTTGTAGGCTTGACGGATGCGGGCTTGAATCGCCGCCTCGCGTTTCTTTGGATCGCGCTCTCGGAAGACCAACTCCACAGCGATATCGATATCGTTGATGCGCTCCTGCTCCGTGAGGTAACTGCCGAAAACAAGCACTCTACGCACGCAGTATACAAAACCCTCATCAGCGTTCACGGCATGAACTCGATCAAGAAACTCCGCTAATCTCTTCTGGGCGGTCTGGCGCGTCAACGGACGGGCAGCTGACGCTAGCGAGAAAGTGCCGCCAGCAAGTGTTCTTTGATAATGGTGCTGATCAGAGTAGCTGTCCGTTTCTTCGATATAGCCGAGGCTCAACAGTTCGAGGATGAGATTCTCGGCAACTGCATCAGATAAGCCTACGCGTTGCGCTAGGTAATTCCTCGTCCACTGACAATCGTGTAACGGTTTCAGAAAGTCACGCACCTGTAGCGCCGGAATTTCAGCGATCAGGCTCTTTGGATCAATATACATCCGGCATTTCTCTCGCTGATAAACGGAGCAGGAACATCTATCCCACTGCTGCCCGCTGGTATCGGTATGCCAGCCTAACTCATAATTCAACCGCACCTGCGGCTGAAATCCGAAACCCAGGTTCTACGCCGCGACGGCCTAGAACCCCCCAGTGGAGCAAATTCCCACGGCTGCGGTTGAGTATCCCAGGTAATTTCTGATATGTCTTTCCATCCGCGGCGACGCGAGTTTTCACGTACTATTTTCATTATTGCCTATAGGCATGGCGCTTGATGGCAAGCCCCAGCGTATTTGCCACCCACCTGCTCGAAGATGGCTACGACATTCGCAGCGTGCAGGAACTCCTGGGTCACAAGGATCTCAAAACGACGATGACCTATACCCATATCCTCAACCGCGGCGGTTGTGGCGTCCGTAGTCCATTGGATCGTTGAGGCTGTGACAGGTCAACGTCTACGCAGTAAATCGTCTACGGAATGTCATGTCGCCCCACCAGGTGCGGAATGGATCATGGCTCTGCCACTATCGTTATTCTATTCCCTGTTCCCTCATTTGTCAACGCCTCGCATCCGCCAACAGCAGTTCCAAATTTGAACGATCGTCTCACACACCAGGTCAACGCGGCATAACGAAGGCGCCGGTGGTTTTCCACCGGCGCCTTGTTTCATGGACTATCTTTTCTTCTTCCGTCACGAACCAAACGCGCGGTCCAGACGGCCAACGATCCGTCCAATCCTGTGAACCCTGTCCATGCCTTCAGTCAGGGTTGACAGCGGAACCATCCCAATTTAGCGCGCCGTGCGGCGGCGCATCGCCATGCCTGCCACAGCCAGCAGCACGAGGGCGAGAGCCAGCGGCAGCCACAGGTTGCTCGACCCTGCGCCGCGGTTCAGGCTGCTCAACTCCACACCGGTCGGCGGGGTTGTCGGCGTCGCGGTGGGTGTCGCGGTGGGCGGCACAGGGGTCGCCGTTGGAGTGGCGGTCGGCGGCACCGGCGTGTTGGTCGGCGTCGCGGTCGGCGGCACTGGCGTGTTCGTCGGCGTCGCGGTGGGCGGCACTGGCGTGTTCGTGGGCGTCGCCGTGGGCGGCACTGGGGTGGCCGTCGGCGTCGCGGTCGGCGGCACAGCCGTCGCCGTGGGGGTGGCCGTGGGGTCAGCCGGCTGGCATGACTGCACCGTCACATCGTCAATGTCCCAACCGGGGTTGGAGACCGAGCTGTCCGAGCCGAGGCGCATGCGGAACTGCGCGGTCTGCCCGGCCAGGCCGCTGACGTCGGCGATGGTGTTGATGTAGGTGGTCGTGCCGCACCACGCCTGCAGACCGGCCAGCGGATTGCTGAAGTTGGCGGAGACCAGGCCGCGGTAGGGGCCGACGAGCAGATTGGCGTTGGGCACCTGCGTCCAGGTCGTGCCGCCGTTGGTCGTCGCTTCCAGGATGCCGCCGTCGAAGCAGGCGGTGGCGCCGCTCGGCTCCAGGTTCGGCACATGCCAGAACTTGAGGGTAACGGGGTTCTGGCCGCTGGGAATCGCGACGGCCGGCGACACCAGCCGCTGATCCGAAACCGTGGCCGGATCGAGGCCGCGGTAGTGCGACGTGCCGCTGTGCGGGTTGGTCGTGATGATCGCCCAGCTGTCCGTGCCTGCGGCGGCGCTGTGCGTCCAGCCGCTGGCGCCGGCCTCGAAGCCGTACTGGTACAGGATGTTGGCCGTCGTGCCGGGGCCGCAGTCGCCAGGGGCCGCGACGGTGGAGAAGCTGAAGACCTCTGAGTAATTGCCGGCGCCGCAGGCATTGTTGGCCTTCACGCGCCAGTAGTACATCGTGCTGGTGTTCAACGTGGCGCCGCTCCAGGTGGTGCCGGTCAGGCCGGTAGCCGAGGCGACGATGTTGCTGAAGCCGGCGTCAGTTGCGACCTGGATGTCATAGGTGGATGCGCCGGTCGCCGCGTTCCAGGTGAAGGTCGGCGTCGCGGCGACGTTGGTCGCGCCGTTGGCGGGCGCGGTGAGGGCCGGCACGCCAGGCGCAGCCGCCTGGACGGTGAGGCCAACCGCGGCCTGGTGGACATTGGGGCCGGCGGCCGTGCCGACGACATTGAAGTTGTAGCTGCCGGCGGCCGCGCCGCTGATGGTCATGGTGCTGGCGCCGGGCGGGGTGACCGGGTTGGTGCTGAAGCCAGCCGTGCCGGGGTTGCCGGAGGCGCTCAGGGTCACGGGGCTGTTGTAGCCGCTGATACTGCCGATGTTCACGGTGTAAGCTGCGTTGGCGCCGACGCAGATGTCCTGGGTGGCGGGCGTGGCGGCAATGGTGAAGTCAGCCGTGCCGCAGGCATCGAACTTGAACGCGCCGATGCGTGTGCTCCACTGGCTGGTAGAGTTCCATTCGCCCGTGAACCAGAAGGTGCAGTCATCCACCGGGTCAACGCTCATGGCGGCGTAATCGCCGTAGCGGTTGCTGCCGTTGGCGGCTGCGCCAGTGACCAGGGTGTACTCGCCCTGCGGCAGCGTGCCCAGCGGGTCTGAGGCCAAACGGCCGGCATAGCGCAGCGAGGGATAGATCGTACTGCTGGAGACATTATAGCCCAGCGCGATGTTGCCCGCGCCGTCCATGGCGATGCCGCCCATCCAGCGATTGTCCGTGGTGGTGGGCGCGTAGGTGCCTTCCTGGTAGAGGCTCCAGGCGCCCGCGCCGACCTTGCGCAGTTCGAACCAGCGCACGCCGCCGAAGTTGTTGCCGACGTCAGTGACAAAATTGCCGACCAGCGTCTCATGGTCGCCAAAGTTGCGGTAGGCCAGGCGGTTCATGATCACTTCACGAATCGGGTCGAGCGAGGAGGTGCTGCCCTGCGCAACGCCCGGCATCCCCATGCAGTAGAAGGATGAGAGTCCACAAAGCGTTGAGTCGAACTCGGCCGTCGTGATGTCGGTGAGCTTGGTCAACGTTGAATTGGCCGGGGTGGTCCAATCAATGTGGAAAGCATAGATTTCCAGGATGTCACTGTTGGGCAAACCGGTGGGGCCATGCGCTTCCGTGTCGCGGTGGCGCATGATGTAGTCAGGCGCGCCAGCGGGCGGCGCGGTCATGCCATCCAAATCGGCGGGGGTCAACGCCTGAAAACCAAAGCCCGAGAGCGCAGTGACCGTGAAGCGCTGGAAGGTGGCCGGCAGGCCGGCCAGCATCTTGGCGCGATCCAGCGCGAAGGCGGAGGGGCTGGTTTCATTCGCAGTTCCGTAATAAGCATCCGCCCACACGCCGTACTTGGGATAATCGGGGAAGCTGGGCATGGTGAACGAATACGAGTAGTACGCGCCCAACGGATCGGCCGTCTGCGAGATGTAAACGCACAGCGCGTTGCCCGATCCGAATTCGCTCAAGAACCAACGGTTGGCCAGTTGGTCATACAGGACGACTGGGTCGCCGTTGCCGGTGGCGCAGCCGCCCAGGGACGTGAGGGGAAAGGCCTGGATCAAGGCGCCGGTGGTCTTGTTGTAGACGGCCACGTTCGTGGCGTTGATCATTTGGACGTAATGATTGGCGCCGACGTCGCCCACCGTGTCCGGTGGGTTGACAAAGGTGTAGCCCTGGCCGTTGAAGTTGAAGATGGGAGTGCCGAAGGCATCGGGCCGGGCGGCTGGCGCCGCGGCTTGCACCGGCAACAGTGGGTCTGGGCCACCCTTCACGTCGAAGTTGGGGTCAAGGTTGGCGTTGAAGTTCATGCGCGGATTGATCTCGCGATCAAGCGTAGGCATGATCACGGGCGCTGGCAGGTCGCGTGCGGCCAACGTCAGGACGGGCGTGACAGGATCGCTGGCGGTGAACTCACCGACGGGCGTCTCCTGCTGCGTCGCGCCAAGCGGACTGACCGCGCTGCGCTGCCCGGCGATGGGCCTGGTGCTCGCCATATCAGCCGGCAGCCAGAAGACCAGGCTCACGACCATCAGAATGGCGATGGCGCCGAAAAACTTACGTGCGTACTTCATGTACTATTCCTCCTACTCACGAACAAGGTTGCGAACTCTCTTACGGGGCGGATTTCTTGAAAAGGGATTGGGTTAGGTTTGAAGCCGCTGCGGCGGCCTCTTCCACAGATGCTTGGCCATAGAATGCGCGCTCGACTTCTTTGCTGGCGGCGTCTTCGATGGCCGGCCAATTCGACATGACCGGAACCGTGCGCAGCGTGGGTACGGCGTCGAGCCACACCTGGCTGTGGACCGGCTTTTGGGCCGGGTCAAGGAAACTGGCTGACTCGGCCACCGCGCGCAGCGATGGCACGGTGCGGCCGGTGCGGGCCACAATTTCTTGGCCTGTGACGGAGTTGGCGTATTCGATGAATTTCCAGGCTGCCTCCTTGTCCTTACTTTTAGCGGCCATGCAATAGCCGTCGCTGTGGAGGACGCTGGCCGGCTGCGCCCCACGGGGCAGCGGCGCCACGTCCCAATCAAAATCTTTGATCGTGCGCATGGTCGGCACCGACCGCCGGCTGTTGAAGTACATGCCCAGCGCGCCGCTGAGGAAGCGGCTCTGGCTGTCCTGCGCAGCCTCGGCGGCCGCGTCCGGAACGACCTTCTCCTTGACCTGCAAGTCCACGAACCATTGGAATGCCAGGCGTGCGGCCGGGCTGTCCAGACTGAGGCGCGTCGGGTTGGCGGGGTTGTCCACCAGCTCGCCGCCGGCCTGCCAGATGAAGGGGGCCAGGCGGTAGAGGATGGGGTCAATGCCAACGCCATACTGGTCGGTGACGCCGTCGCCGTTCTTGTCCAGCGTCAACGCCTTCGCGGCGGCCACGAAGTCGGCCCACGTCCAATCATTCGCCGGATAAGCCACGCCGGCGGCGTCGAACAGCGCCTTGTTGTAGTAGATCACCAGGCTGGATACATTTTGCGGGAGGCACCACAGCTCGCCCTTGTAGCGAAACGCATCCAGGGCCGGCTGATAGAAATCGCCTTCTTTGATCACCTGGCTTTTGGCGAGATACGGCCCAACGGCCCCCAGCGCGCCTTCATCGGCGAACGGGGCAATGCGGCGGTAGTTGAGCAGCATGACGTCCGCGGGCGCGCCAGCGGCGAAATCGGCCGCCAGGCGGCGCAGATAATCGGCATCGTCCGGCACGTAGCGCAGTTCCACTTTGTAGGCCGGGTTGGCGGTTTGGAAGGAGTCCACGAGCTTCTGGTAAGCATCGTACTCCTCTTTGCTGCCGGAGACCATGAACGCAGTCGAGTGCTGGATCGGCGCGGTGGCGCAGCCCGCCAGGGCCGGCGCCATCAACAACAGAGTGAACAACAGCAGAATCAGTTTGCGCATCAGCTTTTCTCCAAGAGTGAAGCGATGGAGTTGTCGCTCAGAAAGAGCGGCTGCAAGACAAAGAAGATCACAATGATCGGGATGGTCATGAAGGTGGCCCCGGCCATCAACAGCGGCCAGTTCGTTGCATCGAGCTGCTTGAGAATCTGCACGCCGATCGGCAGGGTGTAGGTCTGCGGCCGGTACAGATAGAGCACCGGGTTGGTAAAGTCGTTCCAGAACAGAACGAAGGCTAACATAACGACCGCGGCCACCGTTGGTCGAGCCATGGGCATGGCAAGCTCCTGGTAGGCCGTCCAAGCGTCCGCGCCTTCGAGCCGCGCCGCCTCGTACATCTCGACCGGCGTGCGGCGGAACGTCCAGTAGAAGATCAGCACCAGCAGCGGCCCGCCGCCGGCAAAGGCCGGCAGGATCAACGACCATATCGTGCGCAAGAGGCCGGCCCAACTCAGCATTTGGTAGCGGAACAGCCAGACGGCTGACGGCGGCACCATGAGCAGAAAAACGGCGGCGACCACCAGGCGGCTGCGCCAGGGATCGCGCAGCTGCGAGAGGCCAAATCCGCCCAGCGACGCAGTGAGCAGTGTCAGCGGCACGGAGACCGCGACGACCAGCGCCGAGTTGAGCAGGTAACGGGCCATCGGCACCTGGCGAAAAATCTCGATGTAGTTGCCCCACTGCGGATCGGCCGGCCACCACTCGACGGTGCGGGGGGGCGGCAGTCCCACGGGCCGCAGCGACACGACCGCCATCCAGAAGAGCGGCAGAACGAACACAACCGCCACGGCGACTCCGACCACGGCCAAAACGACAAAGCGGGTAGTTTCTCGCCTAGAACGCGGCGCTTGGCCCGCGCGGGCGATTGCGGGCGGCGCTGGGACATGCTCTTCGGCCGGTTCAGGCGACGTCGTCATGTCTGTTTAGTCCAACCAGGTTCACAATGCCCACCACCAACAGGCTGGTCAACAAGTACAGAACCACGGTCATCGCCGCGGCCACGCCAAAATCGAAGAGGTCAAAGGCCAGTTCGAAAAGCATCAGCGGTACGAAGGTCGTGGCGTAATAGGGGCCGCCGTAAGTCATGACAAAGGACGGCGTGAACGTATTCTGCAGGCTGACCACGATATCGCGAAACGTCAGAATCAGCAGCCACGGCGTGAGCAGCGGCAGGGAAATGCGCCAGAAGGACTGCCAGGCGTTCGCGCCGTCAACACGTGCCGCCTCATAGTATACCCTAGGAATGGTCTTGAGGCCAACCAGCAGCAGCGCCATCCCCTCGCCAATGGTGAACAGCGCCATCAGCACCATGCTCAGCCGCGCGGTCGTTGGGTTGAGCAGCCAGTCAGGCGTTGGCAGTCCCACGGCGTGCAGCACGGCGTTCAAGGGGCCATACAGCGGGTTGAGGATCCACAGCCAGATCAGTGCGTAGGCGCCTTCGGGGAGGATGGTCGGCAGAAAGACCACGGCGCGCAGTCCGCCGAACAGGCGACCGCCCCGCTGCAGCAAGAGCGCCAGCAGCAGCGCGCCGATCAAACGCAGCGGCACAGCCAGGAAGATGAACTGCAGCGAGATGCGCAGCGACAGCCGCGCCAGCGGCGAAGCCAGCAGCGCCCGAAAGTTGTCCAGGCCGATCCAGATCGGCGGCTGGATGGCGTTGTACTTGGTGAAAGCTACGACCAGGGTAATCAGGGCGGGAAGGACGATCAAGATCAGGGAGCCAAGAAAAAAGGGAACCAAAAAGAGACGGGTCTGGGTTTCGTACGAAAGAAGCGACCAGATCTTTGGCCCTTGAACAATGCGCGGTGTTTGAGAGCGAGTGGGCCGCTGATCTGTCGAAGACACGCTAATTACCCCGGACATGTGATGGACCGTGCGGCGCTTGATGTGGCGCCAATGACATCACCCGAAGCCGCTAGTCGCTCACAGGTGATGGGCGTTCTGGCCTGAAGATGAACCAGGCCAGAACGCCATGCATGAAACTGAACAGGGATGGCTGGCGCATGGCCGTCGGCGATGAAGCCGGCGGCCACAATCAGTCAGACCCCGTGATTTTGTATGCGCTTAACGCGCGGTGCGCCGGCGCAGCGCCATGCCCGCCACAGCCAGCAGCACGAGGGCGAGAGCCAGCGGCAGCCACAGGTTGCTCGACCCTGCGCCGCGGTTCAGGCTGCTCAACTCCACGCCGGTCGGCGGGGTCGTCGGCGTTGCGGTCGGGGTGGCCGTGGGCGGCACAGCCGTCGCCGTCGGCGTCGCCGTGGGCGGCACAGCGGTCGCCGTCGGCGTCGCGGTTGGCGGCACCGCCGTTGACGTCGGGGTGGCGGTGGGCGGCACGGTCGTCGCCGTCGGCGTCGCGGTCGGTTGCGCCGGCTGGCAGCTCTGCACCGTCACATCGTCAATGTCCCAACCCACATCACTCACCGAGGTGTCGGAGCCGAGGCGCATGCGGAACTGCGCGGTCTGCCCGGCCAGGCTGCTGACGTCGGCGATGGTTTGGAAGTAGACGGTCCCGTTGCACCAGGCCTGTAGGCCGGCCAGCGGGTTGCCGAAGCTGGCGGAGACCGCGCCGGTGTAGGGGCCAACCAGCAGGTTGGCGTTCGCCACCTGCGTCCAGGTCGTGCCGGCGTTGGTCGTCGCTTCCAGGATGCCGCCGTCGTAGCATGCGGTCGTCCCGCTGTTCTCCAGGTTGGGCAAGTGCCAGAACTTGAGCGTCACGGGGTTCTGGCCGCTGGGAATCGCGACGGCCGGCGAGACCAGCCGCTGGTCAGAGACCGTGGCCGGATCGAGGCCGCGGTAGTGCGACGTGCCGCTGTGCGGGTTCGTCGTGATGATCGCCCAACTGTCCGTGCCTGCAGCGGCGCTGTGCGTCCAGCCGCTGGCGCCGGCTTCGAAGCCGTACTGGTAGAGGATGTTGGCCGTCGTGCCGGGGCCGCAGTCGCCAGGGGCCGCGACGGTGGTGAAGCTGAAGACAGCGGAATAGTTGCCGGCGCTGCAGGCGTTGGTCGCCTGCACACGCCAGTAGTACATCGTGCTGGTGTTCAACGTGGCGCCGCTCCAGGTGGTCCCTGTCAGGCCGCTGGCCGAGGCGACGATATTCGTGAAACCGGCATCCGTCGCCACTTCGATGCTATAGGTGGCCGCCTGAGTCGCCGCGTTCCAGGTGAAGGTTGGCGTGGCGGAGACGTTGGTCGCGCCGTTGGCGGGCGCGGTCAGTGTTGGCTGGCCGGCCGCGGCGGTGTACAGATTGAGGACGACGCCGGCGGACTTCGGACCGGAGGTCGAAGTGGCCGAAACCGTGATGTTATAGCTGCCGGCTGCAGCCGCGCCGGTGTTGCCGATGGTCAGGGTGCTGGCGCCGGGCGGGGTGACCGGATTCGTGCTGAAACCGGTGGTTGTCCCGGCCGGGTTGCCGCTGACGCCGAGCGTGACGGGGTCCACGTAGCCCAGGACCGAGCCGACATTTACCGTGTAGGTCGCATTGGCCGGTGCGCAGACGGCCTGCGAGGCCGGCGTGACATCCAACGTGTAATCCGGCGCGAAGGCTTCCTTGTCGAACCAGACATCGGGGTCCTGGTGCGCACTTTGAATGTTGCGATCATCGGACCACTGGATGTAGCCGAAGCCGGCATCCTGAAGCTGCTGATCGTAATCGCCGTGGTAGCAGGCTGCCAGACTGGGGTCAATGTAGACCGGCGACGAGACATCGCTCACACGCTGGCTTGCCTGCCAGGTGACGCCGCCGTCATGCGAAACGCGCATGTAGTAGTCGAAAAGCAGGTTGCCAGCGTCGAGCCGGCGATCATACCAGGTAGCCACGATGCGGCCTGTTGGCCCGGCGCTGATGGTCGGGAAGAACTGGTCGCGGGTCGTGGCGTCGTCGTTCAGTTTGACTTCCGCGCCCCAGGTGGCGCCGTTGTCGGTTGAGCGGCGGTAGTAGACGTCAATCACGTCGCCGGTGTTGAGGCCGTCCGGGTCGCGGCTGTAAACGACGTGCACGTTGCCGTTAGGCGACACCGTGATCTGCGGCGAGGGCAGGTAGCGGATGTTGCCATTCAGTGCGGGCCGGCCGCAGCTTGCGGTTGGGCCAGACGCCTGCGGGTTGATGCCGCCGGTCAGCGGGTTGGCCGTGGCAGCAAACGTGGCGCCGCCATCGGTGGAGCGCACGACTTCGATGTTGATGGGGCCGTTGGGATAGGGGTTCCAACGCACCCAGGAGACATACAGGTTGCCGTTAGGGCCGACCGTGGGCCAGGCGCCCTGTACGTCCGTGCTGGCCGCGCTCAAGATGACCGGCGCTGACCAGGTCAGGCCGCCGTCCGTCGAGCGGATTGCGCGAATCCGGGAATCGGTGAAGTCGGTCCAGGCAATGTACATGCGACCGTAGAAGGGGCTGGCCGGGTTGTTGTCAACCGCCATCAGTTCCTTATCATCGTTCGCGCCCGAATGGGCCATGCCGACCCAGGTGAGGGTGGCGCAGTCGTCGGTGGACTTCCACAGCCCCAGGCCGTTGGTGTGCAGCGACGTGATGTAGAAGAGGCCATCAGACTTGCGCCAAACCAGGCTAGGGTCGCCGAAGGATTGGCCGCCGCCGGCCGCCGGCACCGCGCCGTTGTCGGTGAAGCTGACGCCGCCGTTGGTTGAGCGGCTAAAGCCAGCATAGCCGATGCCCTGGACGACGCCGCTGTACGAGTCGTTGTAGGCCGAGCAAATCGTACCGGTGGTCTCGTTACGGGCGATGGTGGTTTCGCTCTGGGTGTGCGAGGTGCCGCCGGTGTCGAGGGCCGGGTTGTTCACCAGGACATCAGCGCCCAGGAAGGGAACGCCCGGTTGGCTGGCCGACGCGGCGTCGGACTTGACCTGGCCCAGTTCGTTCTGACGTCCACAGGCGATGAGTAGCTTGGTTTCGAACATGCCAGACATCAGCCCACGCGCCGTCGCATCATCGAGCAAGGCGCAGGGCGCATCGGGTGTTTTGGATTGGGGGGAAGTGGAACTGGCCGGCGCTGGTTGCGCGGCGGTCGCGGGTGGGTTTGCGTTGGCTGCCAATGGGACTAACAGCAGAGCCAAAACAGCAAACAGCGTGACGATACGGATCGGTTTCACAATACGTTTCCTCCTGCAGCTCATGAAATAGGTGGAAATGGGGAGGCGGATTGCCCTCAGCCGTGGTCGTGCGACGCACAAGCCGTGAAGCTTGACATGACGCGTACTGGTTGGCAAGTGCGGACATTGTAGCACCAAAGCCCGCAGGCCCAAAAAACACCAAGCTGCGCACGAACTTCCGCGGCCAGGCCGCGCTGTGGTAAAATGCGCGCTGTCCAATGCAATCCCCGGCGGCAACCAGGCCAAAGACCATGGGAAAGGAAGACTCGCGGCGCGGATGATCAACTTGTCTCCCACAATTCCTTCTTCGATTTTGGCCTCCTCGGTCAGATCGGCCTTGCCCCCGGCCCACTGGGCGCGGACGTTTATCCACCGCAGCCGATGGTCAGCCAGCTCCGTGCGCCGCTGTCGTTCCTGCAACGTGGGTAGGCGACGCGATGGCAATGTGGCGGAGAATCGTTAGGTGAGCCAGGCCGCGCGAGCACGGGGCTACGGCGCGCTGGTCCTCGTGCTGTGCCTGGCGTTTGGGCTGCGCGTCTACGGCTTCTGGTTTGGCCTGCCCTACGTGCTGACCGGCGACGGTGAGAACGCCTTCATCAATCCCGCGGTGCAGATGGTGGTCAGCGGGGATCTCAACCCGCACTGGTTTGGGCACCCCGGCTCCACCGTCATCTACCCGCTGGCGCTGCTCTATGGTCTCCTCTACGTCATCGGCCACGCGGCCGGTCAGTTGGCGCAGCCGGCGGCGCTGCAAGCCCAGCTAAGCGCCGATCCTACGCTGTTCTACGTGACCGCGCGCCTGCTCAGCATTGCCTGGGCCGTCGCCACCGTGGCGCTCGTCTGGCGGCTGGGAACGCGCCTGGGCGGCCGCCGCCTGGGTCTGCTGGCCGCGCTCTTCCTCGCGGTCAACCCCATGCACCGGGAATGGACGACCTGGGCGCGCAGCGATGCCCCGGCCGCCTTCTTCGTCCTCTTGGCGGTTTACGCTGCGATCCGCTTTGCCGATCGCCCCACGCGTCGTTGGGCGCTGCTGGCCGGGGTCGCAACAGGCCTGGCCGCGGCGTCCAAAATCACCACCGGGGTGGTTTTTGCGGCCTGGCTTGTCGCCTGGATCACACGCCCCGGCCGCGGGCGCAGGCCTGACCTCGGCGCGCTGGGTCTGGCCGCGTTGGCCGCGGCCGCCGCCTTTGCCATCACCTCGCCCTATGTTCTCCTCGACTGGCAAACGGCCATTCCGAATCTGCTCTTCGAGAATCGGGGTGGTCATGCGGGCGCGGAGCGCCTGCCCGGTTTGCAAAACTGGTGGTGGTATGTGGCGGTCGCCCTGCCCGGCGCGGTTGGCTGGCCGGGGATGATCGCTGCGGCGTTCGGCGCAGCGACCGTCGGCCGGCTGCGCCGCGGAAACGCGGCGCGCGGCTGGATCGCGGCGGCTTTCCCGCTGCTCTACTGGCTGGGCATCGGCGCGTCGAACTTGCGCTGGGATCACTGGCTCGTGCCGGTGTTGCCCATCGTGGCGCTGTGGACAGCGCAAGGGGTGCTGACGATTGCCCGCGGCGCGGCGCAGGCGAGTGGAAGTCGCAGCAACGCATACGAAGTCCACCTGCGTGGATCACGATCTAGGCGCAAGATGCCCCTGGCGCTGACTGTTAGCCTGGCTGCGCTGCTCCTGCTGACGTTGAGCCAGCCGGCCTTCACGTCGCTGCGCCGCGCGTTCCAAAGCGCGCAGCCCAACACGCAGGTGCTGGCGATTCGCTGGTTCCGTGATCACGTGCCCGCGCAAACCGTGGTGGGCAGTGAATGGTACACCGGGCTTTTCTGGAGCGCGACGATCAAACTGGAAGAGGTGCCGACCCTGGGTCAATCCACGCCGGACTATTTCCGGACACGCGGCGCTCAGTTCGTTGCGGCCAGCAGCGACATGTACGATCGTTTCTACGCCGAACCGGCCCGTTACGCTGACTTTGTTGCGGCTTATGAGCGTTTCTGGCGCGAGCTGCCCCTGGTGATCCAGTTCGCGCCTGACCCATGGCGTCGTCCTGGCCCCACGATCCGCATCCTGCGCGTCCCGTGAGATGGAAAGCCCGTTGAAGATCTCACACAAAGGCACGAAGACACAGAGACAGAGACAGAGCGGTTCTTCGTGCGCGTTGTGTCTTGGTGAGGTTTTTTCAAGCGGTCGGCGTCGCGCGATGCCGCCGACGCATCAAGTTGAGCACCCGGGGCATGGCGACCGTGTAGAGGTAGTAGGTCAAGGCCGACGGCGCAAAATCGAACGCGCCGATGTGAGAAGCCATGCGAGCCCCAAATCCTTCTTTGAAGCGCCAGACGCCCCACAGCGCGTCGCTTTCGCTCATCTCTGTTGGCGCGCCCCACAGGTCGTAGGTCGTGCAGCCCTGCGCGATCGCCCAACGCATCGCTTCCCACTGCAGCAGATGATTGGGCATGGCCTCGCGCTGCTGACTGCTGGAAGCGCCGTAGAGATACCAGGCCGTGCGCGCAAAGCGTGCGATGAAGAGCCCGGCCACCGTCTCCGCGCCCACGTCCGCCAACAGCAGGCAGCCCCCGACCTGCCCTTGGCCGTTCAAAAGCGTCTGCCAGGCGTCACGGTAATAGGCCAGCGGTCGAATCAAGAACCCATCGCGCGCGCCAGTCTCGGCATACAAGCGATAGAAAGTTTCCAACTCGGCTGTCGAGCCGCGGCGCACCGTCACTCCTTTGCGACCGGCCAGGCGCACATTGTAGCGCCACTTCTGCTTGAAGCCGGCCAGCACCGCCTCTTCGCCCGCCGCTAGATCGAGCAGCGCGGTGTTCTTGAACTGCACCTGTTCTGCCGCCGCCTGCCAGCCCCGCTGGCGCAGCAGGTCCAAGATAGCGCGGCCGCGCGCGGTGTCGTCGGGCACGTCAGGATCCATCTTAATGAAGATGGCGCGGCTGCGCCTGGCGTAGTCCTCCAGCGCAGCCAGCACCTGTACGGTCAGCGCCGGGTCCGCATAATCGAGCGCGGGGCCTTTGGGCGTGTATTGCACGGCCAGCGGCGCGCGGCCCAGGCGCCGCGTCAGCACCTGCGCCGCGGCCACGATCGCGCCCTGCTGCGTGAACAGCAAACGATGCGCCCACCAACCGGTTTGGCGTTTGATCTCGCCCCATTCCCAGCTCTGCAGCACATGGTGCGCGGGCAGCGACGCTAACGCTGCGTTCCAACGCTGCGCGTCCGTTTCTGCGTGCACCATCAGCGACGGCGCGGAGTGCGTCACCATCACGCCTCAAATTCGCGCTGCGTGACGTTCAGAAAGCGGTAGATGGCAGAGAAGTCAGCCTCACCCAGCCCGTAGCGCACCGCCAGGGCGTAGACCTCCTTGGCCGCGTTGACCAGCGGCATCGCCACATCATGCTCGTAGGCAGTCTGGCTGGCGAGCTGCAGGTCCTTGCGCATCCAGGTCAGTGGAAAATCGGGGTCGTCGAAGTGGCCGGTCTCGATTCGGCTGCGCTTGCCGGTGACAACGCCGGCCACCGCCGGCCCGCCCAGCAGGAAATTGAGCAGCGCCGGCTGCGACAGGCCCAACGCCTGGCCCAGGGCCATGGCCTCAGCGAAGGCCGCCATGGCGCCGCCGGAGAGGGAGTTGAGAACGATCTTCATGGACGCGCCCATGCCTTGTTCGCCCATGGGCACGATGCGCTGACCCATGACGTCCAGGTAGGGGCGAACCTCCTCCAGATCGGCTGCGCTGCCGCCCACCAGGAAAGTGAGCTGGCCGGCCGCGGCGGGCGTCTTACTGCCAGCCACCGGCGCATCAAGGAAGCGCACCCCGCGCTGCGCCGCGGCCGCGGCCATTTGCCGTGTAAACGTCGGATTGACGGTGCTGCAATCAACCCACAGGCTGCCGGGGGACAGCGTGGTCAGAAAACCATCCGCGCCCTGCGCTGTCTGTTCCACGGCCTGGGGATCTCCCAGCATGGTGAACAGCGTACGGACCTGGCGACCGACGTCGGCCGGCGACTGCGCCCAGGTTGCGCCGCCCCCTAGCAGAGCTTCCGCCTTCGCCTGCGTGCGGTTGTGGACGACCAGGCTGTAGCCCGCCTTTTGTAGGTTGGCGGCCATGCGGCTGCCCATGATGCCGAGGCCGATGAAGCCGATTTGCATAGCTAAACTCCTGTGTGCGGTGATTGGCAAGGATTATAAGCTACCCGCCGCCCGTCGTCAACCGCCGCGCGGGCGTCCAGGCGCCTTTCAAACTGGGGTCGGGTCGGGCGATTAAGACTTCGTCGCGAGCGACTCGACCGAGGTCTCAGCCGAACGATCGCTGCAACCCTTGCCAAGCTCACCCTGGCGACTTTGGCAGTAGCCGAAGCGCCGGGAGCTGCGCCGCGAAACTGAAACGCGCCTGCTGCGAGATGCAAGTTGTCAGGCCCGAGAGGGCCTTTCACCTCGTAGCCCAACCCGTTCACGGTCGGGCGGGGTTGGTTGCGCGTACGGATTCGTCTGTTTGGTCAGGATGCACACCGGAATTTACACCACATCTTGCCCCGCTGCCTGTAAGCGATAATGTACGACGCTTTGACCGCGCCGTGCGCCGCGCTGGAGGCCGCACCCCAATGACACAGAACCCCTGAACACCGTCGTTCGATCGAGGTTCGTCCCATGTCAAAGAATCACCCGCTGAAGCAGCCAGGCCGTCGCGCCCCGCGCCCTCGTTGGCGCGCGCGCCTACTGTTCGTCGCGACTACATTCGTTGCCGCGATCCTGTTCACCGCCGCAGCCGGCAGCGGCTGGCAGCGGCTGGCGTACGCCGAACCTGCAAGGGCGCGCAGCGCCGTCATGACAGCCTGGCAACAGGTGCGCGATGCAGGTGCGTATCAGTTCGCGGCCGACATCGAACAAGAAGTGATTCCGCTGCCGACGGCCGGCAACGTGGGACGCGCGAGCAAGATCCAACGCCTGTATCTCGAGGGCGACGCTGATCTGACCGCACAGACGCTGCAATTAGCCGTCTGGTCGCAGGGCGGCAGCGCGCTCGATGCCAACTCGGCCGCCCAGGTGAAGGTCGAGGGGGACAAGGCGTTTGCGCGCCGAGGGGATGGCGAATGGCAGGCGACCGATAATTTCACCGGCGGCTTTGCGCCCGAAGGCGACTTCCTCACATTTTTGCATGCAGCCAAGAATATCAGGGTGGCCGATGTCGAGAACGGCTTGACGCGCTACGCCTTTGAGATGGACGGGCCGGGTTACGCCCGCTACCTGCGCGACCAGATGCAGCAGGCGCTTGCCAGCAAGGGCGCGCTGCCGAGCGGAATCACCCTTGACCTGCCAGAACAATACGTCTATTTGACCGGCAGCGGCGAGCTGTGGCTGGCGCCCAGCGGCTTACCGGCGCGCCAACTGATCCACCTGGATCTGCCCGCCGCGGCCAATGCCGACTACCGCACCAAAGCCAAAATTTCTGTCACGTTCACCTATCGCCACCAGCCTGCGCCCCGGCTGGCAGCCAATCTGTCTCCGCTGCTCCTCAATCTGGAATCGGCCGCGGCGCGGAGACTGATCGCCGGCGTGCCGCAGGCCGCGGCCCAGTTGCTCACCTTGTTCGCCGTGCTGGCCTTGACCGTGGCGCTGGCGCGCAGAAGCCGCTCACGCAGACTCTACGTTTCGATTACCTTGTCGGTGCTCCTGATCATGCTGGCCGCGCCCATCCTGCAAGCAGCCGAATGGCAGCGGTTCGACGCCTACGTCAAATCCCAGGCGCCGGCTGAGAATCAGACCACGCATGGAGTCAATGACGCCCTCGCCGCGTACAACGAGGATCGTCAAGCGAACAGCTTGCGGGCGGCGCAGAAGCTGGCGCTGCTCGAGAAAGACACCGGCGCGGATCAGGACGCGGATGGACTGAGCGATGCGCGCGAGCTCGCGCTGGGAACGAACCCGGCGGCAGCCGACACGCAAGAGCTACCCCGGCTGGCAACCGCGCCCGATGACGGCGCGGACAGCGACGGCGACGGTCTGACCGATGTTCAAGAAACGCTCCTGGGCACGAATCCGTTCAGGGCCGACAGCGACGGCGACGTGCTGACCGACTACCAGGAGGTCATTGGCTTTCTCCTGGGCGGCCAGCGTTGGTACAGCGATCCGCAAAAGGCCAGCACGTTGGACGACGGGGTGCTCGACGGCCAAAAGTGCACTAACTTCCCCGCCTGCCCCGACAGCGACGGCGACGGTGTGCCCGACATTGCCGACCGCGACCTGGACGGCGACGGCGCGCCCAACGGTGTTGATCTGTCCCCCTTCAAGGCCGGCAGTCCGACGTTCAGCGGCAGCGCGCCCCTGGCGTTGACTATCAACGGCCTGACCCCCAACGCGCCGACGTATGTGGAATTCCAACTGCGCCCCACCAACCCCGCCCGCCTCTGGTACGCCTTCAACGTGCTGGACTGGCCGAGCGGCGACGCTCGCGGCCAGATTCAGCGCGCCGAGCGCGGGCCGAACGACGCGCAAACCTTCTTCGACGTTTGCGTGCAGCAGGCGATCTCCAACGGCCGGGATCCAAACGCGGTCTGCGCCATGTCGCCCGACGACAACGGCGACATCAAGCTGATCCCGATGCTGGAGATTCAGGTTGCCGGCGCCAACAACAATCTGCCCAGCGACCAGGAGCTGGATCAGTTCGGCGGTATTGCCGTTCGCAGCCTCAACAGCGCCGCTTATCCACCCAAGGTCGTCTACGTGCCGCTCAACCTGGTGGTCGAGCCGAATACCGAAGACCGCGTGGCGTTCTACGGCAAGATGCTCTACAAACCGGGCACGTATTGGGGCAGCGCGCAGCAGGTGCGGCTGGTGTGGATCGTGCAGATGCTGTTGGATCAGTGCGCGGACTATGATGGGGGAGTCTGTGTGCGTTACGACGGCTACAACAGCATCCAGCCCGTGCAGACCTACTACGACGAATGGAAGCTGACCGGTCTCAACATCCGCGAGAACCGGGGCGTTGATTTTGCCATCCTCTACGAAGATCCGACCGCTCCAAACCCGCCTGAGCCTGACAGCGTGTTGACGCCGCTGAGCGTCGGTCTGGACGGGGCCTTCCTGTCGGCCCGCGACTGCGACACCGTCATCAATGGGACGTGCTACGGCGACGGCCAGCCTGACCTGACCGTAAACGGTCGCGGCGTCAATGCGCCGACCATTGCTGGTCGGCTCGATCGTTTGCAGAACGCCGGCGTGCCCAGCGTCCAGCGCTGGGGGCTGCCCAACGTGCTGCGGGTCGTCAACAAGTCCTACGGCCACCGGGACGAGGCCTTTGGCCGGCTGGCGACCAGCGATACGCAGGCTCTGCTAGGCAGCGTCTTCACCCCGTTTTGGTCGGCAGGCGCACCCATCTCACCCTCGCTGCTCTTCGCCCGCGAGGAACGTTTCCGCGCGCTGAACCTGGCGCAGGTCGGCGCGGGCCAGGCTGCGCAGTGGTCCGGTAACACGCTGATTTTTGATTTTCGGGCCGACAACGGCGCCCCTTTGCAGACCGTGGCCGGGCTCAACATGACCAAATACCGGTACAACAGCGCGGCGGCCAAGTGGGAGACCATGCCCATCGAGGATGCCTGGGCGGTCAGGGATCAGACGTACGCCGGGGCCGAGCCTGGTGAGGACGTCAACGTGGCCGCGGGCAAGCTGGCGATTCTGCAGCTCTACTACCTGTCCCTCAGCCGCGGCTGGGCGCGGCCCGTGCAGTTTGCCGACACCCTGGTCAACGATCCCAGCCGCGCGACTAGTGACCAGGACTTGCAGGCCATGGCCAGCCTGCCTATGGGCATCGGCCGCGTGGCAAACCTGCTGATCATCAACCAGCTCGTGTTGACCTACTACGTCAGTCCGCGCGATGTACAATCGTACATTGGCATTCTCAAGAACACCAACAGCGCAACCAAGACGTTAGACGACCTGGGAACGGTTAACCTGCTGGAGACGCTGCGGCGCAAGCTGAGCTTGATTACCAACGGCGAGGGCGCGTTCCAGACCTTTGTCGGCGTCGGCACCGCGGCCACCATCGTGTCGGGCATCGTCGGCATCACCCTGTTTGCGATCGGTTCTGCGCTGGACAACAACCCGCTCAAGCTGGCCGGTGTGGTCTTCCTGGGGCTGGCCGCGGCGGTAGCCACCATTGTCGCGCCGCTGTTGACGCTCAAGACCTTTGTCCAGGAGGTGGCCGTCGCGACCCAGGTCTCGCAGGGCGCGGCCCTAGGCAAGGTGCTGGGCGCCAGCTCCGAGATCGTCGGCCTGACCAAGGTGGCCGCAATCGTCGGCCTGGTCATCGGCATCGCGATTCCCTGGGGCATTTTCATGTACCAGGCGCTGTCGGGCGATGTCAAGGTCGGCACCGTTGCTTTCAACACAGCCCTGGCCTTCGCCATCGCCAGCACGATCGTCGCCATCGTCATGTTCGCATTGTCGCTGACCGTGATCGGTTTCATTGTGACGGCTGTGCTGGGTTTCGTAGACCTGCTGCTCATGGGCCTGTGTGAAGCTGGCGTTTCCGGCGCGTGCCTCAGCCTGGTCGGCGCCCTCACCGGCGCGCTGGCCAAGTTCATCTACAGCAGCGGCTCGGCCATTGACTTCGACCACGTGGATGCCAACGGCAGCCAGGACCTGGTCAGGATGGGCGCGTTTGCGTTGAACCTGGCCAACCCCAACAACGGTTTCATGCACGGCAACCAGGTCAGCTTTGCCGCGCCCGTACGGACGACCCTCTTCAACAAAGTGCCGGGCGGCGGCGCCATTGTCAAGTACGATTCATTTTTCTCGGCCTTCAACCTGCGCTCGTCCACCGTCACCTACAGGCTGGCCGGCGACGGGGCCAGCGCGCCAGCGGCAGCGCGCAGCGCCATGAGCAACGCCTGGCAGGAGGTCCAGTCGTTCCGCAGCAAGCGGTACCGAATCTGGTATGGGCCCTGGCCAGACAGCAATACGATCAACTTCCACACAGGCTATGCTGAGCAAATCATCGCCAGCCCGTGGCAGACCCTCTCGAAGGGCCTGGATCGGCAGATTCCGCTCTATTTCTACATGGGTTACGCCATGCCGGGCTACGAATGTTGGGCCGACTACTGCTCGGACATCACGCTGCGCGGCGACACCAAGACCTTCCTCGGCGACAGCCTCTATCCCGACGTCTTTCCGGCCACGCTGGACGAGTTCTACAGCCTGGCCTGGGACAGCCGCTTCCGGCCGCAGATGGATCACGACGGCGATGGGCTGCTGGCGGCCGGCGCTGGCTCTGGGGGACTGGACCCCAACGACGCCACCTACGACGCCGACGGCGACGGCCTGCCCGATGGCAGCGAAGTGCGCCTGGGTACATCCAACAGTCTGGCCGACACCGACGGCGATGGCCTCAACGATTACCGTGAAGCCATCCTGGGAACTGATCCCACCAGGTCGGACACCGACCGGGACGGCCTCAGCGACGCTGTTGAGGTGAACGGCTGGCAGTTCACCTACGCGACCGGCTTATCTACCCTGGTGACGACCGACCCGCGCATGCGCGATTCCGACGGCGATGGGTTGGACGATCTTGCCGAGAAGAACCTGGGAACCAATCCGCGTGCGGCGACGCCCAATCCGGCCTCCATCGCCCTTTCGATTAGCGACAGCGACCGCGTGGTCCGCTATGGCAACTCGCTGGTCTACACAGCGACGTTGACCAACGCCAGCCAGCCCGGCGTGCCCGACGCCAACGCTAACCTGACCCTTTCCGGCAGCTTTGTCAACACGTTCCCGCCCGAACTCGGCGCGGCTACGCTCACCTCGCCCGTGCTGTTGAGTCGCGGCGGCCAACAGAGCAGCGTGGCGCCCTTTACGATCCCCAACGGCAGTTCATCCAGGGCCACGTCCATCAGCGGCCGCGCCAATGGGTCCCTGCTGGCCGTCTACCCCGGCTCGCCCACCGTCAACCTCGGCAGCTTCGACCAGACCAGGTCGCTGAGCCTGCTGATTGACGACGATCTCCCAACCTCCAGCCTGACCACGCAGTTCGCCCCGGCCGGTCGCACGATCATGCTCGGCGGCCTGGCCAGCGATCCTACGTCGTCCGTTACCCGTGTCCAGGTGCGCATTGACAGCGGCGCCTGGCAGGACGCGCAGCCGGTCGGCGTGCTGCCGCGCGGCAACGCCCGCTATGCCTGGGCGCTGGAATGGGAGGTGCCGGCGGCCGAAGGCGCGCATACCGTGTCCACCCGCGCCACCGACGTCGTCGGTCATGTGCAGGCGACGGCCACCACGGCCACGCTGTACGTGGACGCGCAGACGCCAACAGTCACGGCCACGATTCCGGCCGACATCATGGCCGCGGTCAAGGGCGCCGACGATCGCTGGGTCATTCACCTGACCGGCGCGGCTAACGATCCGGGCAGCGGACAGAGCGTCAGCGGCGTTGACCTGGTGCAGGTGTTCATCACCCCCGACGGCGCAGGCTGGCAGAATGCGCAGATCACGCCGGCTGGCGGCAACCAGGTCAACTGGGCCATTGACTATGCCTTGCCCGACCTCGGCCAGCGTTACCCGACGGGCCTGTACGAGGTCCAGGTGCGCGCCGTGGATCGGGCTGGCAATGTGACTCCCAGCGCCAGCTACGCCGCCGGTTCCGTGCGGCTGGACAGCACGCCGCCCATCGTCAGCCTCAACGAGATTCCTTCCAACGCGCCGCCGGGCGATGTGCCGGCCATGGATCTCATCACCCGCACCATCACCATCGGCGGCGTCATCACCGAGACCGACGCCATCCAGGCCGGCGTCGGCGGGGCCGAGGTCTCCTACACACCGGACATCGTCACCGACGTCTATTCCAACACGTTGCTGCTGCTCTACCTGGACGATCTGCCTGGGTCGAGACTTTACCGTGACGATTCCGGCAAGAATCGGGTGGCCTTGTGCACCACGACTTCCTGCCCGACGGCCGGCGTGGCCGGTCGCTTCGGCCGCGCCCTGCAGTTCGACGGCGCGGCCGCGGGCGGGCAGCAGGTGCGCGCAACGTCGGTGGCCGTCGAAGCCGGCAACTACACCCTGACCGAGTGGTTCAAGGCGGGTTGCAGCAACTGCGGCATCTCCAGCGTGCGCACGCTGATCAGCGGCGCCTTCAACACCGACCGCCAGGTCTACCTCAGCGGCGGCAACGTCTGCGTGGATGTCTTCAACGGCAGCCGCGAGAGCATCTGCTCGGCCGGCGTCAATTACGGCGACAACCAGTGGCACATGGCGGCGCACGTGGTGGGCGCGGGCGGCCAGAAGCTCTACGTGGATGGCAAGCTGGCGGCCAGCGGCCTCAAGGCATCGTCGAGCTACGTCGGCGACAGCAGCATCCTCTTTGGCGAGGCCAGCCAGGCGATCAGCACGCGCTTCAGCGGCCTGCTGGACGAAGTGAAGGTCTTTCCCTCGGCGCTGAGCGCAGCCCAGGTGGCAGGTCTCTACAGCTCATGGAGCCCGGTCAACGCGTCCCAGACCGGCGCCGGCGTCCTTACCTCTGCCTGGACGGCGCAGGTTCCCGCGGGCCTGGAGGGTAACTACCAGATTGACCTGACAGGCAGCGATGTGCTGGCCAACCGCAACAGTGACCGCATCTCCTGGAATCACTGGCGCGGCGAGATTGACACCGCGCCGCCGCGCCTCAACCTGGACGTGCAGTACAGCGGTTATGGCAGCACGGGTCAGACCACCTACACCGCCTACGCGGAGGACCTCAACCTGAGCGAGGCCAACCTGCAGTTCCCGTGCGCCAACCCGACGGTCACGCGCACCTACAACACGCTGACGCGGGCGGGCGAACCGCAGCGGCTGAACCGCATGGACCTGACGTGCAGCGCCAGCGGCATTGACCCGAACGTGCCCTTCATGCGGGTCTGCGACGCCTACGGCAACTGCGCGGCGCGCAAGGCGTCTGGCTATCGCCTGTACGCAGCCACCGACCGCGGCATCATCCGCGCCAATCCCATTGACGGCTCGGAGATCGTGGTGTTGGTGCCAGCCTCCACCAGCAACCCCACGGGCGGCCTGGCCCTGGACGCCCCGCGCAGCAAGATGTACTGGGTGGCCGGCGCGACCATCGTGCGCGCCAACCTGGACGGCAGCGCGGTCGAGACGGTGCTCAGCGGCCTGATCTCGCCGCGGCGCATCGCCGTCAACAGCAACGCCGGCAAGCTGTACTGGCAGGAGCCGAACGCGATCAAGCGCGCCAACCTGGATGGGTCGGGTGTGGAGACCGTGGTCGCCCCGGATCGCCCGCTGACCAGCATGGCGCTGGATCCCGCGCGCGGTCGGCTGTACTGGTCTACGGCGGCCGCGCTGGCGCCGGGCGGCTTCGGCTATTACGAAACCATCTGGTGGCGCGCTGATCTCTCCGGCCAGGGCGCAGGCGCGGTGACCTTCTGGAACGACGGCGCGCAGGGCGGAGTCAACTTCCAGTGTTTTCCGACCGCCATCCGCGACGTATTCGTCGAGCCTAGCACCGGCAAGCTGTTCTGGAGTGTGTACAACCCCTCCTGCTGGCAGGGCCTGGCCAGCTATGCCCTGGTGTTCTCGTGGAACCCGGCCACAAACGCCAGCCAGTGGCACTATCGCGACTGGAATAGTGTGGTCAACATTGACACGGTGGCCGCCGATCCGCAGGGCTCCGTCTACATCGTCCGGCCCGCAGGGCTGCGCCGCCTGACGAGCTTCTACATCAGCGGCGAGGTTTCCATTCTTTCGGGCAGCGTGACCGGCGTGGTCTTCAGCCCGGCGAGCAATCCGTCCATCACGACGCCCGATTTGGCGGTCAGCAAGACCGCCGCGGCGCCGATCTTCCTGCCCGAAGGGCCGATTGCCTACTCCCTGGCGGTCCAAAACACCGGCGCTGGCCTGGCCAGCGGGGTGGTCGTGACCGACGCCCTGCCCAGCGGTGTGACCTTACAATCTGTCGCCAGCAGCCGCGGCGATCCCTGCAGCGTGCAGCCCGGCAACCGCATCAACTGCAACTTGAACGAAGTGGCGGTAGGTGAGACCGTCGTGGTGCAGATGAACGTACAGGCCAACCCTGGCGTGCTCGGCCTGATCGAGAACCGGGCTGGCGTGCAGGGCGCGCAGGCTGACCAGAACCCGCTCAACAACAACACCTTCAACCTGGTCAACGGCGTGACGCCGACGCCGACTCACACCCCGACCCGCACGCCGACCGCGACGCCAACGCCGACCTTCACCCGCACGCCGACGCCCACACGCACCTTCACGCCGACGCCCACCTTCACGCCCACGCGGCTGCCGGTGACGCCGACGCCCGCCGGCCACGGCAAGTACGTCTACTGGAGCGACGCGTTTACTTCGATCCAGATCGTTGATGTGAGCGGTGCAAACCCGCGCACCATCTACAGCGCCTACGATCCGAACAGCGGCGAGGGGGTCCGCCCGCGCGCGATCCAGATTGACCCGGTCGCCAACAAGGTCTACTGGGTGGAGTATACGCGCCGGCGCATCATGCGCGCCAACCTGGACGGCAGCGGCGCCGAGCCCTTCGCCTACACCATGGCCAACACGCAGGGCCTGGCGCTGGATCCGGTGCGCCGTAAGTTGTATTTTGGTACTCAGCCGTACTACGGCGGAACTTGGGACATCCAGGTCTGGGACATCGGCGGCCCGGGCCGGGATACCTTCCTGTCGGGCGTCAGCTTCATCGGCCCGTCCGGGCTGGCCATTGACAGCGAGTACGGCACGCTGTACTGGAGCGAGGACAGGACGATCCACCGCATCAAGCTCGACGGCAGCGGCCGCGAGCAGATCTACAGCGCCGCGTTCCCCGCCTCCATTGACGGCATCTTTGTAGACGGCCCCACCAACAAGATCTACTGGTCGGAAGGCGCGCTGATCAAACGGGCCGACTTGAACGGCCAGAACGTGGAGACCGTCGCCAGTGCGGCCGAGCGCGCCTCCGGTCTCGCCGTGGATGTCGCCGCCGGCCGGGTCTACTGGACGGCCTACTTTGCGGGTGTGCGTCAGGCTGAGCTGCCGCCGGCCCCCTCCAACGTTCAACTGCTGGCAGCGGACGATCCCTGGGTCGGCGCGGATGTGGCCTTTGCCTACGTGACGGCGACGCCGACGCCCACCCATACGCCGACCCGCACACCGACGCGCACGCCAACCAACACCGCGACGGCGACGGCCACGGCCTCCAACACGCCTACAGCCACCCACACGGCCACGGCCACCAACACGCCGACGCCGACTCATACGCCGACCCCCACCCATACGCCCACGGCCACGGCGACGCGTGTGTCGCCGACCCCGACGCCGTCCGGCCGCGCCAAGACCATCTACTGGTCCGACGGCTTCCTGTTCATCAAGTCGCTCTACGCGGACGGCAGTGACCTGCGCTATCGCTACTCCGATCAGTACGCCGACCCGGCCGGCATTGACGTCAATCCGCTCACCGACCAGATCTACTGGGTCGAGGCCTACTACAACCGCAGCTACGGGCGGCTGATGCGCATGAACCTGGACGGCTCCGGCGTGACGGTGCTGCGCAACGACCTGTACAACCCCGGCGGCCTCCTGGTGGATGGCGTGAACGGAAAGCTCTACTGGTTCGACTCCTACTGGAACGGCCAGTGGTGGGGAGGCTCCGTGCGCCGGGCCAACCTGGACGGTTCCGACCCTGTGACGCTGCTGCCCAACCTGAGCAGCAGTCTGGGCGCGCTGGCGCTGGACCCGGAGCGCGGCAAGCTGTACTACAGCGAGGGCGGCGCGATCCGCCGCGTCAACCTGGACGGCAGCGGCCGTCAGGACGTGGTCGCCGGCCTGGGCGACACCATCCTTGGCCTGGGTATTGACCCTTACGGCGAGAAGGTCTACTGGAGCCAGCGCACGGCCAGGGTGATCCGCCGCGCGGGCCTCGACGGCCAGAACATGGAGACGCTGGCGACCCGCACCCGCGACATCTCCGGCCTGCGGCTGGACGTAGCCGGCGGCAAGATGGTCTGGACCGAGTTCGGCTCCAACGTCTTTCGCGCCAACCTGGACGGCAGCGGGGTCGAGACCTTCGCGACCGACTACACCATTCTCAACAGCCATCCGGCGGTGGTTTACGGCCCGCTGCCCACGGTCACGCCCACGGCCACCCACACGCCGACGTTGACGCCGACGCCCACCCACACGCCGACGGCGACCCCGACCTTCACGGCCACGCCGACCCGCACGCCAACCTTCACGCCGACGCTCACGCCGACGCGCAGCGGGCCGACGGCCACGCCATCGGGCGACTTTTACAGCAAGGGCCTGTTCTGGGCGCGTCAGGGCGCCGGCCAGGTGCTGACCGCGCGGCTGCTGGGCGCGTGGCCGTGGCTGGATCCCTCGCCTGGCGCGCTGCTGGCCGACGCGGCCAACAACAGCCAGGCCGGCGGCGTGGCCGTTGATCCGGTCAACCACATCCTCTTCTGGGCCGAGCGCAACAACGGCCGCATCATGCGCGCCAACCTGGACGGCTCCAACCAAGCGGTGGTCGTCGGCAGCCTGGATCTGCCGGGGCCGCTGGTTTTCGATCCGGTCGGCAACCGGCTCTTCTGGGTCGCCAGCCCCACCATCCAATCCTACGACCTGGACACGCTGGCCCTGGCGACCTTGCCTGTCTTCACCGGCGCCTTCGGCGGCCTGGCCTTCGACCCGGAACGCGGCCAGCTCTACTACGGCGCTGGCAGCACGATCTACCGGACGGACGTTGATGCCGGGGGTGCGCCGCAAGCCGTCATCTCGGTCGTGGCCGGCTCGGTCAACAGCATCACCATTGACGGCCCTAACGAGCACATCTACTGGACCGAAAGCGGCTCGCACCACATCAAGCGCGCCGACCTGAGCGGCGTCAACCAGAACGTGGTCACCATCTCGACCGGCGCGACGCCCGGCTTCATCTGCGCCGACAGCCAGCAGCCCTATGCGTTGACGGTGGACACGGCCGGCGGCAAGGTCTATTGGCTGCAAGACTGCGGCATCTGGCAGGCCGACCTGGCGCCTGGCTCGCCGGCCGAGAACATCGCCGGTACGGGCGGCGGCGGGGCCATCGGCAGCGGCGTCGGATTGACCATCGGTTACGCGCCTATTCCGCCGACGCCGACGCCGACCCACACGCCGACGATTACGCCAACGCCGACCTTCACGCCGACGCCTACGAACACGGCCACGCCGACCCTCACGCCAACGCCGACCAACACGGCCACGCCCATCGTCGGCCCGTTGACCGTCAACACGAGCGATGACCATGACGACGGCGACTGCACCGCGGGCGACTGCACCCTGCGCGAGGCCGTCGCCGCGGCCAACGCCGGCCCCGGCGTCAATACCATCCTGTTCGACCCGTCAGTCACCGGAACTATCGTATTGGCGCTGGGTCAGCTCGAGATCAGCGATGATCTGGTCATCACCGGCCCTGGCTCGGCGGCGCTGACGGTCAGCGGCGACAACGTCAGCCGGGTGTTCGACATCACCAGCGGTCAGGTCGAGATCGCCGGCCTGACCATTGCGGACGGCAACGACGACGGCTACAGCGGCGGCGGCGGCATCCTCATCCACGGCGGCGTCGTTGTCACCGGGGATGACCTGGTGGTCTTCAACAACCATGCGCCGGCTGGCAATGGCGGCGGCATCCTTAATAGAGGCAATCTGACACTCACCAACAGTGTTGTCTACAGCAATACCGTTGGCGTCCAATTCGCCGATTACGCGCAGTATGGCGGCGGCATCTACAACGACGGCGCGCTGAACCTGACCGGCGTCGCGGTCTTCAGCAATACCGTCATCATCAACAACAATGGCTACGGCGGCGGCATCGGCAGCTACTACGGCGGCGGCCTGACCATCAGGGACAGCGCGATCTACAGTAACACCGTTCCCCGCAGCGGCGGCGGCATCTACGTCTTCGGCGCTGGCGAATGCCCTGGCTGCGTGATTGATATCCAAAACAGTTCGATCGCGAGCAACAGCAGCAGCAGCGACGGCGGCGGCATCGCGGTCGGCAGCTACGCCACACTGCAGCTCAGCGCCGTGACCGTTGCTGGTAACACGGCGGGCGGCAACGGCGGCGGACTGTGGGTTGAGAACGTGGGCGCGGTTGCCATCCGCAACAGCACGTTCTCCGGCAACGGCAGCGACGGCAACGGCGGCGGCATTGCCGCGGGCAACGTCACGACGCTGCTGTTCAATAATGTCACCGTCGCCAACAACTCAGCCGACAGCGACGCCGACGACATCGGCGACGGCGGTGGGCTGTGGAGCGATTCCGCGGGCGCCAGTATCCAGAACAGCATCCTGGCTAATAACCAGGACCTGAGCACAGGTTTTGGTTTGGACGCCCCTGACTGCTCGGCGCTGGCTGGCGACATCACGTCTGGCGGCGCCAACCTAGTTGGCAAGGCTGACAACTGCAATTGGGTCAACGCAACCGGCGACCAGGTGGGCAGCATCGCCTCGCCTATTGACCCGCTGCTGGGCGCG
The DNA here is from genome assembly GCF_900491745.1 of Candidatus Amarolinea aalborgensis. Taxonomy (NCBI): domain Bacteria; kingdom Bacillati; phylum Chloroflexota; class Caldilineae; order Caldilineales; family Candidatus Amarolineaceae; genus Candidatus Amarolinea; species Candidatus Amarolinea aalborgensis. The sequence goes on along the minus strand of NZ_UETR01000008.1, from coordinate 220,246 downwards.
TTGGCCGACAACGGCGGGGGAACGCTGACTCATGCGCTGGCGGGCAGCAGCCCGGCCATTGACGCGGGGAACCCGGCCGCCCCCGGCAGCGGCGGCGCGTCCTGCGAGGCCGCAGACCAGCGCGGGTTCCCGCGGCCCCAGGATGGCGACGGCAACGGCATAGCCACCTGCGACATCGGCGCGTACGAGCGCGTCGAGGTGGCAACCCCCACCCCCACGCCCACCGCCACAGATACGCCGACGCCAACGGCCACCGCAACGCCGACGGCCACCGCAACGCCGACGGAAACGCCTACCCCGACGTTCACGCCGACCAACACCTTTACGCCGACGCCCACCGTGACGCCGACGGCCACGGAGATCCCGACGCCAACGCCCACCGACACGCCGACCCCGACGCCCAGCGCGACGCCGACCGCAACCCCCACGGCGACGCCGACCTTTACAGCGACGCCGACGGCCACACCCGCGCCGCCGGCTGTCATCGGCGACCTGGCCTGGCATGACCTCGACGCGGACGGCATCCGCGAGGCGGGCGAGCCGGGTCTGGCGGACGTGCTGGTGCTGCTGTTCACCGCGGACGGCGAGCTGGCCGGCACTGAAACGACCAACGCCAGCGGTAGCTACAGCTTTACCACGCCGCCCGGCGACTACCTGCTGAGCTTCAGCGCGCCGCCCGGCTACCTCTTCAGCCCGCAGAACCAGGGCGGCGATCCCGAGTTGGACAGCGACGTCAGCATCGCCTCCGGCGCCACCGACATCTTCACCGCGGGCATGGGCCAGACCGACCTGAGCCGGGATGCTGGTCTCTACCTGGCGCCCACGCCGACACCCACAGCCACCGACACGCCGATCCCCGCGGCCACGCCCACGGCGACGCCGACCGCGGACGGCACCGCCACCTCAACGCCGACGGCCACCGCCACCGACACGCCGACGGCCACGGCGACGGAAACCGTTATGCCGACGGAAACCGCCACGCCGACGGCCACCGCGACCGCCACACCCACGCCCATCGTGCCCGCCGCCATCGGCAACCGCGTGTGGGAAGACCTCGACGCCGACGGCATCCAGGACACCGGCGAACCGGGCGTTGCCAACGTCATGGTAGCCCTGCTCGACAGCGCGGGGCAGGACGTGGCCCTCACCTTGACCGACGCTTCGGGCTTCTACAGCTTCAGCGCGCCGGCCGGCGTCTACCGTATCGGTTTCGTCACGCCCGATGGCTACGTCTTTAGCCCGCCCAACCAGGGCGCCGATCCGGAGCTGGACAGCGACGCCGACCCGGCCACCGGCCTGTCCGGCCTCTTCACGGTCACAGCCGGGCAGGTGGACACGAGTTGGGACGCCGGCGTCTACCCGCAGCCGGCGCCCACCGCCACGCCGACCTCCACGCCCACGGCAGCTCCAACGGCCACGCCGACCGCGACGCCCGAACCGCCGGCGCAGATCGGCGGCATGATCTGGGACGACTTCAACGGCGACGGCCTGCGGCAGGCTGACGAGCAAGGCATCGGCGAGCTGACAGTGAGGCTGTACAACGATGTGGGCGTCGAGATCACCTCAGCCCTGACGGTCAGCCCCACGGGCCTCTACACCTTCACCGTGGCGCCTGGAACCTACGCGCTTGGCTTCGAGTTGATCGGAGGCTTCGTTTTCAGTCCGCCGAACCAGGGCGGCAACCCGGACCTGGACAGCGACGCCAACCCGGCCACCGGTCGTACGATCAACTTCACCGTGGCCGGCGCGCAGAGCGACCAGAGCCGGGATGCCGGTATGCTGCCGGACTTCGCACCGCCGCCCAGCGTACCGCCTGGCGGCCCTGTCAACTACATTCTGCCGCTGATTGACTCGCGCATCCTGACGCCGACCAATGGCGCGCTGCTCCCAAGCCTCGGCGTTGCCGCCATCTACGGCGCGGCCAGCGCCAGCGGCTACCTCAAGCAGGTCACGGTCACGGTTGACGACAGCCCGGCGCAGGTCTTCAACTGGGCCGACGGTGTCACCAACGACACGACCTGGAACTGGGACTGGACGCCGCCCGCGGCCGGCGTCTACGTCCTCGACGCCATCGCCGAGGACTGGGCGGGCCATGTCCAAACCAACACTCTGCCCGTGACCCTCACCGTCGGCGTGACGCCCCCATCCATCGCCATCACCCCCACGGTTTTCACGGAAGCGGACGAGATTGCGCCCAACCGGGTTCGTCTGCAAGGCCCAGCCGGCGCAGTTTCCGCGGCCGCGGTGGAGGTCGAGCCGGGCAGCGGGGCAGGCTTCACGCCGGCCCTCTTCGACGGCAGCCGCTGGACTTACGACTGGCAGCCGCTGAACGGCGCGGATGGCGAGACCTACACCGTCACCGCGCGCATCACCGACGCCGCGGGCCAGGTCGCGACCGATATCCAATCCGTGCTCGTGGACCTGATCTCGCCGTCCGCCTTCACGCCCACGCTGAGCTACCGCGATGGCGGCGGCCTGGTTTCGCCGGTCAGCCCCGGCCAGACGGTCAGCGCAACCAACCCAACCCTGATCGTCGAGTGGAGCGCCAGCACGGACGGCGCTGGCCTGAGCGAGTACCTGGTCAGTTGGACCAATACGATCACGCCCGATCTGGGCACGGCGGTCAGCGTTCCGCCGGCCGCGCCGCGCATCAACGAAGTCATCCCCGGCGAAGCCGCAGTTCTCTACGCCCACGTCATCGCACGCGATATCTGGGGCAACGAGCGCCTGGTCACCGTCGGCCCGGTCTACGTAGATTCGCCCGTCACGCCTGACCTGGTTGACGATCCGGGCTATCGCGCCTGGATGGACAGCGGCGCCACGCTGGTCTCCACCGACGCCGAGCTGCATCTGCACGACGATGCCGTATCGGTCCAGCGGCTGCACACATCATGGAACGCCAGCACACTGCGCCTGGCCTGGTCGGGCGCCAACTGGGACCTGGACGGCGATCTGTTCGTCTATCTCGACACGACGACCGGCGGCGCCGCAGCGCTCTACGACCCGTTCGCCACCGGCGGCTCGCTGACTTTCCCAGCTTCCTTCGCCCCCGACTGGCTGGTGTGGGTGCAGGACACAGCCACGGCCAGGCTGCTGCAGTGGAACGGCAGCGCCTGGGTCATGGATCGGCCGCTGACCGCGCCCAACTTCCAGCACGATGCGCCGCACACCGATCTCCTGCTGCCCTTCGGCTGGCTGGGCCTGACGCCGGCCTCGTCTCTCAAACTGCTGGCCGCGGCCTCGCAGGACGATGCCCTGAACCTATGGGCGGCGGCGCCGAACAAGAACCCGCTCAACAGCCCGCGCGTGGTCAGCCCGGTGGCCCAGGGCCGTGATCTGCGCACCTACCGGTTGACCCAGTTTGCCTTCTTCCCGGCGCTCGGGAGTGGGATTTTGCCCAACGGCGAGCGCTCCATCGAAACCGACTTGCGCTTTAGCATCACCAGCGCGCCCGGCGGCTTCACCACCGGCTTCCTGGCTGATAACCTCTACGATGTGCTGACACCCGGCGCGTCGCTGGACGCCAACCTGGATGGGCAGCCCGACCTTCCGCTGCCCATGGCCGAGGATCCGCAGCCAGTCGGCAACGGCCAGGCCATTTCCTACACCGTGCGCTACGAGAACAACGGCGCCGAGGTGGCCGAAGATGTGCAGATCGCCATTTCCACGCGTGGAGCCTTGCGCCTGTCCGACGGAACATCGAGCAGAATCATCAACCTGGGCGACGTGGTCGTGGGCATCTCGGCCACGGTGCAGATTGATGCGTTGGTCAATACCAGCTTCAATGGACAAGCGGCCGAACTGAACGCGACGGTCTCGGATGACCTGCACGGCCGCGCCTTCGACTGGCTGTGGGTGCTGCACCCCGTGGACAGCCAGCCGCCGGCGGACGTGCTGATCACCAACCCCATCACCTACGTTTTGCCGGGCGTCACCTTCATCGCCGGCAGCGTGGCCGACGCCTCGGGTGCAACGGACATCGAGATCGAGATCACGCCGCTGCCGTTCGGCGCGACCACCATCCTTCACTGCGTGGATCCCACGCCGGAAGATGGTTCCTGGTCCTGCCTGTGGCAGCCAGGGAATTTGACCAACCTGACAGGCTTTGATCTGCGGGCGCGAGCGCAGGATCGCTTCGGCAACACCAGCGGCTGGAGCCCAGTCCGCCGCCTGATCGTGGATACCACGCCGCCCACCCTCACGGCCGATGCGGTCGTTGACGACTACCTGGCCGACGGCTTCATCAGCGCGGCTGAGTTGGTTTGGCGCGGACAGGCTGAGGATGACCATGAAGTGAACCGGGTGGCGGTCTGCCTGGACGGGGTCTACACCACCGGCTGCGCGACGGCCAGCGCCTCCCTGCCTGCACCCACGGTCGCCTGGCGATACGACTTCAGCGCCGTGTTCGCGGGCGATGGCATCTCGCAGACCGTGTCGTTCCACGGGTTCGATGCCGCCGGCAATCGCTCGCTGCCGCCGCTGCTGCGAACCTTCACCGTGGACACCGCGCCGCCGGTGATCAACGTTGAGCAGCCGGTCCATGCCGACGGCTCCCTTGCGATTACGGAGATGCAGGTCTACAGCGGGACGGTCAGCGACGGCGGCGGCGTGGCGCGGATGATGGCCCTGGTGGCGCCGCCTGACGGCATCCTACGCGTCGAACCGATCGCGCTGAGCGGCGCGGCCTGGAGATACATGCCGCGACTGGACCAACTAGGCCAGTACCTGATTCAGATCACGGCTACTGATCGCGCGGGCAACATCAGCTCGACGGGGTTGTTTACCCTGGTGGTGACCAACAGGCCCCCACTGGGGCTTGACGACAGCTATGCCACCACGGCCGACCGGGCGTTCACCATCAAGACGCCGGGTGTGCTGGTCAACGACACGGACCCCGACGACGATGCGCTGACGGTTGTGGCTTACGACCATCCCAGCGCACTGGGCGCGGGCGTGAACCTCAGCCCCCAGGGCGAATTCGACTATGATCCGACTGGCTCGTCGGTCCTGGCGGCCTTGCTGCCTGGCGAGAGCATGACGGATACGCTGGCTTACACGGTGGACGACGGCCACGGCAACACGACCAGCGCCACGGTTCATGTGTTGGTCAGCGCCGGCCGGTTCGCGGGCTGCGCCGTTGCCGATGTCAACAGCGACGACCGAGGGGACATCGTGGATGTTGGCCTGCTGACCGGGCACTGGGGCCTGGCCTCGAGCGATCCGGGCTGGGATCCGGTCTACGACGTGATCGTCAACGGCGTCATTGACGTGGCCGATGTGAGCGCAGTAGCCGCGTGCTGGGGCTACGTCGCGCCGCGGGCTTCAATCGGCCCTGACTGACGAGTTCGGCAAGTTCGCAAGGTGGGCCGATTTTTCGGCTGCCTAGCCCTCGCAGGGGTCACGGAACATCACCGCGTTGGCGTGCGGCGACGGCGTGCGACTCTGAGTCTGCCGTTTCGCCGCAGCCCTGCGAGGGGCGTCGCCCCTTGCGAAGGCTGGTTGGGCGAAAGGCCGTCGGGCAAGCCCAGATCGCTCTCCACGGCGTGAGATCCTTATGCGGCGAGCCTTCGCAAGGTTGGGCGTCTCGTGACCAACCCTCGCAGGGGTTTGTGGACATCACCGCGTTGGCGTGCGGCGGCGTTATGTGAATCTGAGTGCGTCATTTGGCCGCAGCCCTGCGAGGGGGGTCGCCCCTTGCGAAGGCTGGTTGGGCGAAAGGCCGTCGGGCAAGCCCAGATCGCTCTCCACGGCGTGAGATCCTTATGCGGCGAGCCTTCGCAAGGTTGGGCGTCTCGTGACCAACCCTCGCAGGGGTTTGTGGACATCACCGCGTTGGCGTGCGGCGGCGTTATGTGAATCTGAGTGCGTCATTTGGCCGCAGCCCTGCGAGGGGGGTCGCCCCTTGCGAAGGCTGGTTGGGCGAAAGGCCGTCGGGCAAGCCCAGATCGCTCTCCACGGCGTGAGATCCTTATGCGGCGAGCCTTCGCAAGGTTGGGCGTCTCGCGGCCAACCCTCGCAGGGGTTTGTGGACGTCACGGCGTTGGCGTGCGGCGACGTTATGTGACTCTGAGTGCGTCATTTGGCCGCAGCCCTGCGAGGGGGCGTCCGCCAGCAAGCGCCGCAGCTCCATCGCCTCAGCCAGGGCTACGGCTCCGGCTTGGCGGGAAACTCCTCGCCGGGCCGGGCGTCGCGCACCTGATCCATGATGGTCATGACCCCGGCCGGCCAGTTGATCGTCGCGACATCCCAAACCTGTCCATTGGTCATTTGCTGCGGTCCGAAGTCGAGCTGTTGGCCGCCTACCCAGACGCGCACGCGCGGGCTGCTCGGCCCGCGCCCGTGGTCCGAGTAGTAGTGCACCTTGATCGTGAAGACGCCGTTGAACGCCTTCTGCAGCACGATGTTCTCGATGGTGCACCCGGTAATGCAGTCCACGTCTAGCGCCGGGTTGTCGTCGGACATGCCCGCGACGCCCCAGTCGGGGTTACGATTGCTATAGTAGCAGTCGTCCGGGCTGGTTCCATAGCTGCCCCCGGGCCGAATGAAGTGCAGGTCGAAGTCCGAGCCAAGCTGCGGCCACGTCAACTGCACGTGGATGTCCTTTTGGGCGGCCAGGCATTTCACCGTGGTGTAGCTGTCGCCCCCGCCGTACTCGTTGACCGCCGTCACCTGGATTGTGTTGTCGCCCGTAAAGACCGGCGCGCGCGTGTTGAATGTGAAGTTCGGCCGCGCGCCGCTCCAGGTCAGATCGAGCAGATTGTCGCCCGAGGGGCCTGTAATCACGGCATTGACCCGGCTGAGGTCGCTGTCGCTGGTGATCCGTCCTTGCAGATCCACCGTGCACTGCGCTACCGTGCCGCCGTTGGGCGACGTGATAGCCACCTCAGGCTCTGCGCACTGCCGTTCCTGGTCTTGGGCCGGATCGAAGTTGCTGGTCTCGTCTGGACCATTGAAGAAGCCGTTGCGGTTGATGTCCTCGCAGCCGTCGCTGGAACCGGTGTTCCAGTAGTTGTCGTTGTCCAGGTCGGTCTCCTTGCGGTCGCCGTCGCCGTCCCAGTCGGCGCGCCAGCGGTTGTAGTTGCCGTCGGGGTCGAAGACATGGGCGCGCATGTCGGCCTTGTCCGTGATGCCGTCGCCGTCGGAGTCGGGATTGCGCGGGTTCAGGTTGTACAGGTTGCCGCGGAAACGATGGTTCTCGTCGAAGTCAGCGATGCCGTCGTTGTCGCTGTCTTCGATCAGGTCGGAGACCAGGTTGTTGTTCAGGTCTTCATCCCGGCGCGGGATCAGGGGAATCTGGAGCTTGGGCGGCACATGGTATTCGCTGATGTTCCATGACGCCAGCGACACCCACGCGCCGGTGGCGGTCCACGGGTCTATGCGGTAGACCAGCTGACCTTCGGTGTCGTAGCCGCTTAGCACCACACTGTGAGCGTCGCCGTTCTCCACCACCAGCAGCGGCCGGTCGGCGTCAATCCAACCCTTGATCTGATCGAACGTGGGCTTGCCGCGGCTGGACGTGACCGCGTTGTCGTTCATGGCCCAGTCGAAGGCCTTCTTGCCCGTGCCAGCAGCCAGGTCGCCGTTGGGCCACATGCCTTTGCCATGGCCCAGGTCGCCCTCGGGTTCGCCCTCGCCGTATTCGAAGTAGGAGATGTAATCCTGGCTCAGGTTGGCGCCGTGATAGGCCACGATCATGGAAATCGAAGCGCGGGTGCAGTACATGTTGTCCAGTGGGCTGACGCGCACCGGCGTGCCGTTGCCGACCGTCCAGTCGCCGTCGTCTTCGTGGGCCGCGTCCCAACGGCTCTGACCCGTCTCCGGATCGCCGTCCAGATTCAACATATGCGTGTCTTTATGCTGGAGCTTCGGCGTCACGTTGAGCAGGACGAACGCGTTTGGGCCAGACTCGTGCAGCAGGTTGGCGCAGTCGAGCACGGTAACGGAATTGGCCGGCGAGTACGCGCTGTCGCCGTAGGCGCCGCCCAGCGCTTTGACCCGGAAGTAGAACGCGCCCAGCGGAAGGTTCGCGTCAGGCTGGTAGGCGCTGGTGTTCACGTCGAGGTTGATCAGCGGCGAGCCGAAGTTGGCGTCGTCGTCAACTTGCAGACGATAGCCGTTGATGCGCTGCAACGTTTCCCAGCCAAAGGTGATGCGCCGGTCACAGGTAGCGATGCCGTTGGATGGGTTGCGTAGGAAGGGCGCTGCCGGCAGGTTGACGCCGCCCTGAATGCCCTCGCCAGGCCGGTAAATGGCCCAATCAGACGGCGACCGGCTGAAGTGGGCAGGCCGGCGGCCGATCGTGCCGCCCCGCTGCAAAGGCTCTCCGCCCGGCGCTGGCTGCGTGTCCACATAGAGTTCAGGCGGCCAGACGCCTGAGAAGGCCGCGCTGCTTTCGTCGCCGGCCGGATCCACGCCCCAGGCCACGAAGCTGACCACGGGCTGCGGTGGGTTGATGCGGTTCGGGCGTGGGATGGCCGGCCCGGGCCCGGTGTAGCGACTCAGCGCCGCGGGTAGGAAGACGGCGTAGCTGGTATTGTACAGCGCCACCTGGTCGCCGTTATCTTCGAGAATGTTGACCATGCCTGGCGGGCTGTGGAGGGTCGCCACGCCGTCGCCGAAGTCCAAGTCGTTCGCGCTGCTGCCCTGCCCATCGAAGATGACCACCACCCGTGCGCCGGCCGGCGCGCTGGGCAGCGCGGCGGGGATGCGATAGATGTTGCCGTCCTCATCGCGCAGCGAATAGCCGCGCAGGCTCTGCGTCGTCGTACTGTAGTTTTGCAGCTCCACCCACTCGCGGTTTCCAGCAGCCGGGAAGTACATCACTTCGCTGAGTAGAACGCCCGGCCCCGGCTGGGCAGCGCCCGTGGCCGTCGGCGTCGCCGTGGGCGTCCGCGTCGGCGTCGCCGTTGATGAGACGGTAGATGCTGGCGTTGGCGTGCGCGTCGGCGTTGCTGTCGCCGTGCGCGTGGGCGTCGGCGTCGCTGTCGCCGTGCGCGTGGGCGTCGAGGTTGTCGCCGTGCTATCCAGCCGCACGTCGTCAACGAAGAAATCGCTCACGCCGCCGTTGTTGGCAAACACCTCAGAGTGGAAGGCCAGGGTGTGGCTGCCGCCGTTGGCCCAGGCGCTGACGTTGACCGTTTGTTGGACATAGCCGGGCTGGCCGCAGCGGGCATGGGAGCCGTTGACCACAAAGGTCCGGGTGTTGTCAATTGTAGCTTCCAGATAGTCAGCCGCGCTGTCGCATTGAGGCATCTCCAGCCAAAAGGTCAGCGTCGCGGACCCGCTGGGGATAGTCATCGCCTGGGAAAGCACGCCCGCTTCGTAAGCGGCGATGCCGCCAAACCATGCCCACCATTGGCCGCTGCGGGGGCCGGTTCCCGCGCCGGCGCCGCACCCGGACAACTGACACAGCGGCGTGCCAAAGTTAGTGGACTCCTCGTGCCAGCTTGGGTTGGGCGACCCCGCCTCGAAGCTGCTGTCGGCCACCAGATTGTCGTCAGGGGCGAGGGGAGCCGCGACCCAGGGCGACGACGGAGCCACGCGCCGGCGCGCCGGATCGGGCGGTTGGGCCGTCACCCTGGCCTGCGGTCCAGGGCGCCTGGCGGCCGCAGCCACGGTGGGCAGCGAACCTCCCACGACCAATAAAGCGAGAAGGGTAACCGCTGCGATCGAAGCATATCGGTTCTCCATCGGACCACTCCTTTGTTCACCCAGGACAACACAAAGGGGACGAGACGAAAGAGCAGGCAGGCGCGGGCGCTATGCTACGCCGACTTGGGGAGAACAAGTATTGCACAATTAAAGCACAAATCAGGCTCTATGTCAATACCCCTGAAACAATTCTTCTGGCGCTTGGGGAATGTGTGCAATTTAATGAAGAGGCCTGAAGAGACCGCGGCCGAAGCGCCTGTCGTGAGAAAACCCAGGCGCCAGACCACGTGGCGATCCACGGTATCACGCCCTGATTCAAGCGTTGTGAGTCAGAAGAGCGGCGCGGCGCCTGATCTGCGCAGCCAGGCGATAAATCCACATGCCAGGGCGTGAAAGGACCTTGTCCCACGCACCCACGTAGCGCACTACCTGGCCGCCAAACCCCTGTTTGAAACGCCAGACGCCCCACAGCCCGCCTTGCGACGCGTTGTCGTCGCCGACATCCGGCTCGACCTCGCCGGCACCGACTTCGTCCGGGATGCCCCATAAATCGTACACGGCGCAGCCCCGGGCCTGCGCCCATTGCACGGCCGCCCATTGCAGGGCATGATTGGGCATCAACTGACGCTGACTGTCGCCGGACGCGCCCCACAGATACCAGGCGGTGCGGCCCAGGGCAAAAACGACGATGCCGGCCAGCAGTTCGCCTTCGTATTCGGCCAGGAGCCAGGTCGCCAGGCCGGGCGGCGCGAAGAGATCAAAGGCTGCTGCGTAGTAGGCCAGGTTGTGTACGCCGAAATGATCCCGTTGGCCGGTAGTTTCCATCAAACGCTGAAAGGCCGGCAGATCGGCCCGTGCGCCGACCCGCACCGTCACTCCTTTGCGACCGGCCAGGCGAATGTTGTAGCGCCATTTCTGCTTCATACGCGCCAGGATTTCATCCGCGCTGGCGGTCAGGTCAATGTGCACGGTGCTGCGCGGCTGCACCGTCTGCGCGGACAGCGCGAAGCCATAGCCCGCCAGGCGCCGCGCCATGACCTGGCTATGCGGCAGGTCTGGCTCCAGCTTGAGTATATAGCTATGGCGTTGCCGCGCGCATTGCTCAACGGCCTGCAGTAAGCTGGCGCACAGGGCTGGTTGCTCCCAATCAACCACGGGGCCTTTGGGCACATAGGCGAACGGCTGTCCCCACGGCATGCGCCGATACAGGATTTGCGCGCCGGCCACGATCGCGCCGTCCGCGCTCAGCGCCACGCGTTCGGTCTGCCAGCCCACGCGGGCCTTGAGCTCGCTCCAGCGGCTGGTCTGCAGCAAATGACCGTGCGCATGACTCGCAACAAAAGCATCCCACGCAGCAGGATCAATCTGCGCGTGCGGCAGCACCGGCAAAGAGGTTGAAATCATGGCACCGATTCTACCCACATCGCGTTCATTAGCCAAAAAGCGCCGCGGTTCGAAACGGAGCGCAGATTCAACCAACAGGAGCACACATTACGAAATCTTAACAGAGTGCGCATCACTTGCTAACAGCGCCGTGCTAAACTCTGGGCTGTCAGTCGGTATCGTCATGAAGGGGCCTACAGCGCCCGCTTGTGTTGTCCTGGCAGTTTACGGTGGTTTCAACGGGTTGAGATGGGATGTGAGGGTGAGAACGGAATGAAGACGACTGTATGATCGGAGCCACAGCCAGTCAGGCGTTTTCGCAGAAAATTACCACGCGTTTTTGCAGAAAATCGCCGCCAACCCTGTCTTCGCTGCCCTTCGTGTTTTGTGGCATCGTCCCTGGCGCCGATCAGCCGGCCGTAGTTGCCGTGCTGATCGGCGCCAAGGATGGGATGACTAGATGGTAAGCCGAACAAACCTGAGTCAAAAATGACAGACATTGAGAAATGGAGAGAAAAAGCGCATGCATGAGACAACCCTGACGCCACGTCCGCGCCGGCGCGGCCTGGTCGTGATTGGCCTCTTTCTGGCCGTCGTCATGATTTTTGCTTCGGGCGCAGCCGTCGGCGCGCTAACCTATGCCTGGTTGACGCCTACATCCGTGACGCCGATCCAGGCATCGCGTGTCAACGCCGTGGCGGCCAACACGTTGCCAGCCCAAGCCAGCGGCACCTTGCCGACCGTCTCGCCAACGACATCCGCCGCCACGGGCACGGATCCATTGGTAGTGGCCGTGAGCCAGGTCACACCGGCGACCGTGACCGTACTCAACAACGATGGTTCGTCTGGGTCGGGAGTCTTCATCCGCGCGGACGGCTATCTGGTCACCAACAATCATGTGGTCGAGGGCGGCAGCCAGTTTGAGGTCATCTACGCGGACGGCAGCCGGGTCTCTGCGCAGGTGGTAGGCGCCGCGCCCGACTTTGATCTGGCCGTGCTCAAGGTCAGCGGTAAAGCGCCGGCGGTGGCGCCGCTGGGTGATTCGGGCGCGCTGGCGCCAGGCTCTCGCGTCGCGGCCATCGGCAGCGCCTTGGGCGGTTTTCGCAACACGGTGACGGCCGGCGTGCTCAGCGCGCACAACCGGCGCCTGGGCGACCTGGATGGCCTGCTGCAGACCGATGCGGCCATCAATCATGGCAATTCAGGCGGGCCGCTCATCAACCTATCTGGTGAGATTATCGGCATCAACGTGGCCGTCGTGCGCGGCAGCGGCAGCGATGCGGCGGAGGGCCTGGGCTTCTCCATTCCCAGTAACACGGTGCGCGTGGTGGCCGAGCAGTTGATCAGCAGCGGCCGCGTCGTGCGGCCCTACCTGGGCATTACCTTCGAACCGCTCAATCCGCAGTTGGCGAGCGAATCAGGCCTGACGGTAGTGCAAGGGGCGTATGTTCAGCAGGTGGTGGCCAATGGCCCCAGCGCGCAGGCGGGGCTGAAGGTGGGCGATGCAATCGTCGCCCTGGGCGGGCAGACGATTGATGACCAACACCCCTTGCCGCAGGTGCTCCTGCAGTATCGCGCCGGCCAATCATTAGAGCTGACCGTGGCGCGCGGAGATAAGCAATTCACCCTGACGGTGCGCTTGGCGCAGCGACCAGAAGCATAGACGACCGTAGAACGCATGAACTCCTTCCGAACGTGAGCGCGGGCGCCGGGTTTTGGCACGAACCCGGCGTCTTGCGCGTTCGTGCGCTCCGCCTAACGCAGCCGCGCGGCCAGCCCGGTGTAACGTTCGGCGATTTTGTTATTGTTCACGGCAATCGCAATCGCGCGCGGCATGCCCACCAGGACCACCAGGCGTCGCGCACGGGTGACCGCGGTATACAGCAAATTACGCTGCAGCATCATGTAGTGCTGCGTGAGCAGCGGCAGCACCACGGCCGGGTACTCAGACCCCTGCGCCTTGTGCACGCTGATGGCGTAGGCATGCATCAACTCGTCCATCTCCAAGAAACTGTAGTCAATCTCTCGTTCCTCGATGCGCACGGTCAGCATTTGTTCGATGAGATTTAGCCGGACAATGACTCCTAAGTCGCCGTTGTAAACATCCTTGTTGTAATTGTTGCTGGTTTGCATCACACGGTCGCCCACGCGGAAGATGTGCCCGCCGAGACGCCGTTCGGGTTTGGTTGCGTCGGCTGGATTGAGCCGCGCTTGCAGCAGCAGGTTGAGGTTGGCGACGCCTGCCACGCCGCGGTGCATGGGGGTGAGAACCTGCACATCGTCCGCTGGAATTTGGAAACGCCGCGGAATTCGCTCGGCCACAATCTCCACCACCAGGTTGGCCGCCTGCTCAGCATCGTCCGCCTTGAACAGAAAAAAGTCCTGTGAGTTGGTTGGATGCCACTCCGGCATCTGCCCGCGGTTGATGCGGTGGGCGTTTTCGACAATGTAGCTTCCGGCCGCCTGGCGGAAGATTGTCTGCAGGCGCACCACGGCGGCTGCGCCCGACTCGATGATGTCCTTGAGCACGCTGCCCGCGCCGACGCTGGGCAGTTGATCTACGTCGCCGACGAGCAGCAGATGCGCGCCTGGCGGCACGGCCTTGAGCAGATGGTTCATCAGCAGCAGATCGAGCATGGAGGCCTCATCCACGATCAGGATGTCGACGTCGAGCGGGTTCTTCTCGTTGACCTGAAAGGTGACGCCGTCCGCGGGCTTGAATTCGAGCAGGCGGTGGATGGTCTTGGCCGGGCGGCCGGTGGCTTCACTCAAGCGTTTGGCGGCGCGACCGGTCGGCGAGGCCAGCGCGTAGGTGTGGCCGGAGGCTTCCAGCAGGCGGATGATCGTCTGCACGGTGAAGGTCTTGCCCGTGCCCGGTCCGCCGGTCAGCACGGCCAGCGGCTGGGTCAGCGCGGCCTGCACGGCTTCACGCTGCGCAGGCGCGAGGGCCAGGCCGGTCTCGCGCTGCACCGCGGCAAAGGCGACGCTCCAGTCAAACTGCTGAAAGAGCGCCAGGCTGTCGCTCTGCCCGTCGCGCAAGCGGCGCAAACGGCCGGCCACGCCAATCTCACCCCGATAGAACGGCACCAGGTAGACTGCGCGCTCCTCGGCCACCTGCGCGGGCGTCGGGTCATCGCTGAGGCTGGCGACCTCGTAGAGGAACGGCGTCGGTTCTGCGACCGGTATGTACGACGCGGGCGGCGCGGCCGCAATGCGCTCGACGTGAACCTCGTCTTCCTGGCGCAGCTGCTCGATGGCGTTGATCACGAGGGTGGGCGGCACGCCCAGCATGTCGGCTGTCTGCGCGACGAGGGCGGTTTGCGGTACATAGACATGACCGTCATCGGCTTGCTCGCTGAGGACGTGCGCCACCCCGGCCGCGGCCCGTTCGGGCGAATCGAGGGCCAGGCCCAGGGCGCGCGCAATCTTGTCCGCGGTGATGAAGCCGATTCCATGAATGTCGCGCGCCAGGCGGTAAGGGTCATTCTTCACAATGCCCACTGCGCCGTCGCCATACTGCTTGTAAATCTTGACCGCCAGGCCCGTGGAGATGCTGTGCTCCTGCAAGAAGAACATCACATCGCGAATGGCGCGCTGCTGGCGCCAGGCGTCCTGAATCAGAACCGCGCGTTTGGGGCCAACGCCAAGCACGGTGCGCAGGCGCTGCGGTTCCTCGTCAATCACGTGCAGACTCTCGGCGCCAAACTGACGCACGATGCGTTTGGCGGTGACCGGCCCAACACCCTTGATCAGCCCAGAACCCAGGTACTTTTCGATCCCGGTGGCCGTGGCCGGCAGCTTCAGCTTGAAGGTGTCTGCTTTGAATTGGCGCCCATACTGGGGATGCGCAGCCCACTGGCCGCTCAGTTCGATGTGTTCACCGACGTTGACGCCCAGCATGCTGCCCACGACCGGCACGGTGTAGCTTTTGCCCTCTGGCGTCAACTGCGCCACCGTATAGCCGTTCTCTTCATTCTGATAGGTAATGCGTTCGATCGTGCCGGTCAGCGTGTCCATCTGGGCTAATCCTCATCCATCTACTGCGAGGTCAACACTAACACGCGGCGGCGATTTCGGCAAGAAGGCGCCGCGTGCGCATAAAAAATGCCAGGCGATTCACTATCGAACCGCCTGGCCCTGAGCTCAAGATCCGCTCATAACCCCATTTTGCTCCACCACGCATACCGGCCTTGATCTCTGGTCTCTGATCTCTGATCCCCGTTCTCCGGTCTCCGATCTCCGATCTCTGATCTCTACTCAATCCGGCTGATACACGCCGCTGTCCAAGCTCTGCGCCTTCTGAAAATCACGCTCGATTTGCGCAGGGTCGAAGTGATCCGGCAGGCCGCGCACCTGCTGGCCGGTGGAAATGAAGACCATGATGGCGAAGCCCGCCAACGCCTCGTCTGAGGTGAAATTGCAGTGCCCATAGCGGAAAATGGGAATCTGCAGCAGTTGACCACGCCCGCTGGTTTGCAGCTTGCCGCGGTAGAGCAGTTGATGCCAGAACGGGATGACTTCGTCGCCGGTAGTGTGCAGCGTGACCATCGGTACGGTCAGGGCGCCGCTGGTCTGATAAGCCCTCAACGCGGTCAGCGCGGCCGGATCGGCGCTGAAGCGCTGCACGCGCTGGTTGAGCAGGCGATCGTTCAACGAGCCGCTGTAGAGACGGGTGCGATTGTCAAATGGGTTGCCGCCCAGTTTTGCACGCGCGTCGTTGGTGGCAAAGACGTTGTACCACAGGACGTTCACCGCTGTGGAGACCATCGAGTTCATGCTGTACATCTGCGTCGCGGCGCGCGAGGTGCTCATGAGCTGTAGCGCCTGGCGGGGATTGGCCCGCACCTGCTGCGTGATCGCGGGCACGTAGGACGATTCCCAATTAGCGATGACCTGCGGCGGGATGTTGATGGGGGAAGGGGGTAAGACGTTGGGGAAGAAGTAGTCGAAGAGTACGCGGAAATCGCCCAGGTACTCCGTCTGCTTCTTGAAGTCGCCGATGGGGCCGCAGGCCGAGAGCGCGCCGGTCAGCAGTTCCGGGTGCCGTTCGGCCATCAGCGCGGTGACGATGCCGCCCTCGGAAGCGCCCGTCATATAGGTATGCACCGGCGCCTGGCCGGCCGCGGCCGGAAACGCCGCGATCAACTCGGTCACATCATCTACGCCGCTGACAATCGCCAGGCCGTTGGTGCGATAGCTGGTGGTAGCGAAGGCATAGCCCAGGCTCTGCACCAGGTCAGGCAGATAGGTTTCGCCCAGGTAGAGGTTGTAGAAGCCGAGCGGCTCGTTGAACGCCACATAGCCGTGCGCCCAAACCACCAGGTCACCGTTCCAGCCGCTGGCGGGAATACAGATCAGCGAAAGCGCGCCGCTGGGCAAGACGCCTTCTTGACAGCCGAGAGGGAGAGCAGGGGCAAGAGCTGGTGCGGCTGCCGCCGGTGCGATGCCCGTCGCGCCCAGAATTACCACGAGGGACACGATGAACCAGAGTCTACGCATACAGAACCTCCTTAGAATGTCCATATCGCACCTCCTCAATGGCCTGGAGGCACTGAGACCAACCGCGCGTCGTCAGACGCGCTTCTACGCGAATTGTAGCACGCCGATCCACCTTGTCAATAGCAGACTCTGGATTGGGTGCATTTCACTTTGGGGGCGTAGCCCCAGAGGGGCTTGCATCTCGTAGCCGGATGGCCTCTGGCCTCCGGCGGGATTGGCTGCCGCATGGCGTGCGCGCAACCATCGCCGCCCGACCGTGAACGGATCGGGCTACGAGGTGGAAGGCCCGACAGGGCCCGGTAGCCCCGCAGGGGCTTGCATCTCGTAGCCGGATGGCCTCTGGCCTCCGGCGGCCTGACGGCCCCGGCGAGGCTTGGCATCTCATAGGGTGCATTTCACTTTGGGGGCAATCGCTGAGCCTTTGGCGTGGGACTAGAGCGCGTTTCGCCTCCACAGGATTGAAATGCAATCGTCCCGTAGGGACGTCCTGACTTGAGACCGGCGCCCTCATTCCCGTCGTCCCGTAGGGACGATTGAATGAGGGCACCCCGGCGAGAGACGAGTTCAACCGTCCCTACGGGACGGACGCGGATGGTGCGATCATGACTAATGTCAGGTGCCCCTACGGGACAGGCCGTCATCCCATGAGGATAGCGACATCACTCACGAAAATCAGTGCCTCAAGGGCGAGCGCAGAATTTCCCGTTTTACCAGGTCAGGTTCGCCATGGGAACCGGCCAGAGGTTGTCTGGTTCAGTTGAGAGTCAAAGTCCACGCAGGCGAGCCTGGCGGTGGCTGAAAAACATTAGATTTATCAAATCACAAATCTGTTTAATTATTTTCAAAATATATCTTGACAAATCAATCTGTTTGAGATAAAATAAAATCAGATTGTTACGAAGCGTAAACATATCTTGGGTCGAACGACATTGTGATGAAAGGAGTTTCGCATGTACCGTGCTCCACACGCCTGTCCGGTATGCGACGGGGAAATGCAAACGACGCGGCTGAGCTGTCCCACCTGCGGCACAGCCGTCGAGGGCCGCTTCGAGCGCAGCGCCCTGGAAAAGCTGAGCCGAGAGCAGCTCCATTTTGTAGAGGTGTTTCTGCGCAATGAAGGCAAGATCACCTGGGTGGCCGAAGAGCTGAAGCTCAACTACCCGGCGGCCCGCGCCCAATTGTTGGATATCGTGACCGCGCTGGGGGTCAAACCCACGCCGCGGACTGCCCAGAGCAGCGAGCGCCAGGAAGTCCTGCGCAGGCTGGCGGCCGGCGAAATCACGGCCGAAGAGGCTCTGCTGCAAGTCAACCGTAGTCAATAAGAAGTAGCTGCCAAATGATGAATATGCTTTAGTTGAAGGAGAACAACATGTCTGATCGTTTCAAGTTCGCTTTGCCAGAGGGAATCAGCCAGTTGACCATCTACGCCGCAGAGGAACTGATCGTGCGCGGCAGCGAGCGTCGCGATCTCAGCGTGGCGTGCGATGATGAGCCAATCCTGGAAACCACCGATGCGGGCGTCGTGCTGCGTCTGATGGACGACGCCGAGGTTGAGGCGCCTGCACTCCTCGATCTATTGATTGCTCAGGTGGGCGACGAGCTGAGCCTGCGCAGCCTGCAGGGCCAGGTGCATGTCGAGGCCGCGCCCGATGATGTGAGCATCAAGCACTGCGGCCAGGTTACCATCGGGCGCGTGCAGGGCGACCTGTCCGCGCAGGAGGTGCAGCGCCTGGATGTGTCCGCGGTGGATGATGATGCCAGCGTCCGCAGCGTGCAGGAATTGATTCTGGGCGCGGTGGGCGACGACCTGTCCGTCAGCCAGGCCGGTCGTGTGACCGTCAAGAGTGTAGGCGGCGATGTGGCGCTGACCAACATTCAAGGCAACGTCGAGATTGACAGCATCACGAAAGACTTCGCCGCCACCAACGTGGGCGGCGCCCTGCGCGTGAATACCGTTGGCAGCGACGCGGTCATTCGCGGGCGGGCCATGCCCGGCCAGCAGATTCATGTGCGCGCCTGGGACAGCGTGACCCTGGTGTTGAACGGGCTGGTGACGCTGCATCGCCTGGAAGGGCATGGCGCATGGAGCGCGCTGCCCGACTGGGATGAAATCCGGCGCCAGGCGCCTAATCCAGCGCAGGAGGGCGGCAGCGAGGTGCTGGTAGCCGCGGGTGACCGCGTGACAGCCGCCAGCTACGACTTCAACGCCAGCGAGTTGACCGAGAACCTGAACCAGTTGGGCGCGCAGCTCAGCAGCCTGGGGCAAACCATCGCCGATCAGGTGCGCAGCAGCCTGGCCGCGGCCGATTTCGAAGGCATTGGCCGGCAGATCAAGGATGCCATGGCCGACATTGATTGGAGCGGCCTCAAGAAGAATGTGCGGGCGGCTGAACGCGCGCAGCAGCAGGCGGAGCGGGTTGCCCGGCAGGCGGAGCGCCGGCATGGATTCCGGCCAGAGGTCAACGTGACGATGCATCCGCCGACGCCGCCAACCCCACCAAGACCGCCCACTCCGTCGCCGGTTACGCCCGCGGCGCAGGCGGATCGGCCGGGCAATGGAAATGCCAGCCAGGAGCGCCTGCTGGTGCTGCAGATGATTCAACAGGGCAAGATCACGCCTGAGCAGGGCGAGATGCTCTTGGATGCCCTGCCGCTCTAAGCGCCGCACACAGCCTGGCCGACCATCTTACGAACTACAAACCGGGCTTCTAACAGAAACCCGGTTTGTAGCCTACTGCTTATCTCCCTTGTTTTTTGCCGAGGGATAGGCGCTTTCTTATTGCGCGTGAAACTCCTTGACTGCTCTACGCATTAACTCAGTGTAGTACAGCTTCTCTAATATCCACTCGCGAACCAACGTGATAGGTTCTACACGCCGTTCCTTCGCGATCTGTTTGATCGCTGCAAGCTCCTTCGCCGGTAAGTCTATGGTGACCACGCTCGTATCGAATCGCTCGAATACAGGCTCCACGACCTCTTCCAACGCATCTTCAAAATCAGTTACATCATGAGAATCCCAAAACCTTGCCAGCTCTTCGATCGAATCTATCTGGGGAATGGATTTGGTTTTCAGCGTTGTTTCCATTCTCGATATCGCCTTTCTTCCTTTGGTGTCATAGATCGCGCCGTGACAGGAAATCCCTTACCATCAGGAAATAGTATCACGACACAGAACAAATAGCGTCCTTCTATTGTCTGTCCAAGCACATGATACACTGGGTTAGCTCCCAGCGCTTTGGATCGAAGCACCAACGGGTAGCCAAAGCAGACGTCCTCGAATTCCTGTGGCGAAACATCGTGGGCCGCAATGTGATCAATCCGGTCAACAGGCCAAATAATCTCGTGTATCACCATACCCACATTTTACCATGAAGCAAGAAAGCCGGCAACGAATCCGTCGAAGGATTAGGAAAACCCGAGGAGTCGAAGATGCGTTCCCAACCAGGCTATGCTATAATCTGTCCACGTGAGCGCATTTTCCGAGAGCAGGTTTGGCATGGCCGCCGTAAAGATAACACCAACCTTTCAAGACGACGCCGATTTTGTGCTCTTTCCCGGCGATTGCCTGGATCTCCTGCCGCAGCTGCCGGCTGGATTGGCCAAACTGATCGTCACCTCGCCGCCCTACAACCTGGGCAAAGAGTATGAAAGACGCCTGAGTCTCGCTACCTATCTCGACCAACAGCGGCGCGTCATCGCCGAGTGCGTGCGCGTGCTGCACCCGCGTGGGAGCCTTTGCTGGCAGGTGGGCAACTATGTGGACAACGGCCAGATCATCCCACTGGATGTGAAGCTTTATCCGATCTTCGAAGCGCTCGGCTTGCAGATGCGCAATCGCATCATCTGGCAGGTTGGTCATGGGCTGCATGCCACGCACCGGTTTTCCGGGCGCTATGAAGTCATCTTGTGGTTCACCCGGTCGGCTGCCTACACCTTCAATCTCGATGCGGTGCGCGTGCCGCAGAAGTATCCCCAGAAGAAATACTTCAAAGGCCCCAAGCGTGGCGAGTTGTCGGGCAATCCGCTGGGCAAGAACCCCGGCGATGTGTGGGATATTCCGAACGTCAAAGCCAATCATGTGGAGAAGACGGAACATCCATGCCAGTTTCCGGTCGAACTGATCGAACGCCTGGTGCTTGCCATGACCGACCCGGGCGATTGGGTGCTCGATCCCTTCATGGGTGCGGGGACGACCGCGCTGGCGGCTTTGATCCACCAGCGGAAGGCGATTGGCGCCGAGATCATGCCCAAGTACGTGGAGATTGCGAGGGAGAGAATCCGGCTCGCCGAAGCGGGTCAGTTACGCGTCCGCCCTATGGAGCGGCCCGTTTACGACCCAGAAGCCCCTTCCAGGAACCTTCCGCCGGTTGACGTTCAACTTGGAGATGGTTATCGTCAGAAGATGCTGGTTTCTTCATGAAACGCCGCCGTCTTGGCCGAATTGTTTTGATCCTGCTCCTCCTGTTGACCGTTGGCCTCACGGTGGCCTCGCGCACACCGACCGGCCAAGCGGCCTTGAATGTGGTCGAATACCGCGTGCGCGCCTGGTGGTGGTCGCTGACCGGGCAGCCCAGCTATGACCCGACGCGCAGCGGCAGCTTTTCCGGCGCCATCCGCACCGCGGACGGGCAACCGCTGGCCGGCGCATTCGCCCTGGTCGCCTTGGTGCGCGGCGAGGTGTACCAGGCGCGCAGCGATGCGGCCGGCGCGTATCGCGTGGACGGCGTGCCGCCTGGACGCTACGTGCCGATGAGCGGCGCCTGGGGTTTTGTCGAGACGAACGGCCCGCCCTTGACGATCAGCGTGGGGCAGGAACGCAAAGGGGTTGACTTCATTCTGCCTGTCTACCGGCCGGCGCCCGTCGAGCCGACGGCGTGGGCCGTTGGCCCCACGTACGTGGCCGCGTCCGATTTTCCCAACCCGCTGACCGCGCGGCGCATCCCCTTCACCTTCACCCTCGACAGCCTGGTGATCGAAGGCGGGCAGTTCTACCTGCCCGATCAGATCACGCAAACGCTGCCGACGATCTTCATTATTTACCCCAGCCCGGCCATCAACTGGAGCAATGTGTCCGCGGCGATGGCGCAGGAGGGCTTCGCGGTCATCACCGTGGGGCCGGATCCTGATCGCGGTCTGGACATCGAAGGGCATGTGCGCGATTTTCGCGCGGTTTTTCAGGCGTGGCAGGCGGGGCGCTTCGCCGAGATGGCGCCGGGCGCCGCGCTGGATGCCAACCGCTGGCTGTTGATGTCCGGCAGCTTCGGCTCGTTGATGCTCTTCCGCGCCCTGCGTGATTTACCGGCCGCGCCGGCCATCGTCAGCGTGGGCGGCGTCAGCGATGCCTTTCTGGGCATCCAGTCGCTCTACAGCACGGAGTTGAAGATCCCACCGCCCTACGACACCTACATCGCTGCGCTGGGCCGCCCTGATCGCGATCCGGCCTTCTTCTTTGGCTATTCCCCGATTTTCTACGCCGACCACCTGCCGCCCATCTTCATGATTCACTCCTACGGCGACGAAGTGATCCCCTACAACCAAACCACCGCGCTCAGCGCCGCGCTAGAGGCCCGGCAGGCGCCGCACGAAACCTTGCTCTATCACGACACCACCCACTACCTGGACGCGTACAACCCAACCGAATCCACCTACCTCGTTTTTCGCCGCGCCATGGCCTTTGTCCGTGCGTACATCGCGCAACGTTGAGCCGCCTGCTTGATTGGGGATGTTGGGACCGGAGTTTGCTCCCACCTTTCTTGACGTCTTGACCCAGGGTGATTTCAACGCTGCGCCTGGGGTCGCTGTTCATGGATGCAGAGTTTCCCTGGGGTGGTCTGACCGGGGGCGCCAGGTGAGCGGTTCAGTAGATGTCGCCGATGTCTTCGCCATGGAGGCAGCGGGTGCAGCCATCGGCGCCGGTTGCAACCTACCTCGCTGAGCGCGCCAATGATGGTGAATACAGGCTGAGGGCCAGGGATTGGCCTGTTTCGATGATTTCACGTGATACTGAGTCAACCGATCCGATTTCCATTACGCCCGCTCGCACACCTCCTTGTCCACCAGCCGCGGCTTCTAGGGTCAGATAGAACGAATAGGTCTGCTGGCTTTTCATGGGCCCAGTCCAGTAGTACATGCCCTCTCCAGAACTGGAGAATTTGAGAGCGGCCGTCAGGGTAGCGTCACCCGCTTCCACGTGCGGCTCGCTCGATCGTAAGCCGCCGATTGAGGTCGCCATGCCAACCGATGCGTGCTGCAAATCCACCAACGGCGTCACTTCGTAAACTGCCGTCACCGGTTGGTTCAAGGTCAGCGTGCCCGACAGATACAGCCGGTTCTGAATCAACTCAGGTTGGAGCGGTGTTGCTCCAGGAACTTCTTGCCTTGGTGACTCCCAGTGATTGGGCGGTGGGTAATGGCTGACCCATGTATCTTCCCCCTCGACCAGGACGTACAGGGCATCAAAACCGGGGAAGGAACTACCATAGGGTGTATCTTTACGACCAGAACCAACGATCTTGTAGTACCCATTCTCCAATACCCGTGCCGTGGCAGTGAAAACGTAGGTTTGGTTCAGATCCATGTCCACCCGCCACTCCTCTGGCGCGCTAACCAGTTCCACGCCGGCCGGCAACACAAAGCTCACCGCCACATCGGTGAAGGCCATAGAGGTGCGCAGTTCCAACCGCAGCGCGAAAGGTTCGCCCAGAGCGGGTCTTCCCTCCAGCGCTAACGATGCCCGCAGTGGTGAACTGGCCGCCATACATCCTGCCAGCAACAGCACCGTACACAGCCCCACGGCCGCGGCCGTGATCCAATGTCGTACCCGCACGATCCGCAGGTACTTCTTCCACCACGTTTTCATGAGATCCTCCTTGCATCGAAGTCGCTTCCTTGTCCCTTTTCAGGTCTTTGAGTCACCCACGTTCCGGGGATTGCGTTGTCAACCGGCCATACCTCCGTGCGGTTATGCGGCTGTCTTCCCCCTGCTGCACGGGCATGCGCAACCTCTACGGGCAGGAAATGGCGTCAGGATTGACCTTGAACTGGTTGGCGGACACCCGGCAGAAGTAGAAGCCGGGGTGATTGTCCATCTCCTGCACCACATCCCCCCAGTTGCTCCACGCTCCCTGGGTCCACTGTAGTTCCTGGAACGTCGTCCCCGCCTGGTCGCACGTGTTGCGCGCGCGACCCAGGGCCAGCGGGCGCAGATTCGTCAGGTTCAGCGTGGTGGCCGCCGCCGGCAGCCCGGCCACATCCACGCCGTCTACCCGGTAATGCCACACACTGCCCTCCTTCACGATCTCGAAGCGCGGCGTCGTTCCCACCGCCAGGGTGGCGCCCACGTAGCTGTTGCTCACTCCGTTCACCTGCCACTGCACCAGGATCTGCGGACTGCCGTTACTCAGGCGCCGCCAGCCCAGCTGCATCCAGTTGCTGTCGTCCTGACGCAGCCACAGCAGCCGCTGCAACTCACTCCCCGCCGTGATGATCTGGTCGTTCTGGCGCACCAAAATACGACCCGCCACCCCGGTCACCTGGCTGATACTCGGGTCTTTCCCGGATACCACATAATCACCCGTCACGCACGCTGACGTGGCCGTCGGGGTGGCCGTTAGCGCCGCAGTCGGCGTGCGGGTTGCCGTCGCCGTTGCCGTTGGTGTACTGGTTGGCGCAGGTGTCGGCGTGCGGGTTGGCGTGGGCGTTGCGGTTGGTGTGCGCGTGCGCGTCGGTGTGGATGTCCAGGTGCGAGTAACCGTTGGCGTGGCCGTAGGCGCCATTGTCGGCGTGTTCGTTGGCGTCGGCGCGCAGCCGGTCCGGATGTTGAAGCGGTTGAATGTGTTCCAGAGCTGGGAGCACGTCTTGCCCCGATTGCGCAGGTTCTGCCAGAATTCCTCGTAGATATTGTCGGCGTGCGTTCCCTGGTTGTAGGCGCCCGTCGCAATCAGGTCGCTGTATCCATTCCTGATCTCATTGACCGTCAGTTCGGTATCGTCATTCTCAGCGTTATTTACCGGGTCGAACAGATCCCACAGCAACCCCGCTACCGCCCCTTCGACATTGGCGCCGCGGTTTGCCCAGTTTTGCGGCTCTGTCTCTATGTTAATGGTAAAGATACCATTGACAGTGCTATCCTGGTAATTACCTTCATTCTGCACCATGGCTTGGTAGAAATCCGGCCAGCCCTCGGACCAGGCAAACCGCACATCCGTGACATCGCCCCATGCATGTACTCGGTAGCATGGGGGAAGGCCGGGGATTGGGATACCGCACGGCCAATAGCCAAAGTCGCCCCACATCTTGGTGTGGGCATATTCGTGCAGAATCACATCTGGGTCATGCTGATCTTGCTCATCGCCTCCACGCAGCCACATGGAGCAGCCGTAGGCATAGGGTTGGTTTATCAGACTGGGCCAGTAGACTGTCACACCCGTACAGCCAGGATCCCAGTGCGTCTCTAGCATACGCATGATCATCCATGAACCCGTGTCGTCTTCGGGCGTGTTGAGATCATCTTCGATCTTCAGGTGAACCGTCTGTTGAGGGTTTGCAGTAACCCCCTGCGTACGTCCGTCTTTCGAGTAGACCGATCCAAAGGGATCCGTGCCGATGGTCAGATGGTCATTGCTGGCT
The DNA here is from genome assembly GCF_900491745.1 of Candidatus Amarolinea aalborgensis. Classification (NCBI taxonomy): domain Bacteria; kingdom Bacillati; phylum Chloroflexota; class Caldilineae; order Caldilineales; family Candidatus Amarolineaceae; genus Candidatus Amarolinea; species Candidatus Amarolinea aalborgensis. The sequence continues at coordinate 195,085 of NZ_UETR01000008.1, read as the reverse complement.
TTGCCGTGTACATAAACATTGCCGCCAGGCTGGAGGGACACGGCAGGAAAGACGTAATGACCGTTGGGGTCGGCCCACCCCGTCCGCAGGATGCCGTTGTTAGCCGCATCCTTCAGGAAGACTTCGACATAGGGCACAGGGTAGGATACGCCGCCATCCAGGTAGGTGACATCTCCTGAAAACGTGATCGTCACAGGCGTCGGCGTGGGCGTTCTGGTCGGTGTGGGGGTGTTGGTGGGGATGGGTGTGCGCGTGGGGGTGCGCGTGAACGTGGGCGTCCAGGTCGCAGTAGGTGGGATCGGGGTATGGGTGGCGGTGGAAGTCGCTGTCGGGTCGGGCATCACACGCCAGATGCGAACCTCATCCACCCAGGGGCCGTCATAGACGACACTCGAATCGCTGTGGAAGTGCCACGCGAGCCAGACCGTGCTATCTCCCAGGTAATCGCCAAAATGAATATCTTGATAACCAAAACCCAGATACTCGGGGTTAGTCCCCGTCCAGCGCTGCAGCTCGGTCCATGCCCCCCAGCCATCCGGCGACACTTCCAGGGCCAGGTAATCCCAGCCGTTCTCGATCTGATACGAAAGCTGGAAGTCCACATCGCCTTGGGTAGCGCCAAGCAAGGAAAACGGGCCATAGATCATGCGTGTGTCCTGATTGTACAGATAATCGTCTTTGCCAGGGCTTGGATCATAACGATTCGTTCCCTCATTCGTGGGCCAGGCAGCCCAGGAACCAGCGTAGGGACGGTAATCGTCATCATCCCAGCACGCATTGCCACAGCCGGTGACGCTCCAGCCGGGATCAGGCCAAACGTACTCGAAGGTTTCGTGCTCGATCAGGACGTAGGAATCCGGCTTCGCCGGAGCGCGGGTTGCTGCAGGTTCGGGCACGATCTCGCCTTGTGTGAGCGCTTCAGACGGGGGAAAGGCATTCGCGAGAGGTCGCACAAGTCCATCACGCACAAGCGTCGCCGGCTGGGAGGCAATTGCGACAATGGAGTCATGGAGCCAGGACGGAACTATGTTATGATAATCTACTGGTAGCGGGGGGGGGTAACAGCAGCGATGACAGATTGAGGCAACAGAACGACAGCGAACAGCAGGCCGATGGCCCGACGAAAGCAGGTAGAGGTTACTAAAGTCATGATGAAACGCCTCCTTCTGAGGACAGCCTAACGTAAATCCGCGTCCAAATTTCGCGCAGCCGGTGTTCTTGCGGGCCTGGTCATCTCGAAATGCACCTATCCCGAACGCCTGCTTTGACGCTGCCGCCATTCCCTTGTACAATACCGTCGGTGTCTCCCGCCCATGCTGCGCTGGCTTTCCTCTTACGGGCAGCTGGCCGTCTTGCGCTCGAAAAGTGCTCCGAGGTGTGCGATGTGCGTTTGTTGCGCCTCCCTAGTGGCTGCCTTTTCCATGGGCCTCGCGACGCGAGCTAATCAGCGCGCTGAACTGCCGGGGGTCTGAGATGTCAACCCGACGCCAGGCTCTCCTCAGCGCGTATTGGTTCGCGGTCAGCGCGCATTGGACCGCCATCCTGGTGGTGCTCCTGCCGGCGCAGGCGCAGCTGCTGGGCGGCGATGCCTTCAAAGGACGCACCCTGGGCCTCGTGCTGCTGGCCGGCGCGCTCGTCTCTATGGTGGTTGCGCCGATCTTCGGCGCCATGTCCGACCGTCTGCGCTCACGCCTGGGACGGCGCCGCCCTTTCCTGATCATCGGCACATTTGGCAACATGATCGCGCTGCTTGGACTGGCCTACCTGGCGCGGCCGCAGGCGTTGGGCTTCTACATCCTGGCCTTCATGGCCGTCGAATTCTTTAACAACCTGGCCACCGCACCCTACTCCGCTCTCATTCCTGACGTGGTGCCGGTCGCGCAGCGCGGCTCGGCCTCCGGTTGGCTGGGCCTGATGACCATGCTTGGCAATTTCCTCGGCGGCATCATGGGCCTGCTGCTAGGCAGCATCGGCGGCATCACCGGCGCCTACTGGCTCCTGGCGGCCATCCTGTTGATCGGCATGCTCATCACCGTGTTCAGCGTGCACGAACCGGAACCGCCGCCGCTGCCGCCCTTCGCCTGGCGCCCCTTCCTGCGCAGCCTGTTCGATCCGTTCAAGTCGCGTGATTTCACCTGGGTCTTCTGGACCCGCTTCCTGATGGTCATGGGCGCCTTCATCGTGCAGGAATTCCTGGTTTACTACCTGGATGACGTCGTCGGCGCGCCCTTCACGATCTTGGGCCTGAGCATGAGCCAGGCCGCGCAGGCCGTGTCGTTCGTGATCCTAGCCCTGCTCGTCGGCGCCCTACTCAGCAGCCTGGCCGCCGGCGTCGTCTCTGATCGCTTCGGGCGCAAGAAGATCGTCTACCTCTCTGGCGCGCTGCAGAGCCTGGTAGTCCTGGTCTTTCTCTTCACCCATTCCTACTCCCTGGCCGTCGTCATGGGCGTCGTTTTTGGCCTGGGCTACGGCGCGTACATCAGCGTGGATTGGGCGCTGGCCACCGATGTGCTGCCCAGCATGGATGATTACGCCCGCGACATGGGCGTCTGGCATGTGGCGCTCACCCTGCCGCAAGTGATCGGCACACCGGTCGCCGGCTTTCTGCTCGACTTGGGCCAGGGCTATGGGCCACGCGTAGGCATCCCCACCCTGGGCTACAGCTTGATCTTCAGCCTGGCCCTGCTCTTCTTTATCTTTGGTACGGTCTTTGTCAGCCGCATCAAGGCAGCCAGGTAGAGCGGATTGACAATGTTTTACGATGAGGACAACGGCCAGGGTTTGGTCGTTCAACTAACACGTCAAGAAAAAGGATTACGGAGAAACGTATGAATCAGTACAAACTCGACCCAGACAAGGCCATTAAGCTCAAAGATGTGGACCCCGATGACACCGGGGATATCAAGCAAAAGGCCGACATACGAGACAAACTCGAGAAAGACCTGGCGCGCATCCGCGCCTTGCAAGAGGCGCTGTATGCAGAGCACAAGCGGTCACTCTTGATCGTGCTGCAAGCGATGGACACAGGCGGCAAGGATGGCACCATCGAGCACGTCTGCAGCGGGTTGAACCCGCAGGGTGTGGTGGTGACGCCGTTCAAGGTGCCGAGCGCAGAGGAGATGGCGCACGATTACCTGTGGCGCGTGCATAAGGTCACGCCAGGCAAAGGCATGATCGGCGTGTTCAATCGTTCGCACTACGAGGATGTGCTCGTGGTGCGCGTGCACGACCTGGCGCCCAAAGAGGTCTGGAGCAAGCGTTATGAGCAGATCAACCACTTCGAGAGACTCCTGACCGACAACGGCACCGTTATCCTCAAATTCTTCCTGCATATCTCCAAAGCGGAGCAAAAGGAGCGCCTGCTCGACCGTCTCAACACCCCGGACAAGCGCTGGAAATTTGCCCTGGGCGACCTCAAAGAGCGCGCCTTGTGGGATCAGTACCAGGAGGCTTACGAAGATGCGCTCAATAAGTGCACTACGGCGGCGGCGCCCTGGTATGTCGTTCCGGCCAACAAGAAATGGTATCGTAACTACGTGGTTGCGCGCATCGTTCGCCAAACGCTGGAAGAAATGGACCCGCAGTATCCCCAGCCGGCCGAGGACTTGAGCCACGTCGTGATTGAGGACTAACATCTTGGCTCGTCCGATAGAAAACATACCAAAACGCTTATCCCAGGTGGCAGATGAGGAGCAAGCTTTTATCGAGGAGAAACTGCTGATGCCAACCACCGAACCAATTGCCGCATTGCCCCAGGTTGCTCCTCACATTGCCCAAATCATCCGGGATTTCGTGAGAGAGACAAAACATGCTTTTAGGGAGCAGGTGATTGCTGAATATCTCTTTGGCTCATATTCGACAGATACTCAAACACCAGAATCTGATATAGATATCTTGATTATCGTCAAAGAGTATTCACCAGAACTTCAATGGCAGCTGAGCGGATTAGCCTCAGACTATGCCTTAGCATATGGTGTTTGTATTTCCCCGATCCTAAAAGACATTGAGGTCTGGCAAAAGAATCAACACTATCAGACGTTGTTCTATCAGAATATCCTCAGGTATGGAATCCCCTTATGAACGACACGGCGATAGAGTTGTCAGGATACCGACTCAAGAAAGCCAAAGACCTCTTGAAACAAGCAGAGGTGCTGCTTGAACATCAAGGCTATGATGGCAGCATCAATCGGTCATACTATGCCATCTTCAATGCTGTTCGCGCCCTTTTGGCGTTATTGAATTTGGATAGTCAACGGCATAGTGGCGTGATCGCCTATTTTGATCGGTATTTCATCAAGACTGGCATTTGTGAGAAGCTGTTGAGTAAGATCGTGCATGACGCGTTCGATGTTCGTCAAGTGAGTGATTATGAAGATTTCGCCGCGCCAACCCTTGAACAGGCGCAACAGCAGTTTGACAACGCGACCACACTGATCGGCCAACTAGAACAAGTCCAGGCATCATTAATTCAGGGAAAGGTTTCCATACCAACAATCTCGTAAGACAGGGGAGTGCAGGAAAAACCACGATGCAGATCGCCGACATTCTTGAGAAGACGGAGGCCAGCCGTGAGCAGCTGGACTTGGCGCTGGAAGGATTGACCCCGGAGCAGATGGGAATGCCAGGCGTCATGGGCGCCTGGTCCGTCAAGGACATCCTGGCCCATATCGCGGTCTGGCAGTCGCGCCTGGTGCGTTTGCTCTTCCAACTGGCGCGCCAGCAGAAGCCTCAGTGGGACATGCGCGATGTGGACGGCATCAACGCGCAGATCTACGCGCAACAGAAGGATCGGCCGCTGGACCTGGTGCTGGAAGATATGGAAGGCGTCTTCGAGCAGGTCTGCCTGCGCCTGGAAACGCTGCGCGAGGCGGACCTGGCGCGCCGCGTGGGCAATGTCACCCTGGCCGAGATTATCGCCGCCAACACATACGAGCATGATGACGAACACACGGCGCAGATCGTGGCCTGGCGCAGCCAACTGCCGCCCGCCGCCGCATGATTCTCGCCGCGCTGCCGCCCATCATTTCCGCCAGCCGCTTCGTGTCAATGGACCCGGAGCGGCTGGCGGAGATCAGCCTCACCCTCACGCGTGACGCCCTGCGCCTGCCGACCTGGGACGAGCCTTTTTTCAACCGCAGACGGGCCGCGGGCGACCTGGTCGAATTCATTCTGTTGTTCAACGCCATCAATTTCTGCTACTGGGGCGACCCAAAGTGGGTGTGGGTCGGGAACGGCGAGGGCGGTTCGTTTGGCGTCCTGGCCGCGCTTAGCCAGGCCCTGGATGACGGCCTCCCCCTGCTCGACGCGGCCTACCTGGCGCAGATCACCGCGGCGCAGCTTGGCGTGATCTTAGCCGGCAGGCCTGGCGCGCCCCTGCCGCTGCTGGACGAGCGAGCCGCCATCCTGGCCGCGGTCGGCGTCACCTTGCTGCGCGAGTTTGGTGGTCGTTTTGCGCATGTCCTGGCCGCGGCCGGCGGCGATGCGCTGGGCCTGGTGGAGCTGCTCACCACCCGCTTTCCTTCTTTCGACGACCACGCCTGGCGCAACGGCCAGCGGGTGGTGTTTCACAAACGGGCGCAGCTGGCCGCGGCCATGATCTACGCCGCACACCGCGGGCAGGGACTGGGCGACCTGCGGCGCATTGATCAACTGACGGTCTTTGCCGACTACAAGCTGCCGCAGACGCTGCGCGCCTTGGGTATCCTGCGCTACGCGCCGGCCCTGGCCGCCGTCGTGGACAGCCAGCGCCTCATTCCGGCCAACAGCCAGGAAGAGATCGAGATTCGCGCCCACACGATCTGGGCCGCTGAGCTGCTGCGCCAGGCCCTGCAGCCGCGCTTCCCCGACATCAACGCGCTGCACCTGGACTACTGGTTGTGGACCGCCAGCAAACAACTGCCGCCTACGGCGCCGCCCCATCACCGCACCCTCTCCGTCTTCTACTGAGCCGGCGTCGTTTTGTTCTCACACAGGGACTGAGCAGGAGCACCGAGGACATGAACCAACAGGCGATTGATGACTTCTGGCGAGCGTACCAGGCCACCCTGCCGGCCGACGCGCCCGCCCGCAACGCAACCTATGCCGCCGAGTCGTTCGGCGATAACCCTGGTCTGGCCGATGAGCTGGCCGCGCTGACGCTGGCCGGCGCGAAGACGGCCACTTGTTCGGCGCTGTGGGAGTGGGAGGCCGCCAACGATCCCCTGCCGCACGTCGGGCTGCACACCATCGTGCTCGACGCACAGGGCGCGCCGCGGTGTATCATCGAAACCACCGAGGTCTTCATCCGCGCATACGATCAGGTAGACGCGCAGTTTGCCTGGGAAGAGGGCGAGGGCGACCGTTCCCTGGCCTATTGGCGTGACGCGCATCGGCGCTTCTTTACGCGCACGCTGCCGCGCGTCGGCCGCACCTTCGCACCCGACATGCCGTTGGTGTGTGAACGGTTTCGGTTGGTCTACCGATCTTTGACCCCAGATTCGCCCGCGCCCGCATAACGTTCGTTGCTGCGCGAAAATCGCCGCGGCATCATCGTTAGTGGCATCAAGCCAGCTCCCCCGGCCTTCATTGTTTTCCAAAGCGTCTCATCGCCAAGGTCAAGACTCACGCTGCTCAGCCAGCAGAAGGGATTCCATATGTTGCGCGCGCCCCGGTTATCCCTGCTCATGGTTCTTGTTATGATCGCCACGCACAGCCTGCCCGTGGCATCGCGCCAGATCGCACCCGCGCCCCAGTTACAAACGGTGGTTATCAACGAGGTGGCCTGGGGAGGCACGGCGGCCTCCGCCGCGGACGAGTGGATGGAGATTTTCAACCCCGGTGATGTGGCGCAGAGTCTCGATGGCTGGACGCTGACGTCAGGCGATGGCCGCATCGCCGTCACCCTGGGAGGCGTCCTGGCCAGCGGCAGTTATTACCTCCTCGAACGCACCGACGACAGCACGGTCAGCGATATCCCGGCCGACCGCATCTATACCGGTGATCTGCTCAACAGCGGCGCCGCGCTCTTTTTGCGCGACCCAGACGGCAACTTGATTGATTCTGCGAACGGCAATGGCGGCGCCTGGCCGGCCGGCTCTGGTTCTCCTGGCTATTTCTCGATGGAGCGCGTGGATCCGACAGCCCCTGACAGCGATGGCAATTGGGCCGCCAACAACGGTGTCATCCGCAACGGCCATGACGCCAACGGCAACCCGTTGAATGGTACGCCCCGTCAACCTAACTCGGCCTATCAGCCGGCGCCTACAGCGACGCCAACCCCCAGCGCCACGACCGCGCCATCGCCCACGCCCACGCAGACCAATACCGCAACGCCAACGGCGGTAGCCACGCCAACCAACACGCCAACGCCCGCGCCCAGCACCGATACGCCAACGCCAACGCCAACGGCGACGGCAACGGCCGAGGCAACGGCGACGGCCACGATCACCGCCGCGCCGACGCCGACGGCGACGCCGACCGACACGAGCACGCCGCCGTCAAGCAACAGCGTTGTGATCAACGAAGTGGAGTACGACACGGTGCAGGCAGGGAGCGACACCGATTACGAGTGGTTCGAGTTGTACAACACGAGCGATGCGGCGTTGGCGCTCAGCGGGTGGCGCATCGGAGACAACAGCAGCCAGGATGTGATTCCGGATTTGACGATTGCGGCGCATGGTTTTGTCATCGTGGCGGCGAGCACGCTGTTCTACGTGAACTATCCGACCGTGCCGGCGCCGGTGATCATTCTCAACAGTGCGATTGGCAATGGGTTGGGCAACAGCGGCGACCGGCTGCTGCTGTCGAACGCCGGCGGGCTGACCGTAGATGGTCTCTCCTGGGGAACTGACGTCACGGTGCTCAACCCGTCGGTGCCGGTGGTGCCTGCGGGGCATTCGAGCGAGCGCATCAGCGCGGGCTACGACACCGACACGGCGGCCGACTGGGTCAACCGCTTCCCGCCTGCGCCCGGCTGGGACGGCGGCGCCGTCACGCCAACGCCAACGCTAACGCCCACCGAAGCCATCACGCCGACGCCAACGGCGACAAGCCTGCTGACCCCGACGCCAACGAATACGCCTGGCGCGACTAGCACTCCAACGCCTACCGCTGCGCCGACGACGACGGCCACGCCGACCGACACGAGCACGCCGCCGTCAGCTAACGCCATCGTCATCAACGAGGTGGAGTACGACACGGTGCAGGCGGGGAGCGACACCGACTACGAGTGGTTCGAGTTGTACAACACGAGCGATGCGGCGTTGGCGCTCAGCGGGTGGCGCATCGGAGACAACAGCAGCCAGGATGTGATTCCGGATTTGACGATTGCGGGGCACGGGTTTGTGATCGTAGCGGCGAGTGCGCTGTTCTACGTGAACTATCCGACCGTGCCGGCGCCGGTGATCATTCTCAACAGTGCGATTGGCAATGGGCTGGGCAACAGCGGCGACCGGCTGCTGCTGTCGAACGCCGGCGGGCTGACCGTGGATGGTCTCTCCTGGGGAACTGACGCCACGGTGCTCAACCCTTCGGTGCCGGTGGTGCCGGCGGGGCATTCCAGCGAGCGGATCAGCGCCGGGTACGACACCGACACGGCCGCCGACTGGGTCAACCGCTTTCCGCCTGCGCCGGGATGGGACGGCGGCGCAGTGACGCCAACGCCAACGGCGACAAGCCTGCTGACCCCGACGCCAACGAGTACGCCTGGCGTGACCAGCACCCCAACTATCACCGCGGCGCCGACGGCGACGCCGACCGACACGAGCACGCCGCCGTCAAGCAACAGCGTTGTGATCAACGAAGTGGAGTACGACACGGTGCAGGCGGGGAGCGACACCGACTACGAGTGGTTCGAGTTGTACAACACGAGCGATGCGGCGTTGACGCTCAGCGGGTGGCGCATTGGAGACAACAGCAGCCAGGATGTGATTCCGGATTTGACGATTGCGGCGCACGGTTTTGTCATCGTGGCGGCGAGTGCGCTGTTCTACGTGAACTATCCGACCGTGCCGGCGCCGGTGGTCATTCTCAACAGTGCGATTGGCAATGGGCTGGGCAACAGCGGCGACCGGCTGCTGCTGTCGAACCCCGGCGGGCTGACCGTAGATGGTCTCTCCTGGGGAACTGACGCCACGGTGCTCAACCCGTCCGTACCGGTTGTGCCTGCGGGACATTCTAGCGAGCGGATCAGCGCCGGGTACGACACCGACACGGCCGCCGACTGGGTCAACCGCTTCCCACCGGCGCCCGGCTGGGACGGCGGCGCAGTCACCCCAACGCAAACCCCAACCGAAGCCATCACGCCAACGCCAACGGCGACAAGCCTGCTGACCCCGACGCCAACGAGTACGCCTGGCGTGACCAGCACTCCAACGCCTACCGCGTCGCCGACGGCGACGGCCACGCCGACCGACACGAGCACGCCGCCGTCAGCCAACGCCATCGTCATCAACGAAGTGGAGTACGACACGGTGCAGGCGGGGAGCGACACCGACTACGAGTGGTTCGAGTTGTACAACACGAGCGATACGGCGTTGGCGCTCAGCGGGTGGCGCATCGGAGACAACAGCAGCCAGGATGTGATTCCGGATTTGACGATTGCGGCGCACGGTTTTGTCATCGTGGCGGCGAGCGCGCTGTTCTACGTGAACTATCCGACCGTGCCTGCGCCGGTGATCATTCTCAACAGCCCGATTGGCAATGGGCTGGGCAACAGCGGCGACCGCCTGCTGCTGTCGAACGCCGGCGGGCTGATGGTGGATGGTCTTTCCTGGGGAACTGACGTCACGGTGCTCAACCCGTCCGTACCGGTTGTGCCTGCGGGGCATTCGAGCGAACGGATCAGCGCCGGGTACGACACCGACACGGCGGCCGACTGGGTCAACCGCTTCCCGCCTGCGCCCGGCTGGGACGGCGGCGCCGTCACCCCAACGCAAACGCCAACGGCCACGCCGACGCCCGCGCCCGGCACCGATACGCCAACGCCAACCGCGACGGCAACGGCGACAGCGCTTCCGCCCATTTCACTCAATGAGGTGCTCCCCGCGCCGTTTGCCATTGACTGGAACGGAGATGGTGTGCCTGATCAGAACGACGAGTGGATCGAACTGTACAATGCTGGCGAGTCTCCGGTCAATCTAGAAGGCTGGCAGTTGGACGACCTGGCGACTGGCGGCACGTTGCCCTATACCATCCCAGCCGGACGTGTCCTAGCGCCTCACGGATTCGCCTTGTTTTTCCGCAGCGAAACTGGCGTCGCCCTCAACAACACGGGCAACGAGCAGGTGCGCCTGCTGGCGCCGGGCGGCATCCAGGTTGAAGACTTCTGGTTTGCGAATCCCGATGTAGACTGGTCGTACAGCAAAGTCGTGGATGGCGGCTCGGTGTGGACTGACACTTATCCGCCCTCGCCAGGCGCGTCGAATCAGGCCGCGACGCCCACCCCGATGCCGACGCCGACGCTGACGCCAACCAGCGGCCCAACGCCGACTGCGACGGCGACGCCGGCGCCGATTGCGCCGCGTGCGGTGGTGATCAACGAAGTGGCTTGGGGCGGCACGGCGGCCAGCAGCAGCGACGAGTGGCTGGAATTGTTCAATCCGGGCAGCGCGGCCATCAGCCTGGAGGGCTGGCGGCTCAGCGACGGCGGCGATATCACCATTCTCCTCAACGGCGTGCTGGCGCCGGGCGCGTATTTCCTGCTTGAACGGGGCGACGACCAGACGGTCAGCGACATCCCGGCCGATCTGATCTACAGCGGCGCTCTGAACAACAGCGGGGAGAGCCTCACGCTCTTCGGCCCCAACAGCGAAATCGTGGACACGGCCAATGTCAACGGCGGCGGATGGGCGGCAGGCAGCGGCGCGCCGAATTACGACAGCATGGAGCGTGTGGGCGCCGCGCTGCCTGACGACGACGCCAATTGGGCCAGCAACAACCGCGTCATCCGCAACGGGCTTGACGCCAACGGCAATCCGCTGAACGGCACGCCCCGCCAGCTCAACGCCGCCAGCCAATCAACCCCGACGCCGACGCCGACGTTGACGCCAACCAGCGGCCCAACGCCGACTGCGACGGCGACGCCGGCGCCGATTGCGCCGCGTGCGGTGGTGATCAACGAAGTGGCTTGGGGCGGCACGGCGGCCAGCAGCAGCGACGAGTGGCTGGAATTGTTCAATCCGGGCAGCGCGGCCATCAGCCTGGAGGGCTGGCGGCTCAGCGACGGCGGCGATATCACCATTCTCCTCAACGGCGTGCTGGCGCCGGGCGCGTATTTCCTGCTTGAACGGGGCGACGACCAGACGGTCAGCGACATCCCGGCCGATCTGATCTACAGCGGCGCTCTGAACAACAGCGGGGAGAGCCTCACGCTCTTCGGCCCCAACAGCGAAATCGTGGACACGGCCAATGTCAACGGCGGCGGATGGGCGGCAGGCAGCGGCGCGCCGAATTACGACAGCATGGAGCGTGTGGGCGCCGCGCTGCCTGACGACGACGCCAATTGGGCCAGCAACAACCGCGTGATCCGCAACGGGCTTGACGCCAACGGCAATCCGCTGAACGGCACGCCCCGCCAACTCAACGCCGCCAGCCAACCAATCCCGACGCCCACCACCGGCCCCACGCCCACACCGAATCCGTTATGGCAGTATGTGCGCTTGAACGAGTTTCTTGCCGCGCCGGAGGATGTGGACTGGAATGGCGACGGTGAATTGAATGAAGACGACGAGTATGTTGAGCTGTTCAATACAGGCGCAACGGCCGTTGACTTGGGCGGTTGGCGCTTCGACGACGTCGCCAACGGAGGCTCTTCGCCCTTCACGTTTGCACCTGGCACATTACTGCCCGCAAGCGGCTTCCGCGTCTTTTTCCGCAGTGAGACCGGCGTCGCGCTCAACAACAGCGGCGGCGACGATGTGCGCTTGCTTGCCCCGGACGGACAGATGGTGCAGTCCATCCATTATGCGACAGCGAGCAACGATCAGGCCTGGAGCGCGCTGCCCGATGGCAGCGACACCTGGCTCAACTCAGTGCCTCCGTCGCCTGGAGCCAGCAACCAGCCGAACCTCGGCCCGGTCATCGTCACGGGCGCGGTTTACCGCGGCCAGCTCGGCGACCTTACGCAGCCGTTGGGCGGCGTCACCGTGCAGCTCTGGGCCGGCGCGCATGCCAACGCCTGGGATCGGTGGCTGCTCAACGGCCTGACGCGGCCGGATGGCAGCTTCCGCCTGGAATTCCCGCAAGCCCTGCTCGGTTTTCCGTATTATCATGTGGTTGAAATTGACCCGACCGGCCTGGTCTCTGTCGCCGCGATCGCCGGCGCTGGCGGCGCGGTCGTTGATCCAAACTGGATCGCCATTGGCCCCACGTACGGCGGAGAGTTCAGCGGGTTCACCTTCTGGGATGATGAACCGCTGGCGACGCCCACTGCCTTGCCTCCTGCGGCCGTGCTCATCACCGAAGTGGAGTACGACAGCATCGAATCAGGCAGCGACAGCGCCTGGGAGTGGTTGGAACTGCGCAATAACAGCGACTCTCTCTTACGTTTGAGCGGCTGGTCGTTGCGGGATAACCTGGGCGCCGATCTGCTGCCTACCCTCGTGTTCACCCCGGGCGCCTACCTGATTTTGGCCGCTGACCCAGCTCATTTTCTGACCCACTACCCGACCGTCACCGCGCCCGTCATCGGTATCCCAGATGGGCAGATTGGCAACGGCCTGGGCAACACCGGCGATCTCCTGCGCCTGAGCGATAGTACAGGCCGTGTGGTGGATGCCCTTTCCTGGGGCGACAACCGTAGCGTCTTCGATCCGCCCGCGCCTGATGTGGCGCCTGGGCACAGCCTGGCCCGCCGTGACCCCACCACCGACACTGACACGGCTGCTGATTGGTTCGATGAAACCGCGCCGTCGCCGGGCCGCGACCCGGGGCCTGAAAACGCAACCCCCACACCCACGCCGACGGCGACGCCCAATCCGGCCTGGGCGGCGGTGCGCGTAAACGAGTTCCTGCCTGCGCCGGAAAGTGTGGACTGGAACGGGGACGGCGCGCTGAACGAAGACGACGAGTACATCGAGCTGTTCAACACAGGCGCGACGGCGGTTGACCTGGGCGGTTTCAAGCTGGACGACCTGGCGAACGGCGGCTCGGCGCCCTTCACCATACCAGCCGGCGCGCAGCTGCCTGCGGCCGGCTTCCTGGTCTTCTTCCGCAGCCAGACTGGGGTTGCGCTCAACAACAGCGGCGGCGACGATGTGCGCCTGCTGGCGCCCGACGGGCAAACCCTGCAGGCTGTGCATTACGCCAGCGCGCACGATGACCGGGCGTGGAGCGCCCTGCCCGACGGCAGCGATGCCTGGAGCGAAGAGGCGGCGCCGTCACCGGGGCGCAGCAACTGCGCCGAGCCTGGCTGCCAGACCCCCACACCCACGCCGACGGCGACGCCCGATCCGGCCTGGGCGGCGGTGCGCGTGAACGAGTTCCTGCCCGCGCCGCAGAGCGTGGACTGGAACGGGGACGGCGCGCTGAACGAAGATGACGAGTATATCGAGCTGTTCAACACGGGCGCGACGGCGGTTGACCTGGGCGGTTTCAAGCTGGACGACCTGGCGAACGGCGGCTCCGCGCCCTACACCCTTCCCGCGGGAACGCAGCTCGCCGCGCACGGCTTCCTGGTTTTCTTCCGCAGCCAGACTGGAGTGGCGCTCAACAACAGCGGCGGCGACGATGTGCGCCTGCTGGCGCCGGACGGGCAAACCCTGCAGGCTGTGCATTACGCCAGCAGCCACGATGACCGGGCGTGGAGCGCCCTGCCCGACGGCAGCGACGCCTGGAGCGAAGAGGCGGCGCCGTCGCCGGGGCGCAGCAACTGCGCCGCGCCTGGCTGCCAGACCCCCACACCCACGCCGACGGCGACGCCCGATCCGGCCTGGGCGGCGGTGCGCGTAAACGAGTTCCTGCCCGCGCCGCAGGAGGTGGACTGGAATGGCGACGGCGCGCTCAACGAAGACGACGAGTATGTCGAGCTGTTCAACACAGGCGCGACGGCGGTTGACCTGGGCGGTTTCAAGCTGGACGACCTGGCGAACGGCGGCTCAGCGCCCTACACCCTTCCCGCGGGAACGCAGCTCGCCGCGCACGGCTTCCTGGTTTTCTTCCGCAGCCAGACTGGAGTGGCACTCAACAACAGCGGCGGCGACGATGTGCGCGTGCTGGCGCCGGACGGGCAAACGCTGCAGGCGGTGCATTACGCCAGCAGCCACGATGACCGGGCGTGGAGCGCCCTGCCCGACGGCAGCGACGCCTGGAGCGAAGAGGCGGCGCCGTCGCCGGGGCGCAGCAACTGCGCCGCGCCTGGCTGCCAGACCCCCACACCCACGCCGACGGCGACGCCCGATCCGGCCTGGGCGGCGGTGCGCGTAAACGAGTTCCTGCCCGCGCCGCAGGAGGTGGACTGGAATGGCGACGGCGCGCTCAACGAAGACGACGAGTATGTCGAGCTGTTCAACACAGGCGCGACGGCGGTTGACCTGGGCGGTTTCAAGCTGGACGACCTGGCGAACGGCGGCTCAGCGCCCTACACCCTTCCCGCGGGAACGCAGCTCGCCGCGCACGGCTTCCTGGTTTTCTTCCGCAGCCAGACTGGAGTGGCACTCAACAACAGCGGCGGCGACGATGTGCGCGTGCTGGCGCCGGACGGGCAAACGCTGCAGGCGGTGCATTACGCCAGCAGCCACGATGACCGGGCGTGGAGCGCCCTGCCCGACGGCAGCGACGCCTGGAGCGAAGAGGCGGCGCCGTCGCCGGGGCGCAGCAACTGCGCCGCGCCTGGCTGCCAGACCCCCACACCCACGCCGACGGCGACGCCCGATCCGGCCTGGGCGGCGGTGCGCGTAAACGAGTTCCTGCCTGCGCCGGAAAGCGTGGACTGGAATGGCGACGGCGCGCTGAACGAAGACGACGAGTACATCGAGCTGTTCAACACAGGCGCGACGGCGGTTGACCTGGGCGGTTTCAAGCTGGACGACGCCGCGAACGGCGGCTCAGCGCCCTTCACCATACCAGCCGGCGCCCTGCTGCCCGCGCACGGCTTCCTGGTTTTCTTCCGCAGCCAGACTGGGGTGGCGCTCAACAACAGCGGCGGCGACGATGTGCGCCTGCTGGCGCCGGACGGGCAAACGCTGCAGGCGGTGCATTACGCCAGCAGCCACGATGACCGGGCGTGGAGCGCCCTGCCCGACGGCAGCGATGCCTGGAGCGATGGCGTGCCACCCACCCCGGGGCGCAGCAACTGCCCGGATGCCGCCTGCATTCCGCCGACGCCCACGGCCACGCGCACGGCCACGCCCACGCGCACGCCAACCATGACCGCCACGCCCACGCCCCAGGGAACGCCGGGTCTCCTGCGTTTGGGTGAAGTGCTGTACGACGGCACGACCGCAGGCACAGAAGGCGATGAGTTTGTCGAACTATTCAACGCCGACCAAGGACCGCTCGACCTCGGTTTCTACCGCGTGGGAGACGAAGAGACGGCCGGAGGCAGTGAAAGTATGTACCGCCTGCCTGCCGGGATTCTGCTGGCGCCTGGTCAAAGCATCGTCATTGCCAAGAACGCCGCTGCCTATCGCGCCCGCTTCGCTGTCTGGCCTGATTTTGAGCTGCGCGTCACCGGCGCTGATTACCCTGACAGCCCCGAGACGCCCAACCTCGCGCGTGACACCCGTTGGGGGCATGGTACGTGGACGCTCGCCAACAGCGGCGATGAAGTGCTGCTGCTCGGGCCGGATGATCGCGTGCTCGATGCCGTCGCCTTTGGCAACGGCGACGCCGCGGGCTTGGGGCTGACTGGTCATGCCGTGGCGCACCAACCCTACTCCTTGCAGCGCGTCGGCGGCGCGGACACGGATGATTTGGACGCCGATCTGCGGGTCGCGCTGCCCAGTCCCGGCTGGGTGGAGCCGTGGCCCACGCCTGGCGCTGCCGCCACGCCCTGGGCTTTACCCGGCGGCTGGCAAGGCCTTTGGGGCGGACTGCTCGCCCAGTCTGGCTACGGCGACGGCGAAGGCAGCCCGGCATACGTGCTGGCTCGCGGACAGGCGGCGGGGCTGCATTTTCTGGCGCTCAACGACCCGCTGCAGAATCTCACCGCTGCGCGCTGGCAGCAGACTCGCGCCGCCGCCAACAGTGTGCAAGGCCTGCTGCCCCTTGTCGGCCTGGCTGCCGCCGATCTGGACCTGACCGGCATCCAGGAACTGCCAGGCGCCGGCGATTTGTGGTCATGGGCGGCCGGCCACCCAGGCGCCCTGGTCAGCGCGCCTGCGGTCGGATGGGAAGGGCGCAGCGGCCTGGCGACAGACCTGGTGTCGCTGCTTGAAACGGCGCCTGATCACACGGGGGATGCGCAGGCCATCAGCCTGCCTTTTGCGCAGGCATGGACGAATGGCCGGCGCACCGGCCTGGCACCGATGACTTGGGCGCCCGACGCGGATTGGCGCATCGGCGTGCTGGCGCCTGAACTGAGCGCAGCCCAGGTGTTGGACGCGCTGCGCAGCGGTCGCACCTGGCTTACCACCGATCCCACGCTGGGCTTGGCGCTGCAAGCCGGCAGCCAATGGTCGGGCGGCTTGCTCTCCAGCCAGGCGCCGGTTAGCCTGATCGTGCACTACGCGGACGCCGAAACAGCCACCCTGGAAGTGCTCAATGGCGGGCAGATCATCACGCAAACGGTCGTGGGCGGGCCAGCCGCCTGGGCGCTGACGCTCAGCGTCGCGCCTGGCAGCGCGCTGTGGGCGCGGGCCATTCAGCCCGATGGCGATGTGGCGGCTGCCAGCCCGTTGTTTGTCGAAGGACCGCTGCCTGCCGTTGGCCTGCGCCTGAACGAACTGATGGTGGCCCCGCGCTCCGATTGGAACCATGACGGGCAAAGCAACACCGACGACGAATGGATCGAAGTCGTCAACATCGGCGCCCGCCCGGTCAACCTGCTCGGCTGGCGCTTGACCGATAGTGCGCCCACGGCTGCTCAGGCGAGCACCTGGCGCAAACGCACCAGCGAATGGCTGGCGCCTGGACAATACACCCTCTTCTTCCGCAGCGAAACGCACATCAGCCTGAATGACACGGGCGATTGGATTCGCCTGCTCGATCCACAGGGCCATGCCGTAGACGAGTTTCACTACGCCCACAGCCCTGGCCCCGATCGCACCTGGGCGCGCACCTTGAACGGTGCCGGCGCGTGGGTCAACGACATGGCCGTCACGATCGGCCTGCCGAACTTGCCGGGATCTGCCACGCCCACGCCTACCCCTCGCTCAACCCGGCGGCCGCCCACCCCGACGCCGACGCCGATCCAACTGCTGGAAGACATCGGCGCCGCGCGCACCTTACCGCTGAACAGCCGCGTCGTCATCAGCGGGCAGGTCACGGCGCCGTTGGGCAGCCCAGACAAAGACGGCTTCTATGTCCAGGCCGGCCGGCACGGCATCCGCGTCGAAATCAGCGGTCACGCGGCCTATCCCTCTCTGGCCCTGGGCGACCATGTGCAAGTCAGCGGCCGCCTGGGCACGGAGCGTGGGGAACTCAAGCTGCGGCTGACCAACCCAGCCGACCTGGTGCGCCTGAGCGCGGGCGCGCCCCTGGCCGCCGTGCCATTGCGCACCGGCGCGCTGGGCGAAGCCTGGGAAGGCACGCTGGTGCGCATCAGTGGGCAAGTGGTGCGGCTGAGCAGCGGCGCGATGTGGCTAGACGATGGCAGCGGCGCGGTGCGCGTCTTTGTCCCCTCCACCGCGCCCTTCAAGCGACCGGCTGCCCGCCGCGGGCAGCGCTGGACCGTCACCGGCGTCGTCAGCCAGTACGGCAGCAAAGCGCCCTTCACCGATGGCTATCGCCTGCTGCCGCGCACGGCCCGCGATCTACAGCAAGTCGTCGAACGCAAAGCGACCGCAGTGACCGCTACCGTGGTCGCGCGAGGCTTGCGCGTCTTCGTGCGCGAGATAGAGTGATAGAGGACAGTGCAAAGTGCAGAATACAAAGTGCACCCATCATGGTAAGCCTGTCGCGCTCGTCATCGGCGTCGAAGGCATGGACGAAGAGCAGTTGCAGTTGGGCAGCAGTGACAATTTTTGGCAACTCATCGCTGAACGGCGCGTACAAACGACACTGACTCGCGCGCAGGTGGAGCAGAATATCGAGAGCGCAAATCAAGAATACCGATGACGATATGATCGGCGACCGGCCTCTGATGCGGCGTATTGCTCAAAATGACCAGAGAAACGGTCGTCAAGCCGTGACTTTTCGACCTTCAAGCCATCGCATCAGGGACGTTTGACTTTCACCTGAGTGGAGCCCAATTAGCAAATCGGCCGTTCTGATGTCCTCATCCAATTGTGGCCAATGAATTCCCTCGCCTTCTATAGTCCAGTTTCTACGTTCCATGATGCTGCCGTGATATAGCCTGGGATAGTAGGCTAAAGGAACTGAAATGGTACGACCATCCTCCAAATCAACAATCAGGTCGTCTTCGGTGAGTCTTACATCAATGGCTTTCGCTGCCTGCGCTAACTTTTCTATTAGATACTTAGCTGTTGAACTGTCCATTCCATTGCTCCAAGATATAAACATGGTTTTCTTCAAGGATTTCGATCATCCGCCGCCGCTCACTTTGCTTGAAATGACCGATGTGAGCTGGTCGAATAGGATTGAGCCAGAATTTGGCCTCTTGTCCAGCTTTGCGAATATGAACATGAGGTGGCTCATTTCTATCACCTGAATAAAAGAAGAATCGAAAACCTTCAATTTCCAACACTGTTGGCATTTTGCATCCTCAAGCCTGACAACCAAGCTGATAAGCCCCAGAAGAGCATAGAAAGCCATGTTCAGTTCGGCGGAATATCACCACTAACCAGAGAGTCTGAATATCGCGACAGGATGAAAGCGCCAAACTTTCTGAGGCAATTCTACTAGGATTCTAGGAAATCATCAAACCTGATTCACTTACAAACGGTTCAAAATTATTGGTCGTGATGGTCGTGAGGTGAGCACCGGGGTAGGCCAGGGAAAACTCGCGACGAGTCGCTGACTTCATGTCGCCTTGCCATTTGAATTTGTAGCCGTCAACTAACCCACATCAGTGTTCACGTGCAGCCGTCGGAATTATTATCATTTGATGATGGCAAACTAGCGGAATTTTGTCAATTTCTGCCAGTAGCCCCAGACGTGTTCGATCAAGTCAACATAATACTAACAAAGAATGGTTCTGCCCACTGGGCATGGCCGCAGGCAAAACAAAAAAGGTTCCCGCTGCCGGAGACGGCAGCGGGAACCTTCGTGTCGGGTGGGGCGACCACACGGCGGTTGCTTGGTTAGTTGATGGTCAACGCGTAGTTGGCGAGCGCGGAGCCGGTCTGCGTCACCACGACGTAATAGACGCCGGGGGTGTTGAAGTTGCCAGTCCAAACCAGGTCGCCGCCCAGCAAATCGCTGACCGAGCCGCGGCCTACGGGCTGCACCGCGTCATCCTGGGCGGCGCGTGCCAGGGCATCCGGCGTCCAGATGGCGAAAGCGGCCGAGTCGCTCTGGCCCAGGCTCATGCGCACCGTGACCGATGAACCGTCGCCGGGGTAAGTGAAGGCATACCAGACAGTCTGGCCGACCGTCAACGGCAACCAGTCGCCGGCGGCAGTCAGGGCATCGGCAGGCCCCTGGCCGGTCTTGACGGCGGCCTTCGGCGCTTCGTTGGCCGCTGTCGCTGCGGGCGCGACCGTGGCCGCGGCGGCCGTCTCAGCCTTCGTGGGCGCGGCCGGCGTCAGGAAGCTGACCCCAGCGCCGTTGATTTGCAGCGCATAGGTCGTGGGGGAAGCGGCCGTGACCAGCACATAGTACGTGCCTTGCGTATCGAAATTGCCGGTCCAAATCAGGTCGCCGCCAAAGAGCTCATTGGCCGCGCCACGGCCGACCGGATTGACGCTGTCGCCGCGCGCCCATTGCGCCAACTGGTCGGGCGTCCAGACTTCGAAGGCGGCCGGGTTGCTGGCCTCAACGCCCATGCGTACCACGATCTGCGAACCATCGCCCGCATAGTTGAAGGCGTACCAGGCCGGCTGGCCGGCCGCCAGCGCCGTCCACTGGTTGTCAGGGGTGAGGGCATCATCAGGGCCAAGGCCGGCCGCCAGGGCCGTGCCGGGGCCAGTCATTCCGAGGGCGAGGGAACCGGCGATAATGGCGGCTGCCATTAGCCAAACAGAGAGTCTTTTGAACATATTTTTCTCCTTACCGTTTCTTGCTCAAGTCCCCTATCTCAGGTTGTGAGACAGGGGACTTGGGTTTCATACGGATTCGGTTCGCGGGAGTTGGTCAGTTCGACGTTACGATGCGGTGCCTGGGGTCGTGCTGGGGGTGGTGGATGGCGCCGGCGTCAAGCTGCCGTGACCGCGCATGCCGCCGCGCCCGCCGTGACCGAAGCCGAAGCTCCAACCGTTCTCGATACCTTGCAGCATCCAGTCGGCCTGCGCCTGGGTTATCGTGCCATCCTTGACGGCCTGCGCCAGGTTGTCCTTCATCGCCTGCGCGCGGGCGGCATTGACAGCCGTTTGCACCGTGGTCAGGTCAACGCCCTGCGCCTGTGCGATGGCGTCCAGGGTCTTGCCGCTGTGCAGTTCCTCGAATAGCTGCGTCGGCGTCAGGTTGAGCGCCTTTGCCATGGCGTCGAAGGTGGCGACGGAATCGCCGCCCCCGAAGCCAAAGCCGTGGCCCCATTCAGGGCCGGCCAGCGGCGCAGTGTTGGGCGTTGGCGTCTGGGTCGGGGTCTGGGCGAACGACGTGCCCACGGTCATGACGCCGATCGCGGCGACGAGCGCCAAGGCGCCTACCATCATTGTTAGTTTCTTGAACATGATCTACATGCCTCCATGTGTTGACTTGGTTTGTTCAGGCTCATTGGCCCGACGCTGCCATCATAACATTCGGCTGTAAACAACCGATGAAGAATGGATTGGCTTTGGGTTCAACTTCCCGATCATGTTCAAGAGTCCATTTGGAGTTGTACAAGACCGATTCTGCAGCGATCAAGTTGCACAATGCGCCGCTCAGTGCTATCATACGGCGAGGTGAAAAAAGCACGATGTTTCCCGGCATCGTCGGACGCCATGCAGGTGAAAGCCCATTGTCGGCCTCTTTCCCTGGGTCCTGGAACGCATGGCACGGGTTGTTCTTCCATAGGGCCGAGGTAAGCCGAGGGTCTTGGAAGCAACCCAGTGGGCATGAATCGGGAAGACACGTTGTTGCATTACCCACCGATCCTTTTTGGTGCAGCCGTTGCAGCTTTCAAGCTCCGATGCGCCCCATAATCAACCGACCAGGCTGCCCCGAGCGGTGTGCAGCCCGGCGGCGCATTGCCTTCATGCAAATGAGGTGCAACGAAACTGGCGCAAGCCAACAATCATTCGCTCGAACCTTCACCTTATGACGTTACCTTCTGAACGCGCGCCGATCCCGAAAGGCTTATCGCTCTACCTGAGCCGCCAGGCGGCCACACCAGCCCACTACCTCCTGGAGCAGACCTGTTTTGCTGCGGTTGGTTGGGCGCCGACGCTCATCGGCATCGGGCTGCGCGCTGTACTTTACCGGCTGATTCTGCGCATGGATGGCCTCGTCGCCATCGAGAACGGGGTGCGTCTGCGTTTTGCCAGCCATATCCACCTGGGCCGCAACGTCTACCTGGACCAAGGCGTTTATGTGCACGCCTGCCCGCAAGGGGTCACGATTGGCGACAACACCTTTGTGATGCACGGCGCAGTGCTGCACGTTTACAATTTTCGCGATTTACCGCACGCCTTCATCCGCATCGGCCGCGACAGCCTGATTGGCGAGCTCAATGTCTTGCGCGGCCAGGGCGGCATCACGATTGGCGACCGCGTGTACACGGCGCCGCTGGTGCAAATCCTGGCCGTCAATCATGTTTACAACGATCCTGGCCGGCCGATGGTGGAACAAGGCATCACGGCGGAGGGCATCGCGATCGAAGACGACGTCTGGATTGGCGCAGGCGCCATCATCACCGATGGCGTGCGCATCGGCCGCGGTGCAGTGATTGCCGCCGGCGCGGTCGTCGCCCAAAACGTGCCGCCGCATGTCGTCGCCGGCGGCGTGCCTGCTAAGGTATTGAAAGAAATCCAGCCAGGGCAGCCCGGCCCGGCCGACGTCGGCAAACCGATCTACCGCTGAGTAAGCGGCGGTTTTTGAAGATTAACAAAACAAACCGACAATCAGGCCGGTCACCCGCCAGTTTCGCCCAGTCCGCTTCAGCGGACTTCCGCTATCAGCCTGAACTTCAGTTCAAGGCGTTTGTGCGGCAGCAGCCTGTCCGCTCAAGAAAACCTGTCGTTATGTCGGCTATATGTTTGGATAAATTGTTAATCTTCAACTACCGCAGCCACCCGTACGAAATTGGCTCTGCGCCGACCGACGACTGCCACCCAACCAATCTCTACCGTCTGCCGCCGCAGGGCGGCCCGATGTACGAAGCCGCGACTTCGGTCGCCTGACGCACCCATGTCCGCCCCAGGAAACTTGCCATGACCACCCTTTCGATCGTGATCCCGGCCTTCAACGAAGAAGATGGCATCCAGGCCGTGCTGGCGCGTGTGCTGGCCGCGCAACCGCCGCTGGCCGCCGTGGGCGTCAGCGATCTGGAACTGATCGTGGTGGACGATGGTTCACGCGATCAGACCGCCGCGCGCGTCAATGCCACGCCAGGCGTGCGGCTGATCCGTCACCGCGTCAACGGCGGCTACGGCGCGGCGCTCAAGACCGGCTTCGCGGCTGCGGCCGGCGAATGGATCGGCTTCCTGGACGCGGATGGCACCTACCCGCCCGAATCCTTCCCTGACCTGGTGGCCGCGGCGCTGCGCCAGGACGCAGACATTGTGATTGGCTCGCGCATGGCCGGCGCGGCCAGCGAAATGCCCCTGGTGCGCCGCGTGGGCAATCTCCTCTTCGCCAACCTGGTTAGCCTGGTGAGCGCGCAACGCATCACCGACTCCGCCAGCGGCATGCGGATTTTCAAGAAAGCGATCCTGGAACGCCTCTATCCCCTGCCCGACGGGCTGAATCTGACCCCGGTAATGAGCACGCGCGCGCTGCACGAAGGCCTCAAGATGGTCGAGGTGCCCATTGCCTACAGCGAACGGCAGGGCCGCTCCAAGCTCAGCGTGGTGCGCGACGGGATGCGCTTTGCCCAGTCCATCGTCTGGACCGCGCTGACCTACAATCCGGTGCGGCTGCTGGGCATGATTGGCCTGGCGAACCTGGCAGTGACTATCGCCGTGGCGCTGTGGGTCGTAACGCAGCGCGTGCAGGGGATCACGACCCTGTCGCCCTGGGGCGTCTTTGCCCTGTTCGCCGGCGCGGTCATGGGCGTGGCCGGCGTGAGCATCTTTCTCCTGGGCGTCATGTTCAACTACCTGGTGGCGATCTTTTACAAACAGCCCATTCGCCAGGGCCTTTTTGGCAAGCCGATCTTTCAGCCGCCCCTCGACCGGCACTTCTGGTGGCTGGGGCTGCTGGCTCTGCTGGCAGGATTTGGCTTGGCGCTCGTCAGCCTGGCTCTCAGTCTGCAGGGCTGGCCTGCAGACCGGCTCTGGTTTTGGCAGCTCGGCGCAGCCATGAGCGCCATCATCGGCGTGCAGCTCGTCATCGGCTGGTTCATCATGCGCGTGCTGGAAGAACTGAGCCAGCGCGAGATACGCATCGCCGGGGACATGGTGGGCAATGGCAAGTAAGACGCTTTCCGGCCACCGCCAAACCCGCCGCCAAACGCTTCGCCGGGCAGTCGCTCCCATTTTCACGTTCATCCACCCTGACGTCGGAAGGTAACAAATCCTA
Source organism: Candidatus Amarolinea aalborgensis (assembly GCF_900491745.1). NCBI lineage: Bacteria > Bacillati > Chloroflexota > Caldilineae > Caldilineales > Candidatus Amarolineaceae > Candidatus Amarolinea > Candidatus Amarolinea aalborgensis. The sequence continues at coordinate 171,229 of NZ_UETR01000008.1, read as the reverse complement.
ATGCCAGAAGCACCGCTGTCCACCCCTTCTCAGACCGAGATTCCCTCCGAACTGCGCGTCAACCTCGGCACCCGCCGCATTCCGCCGCTGCCGTCCGCACGGTTTCCTGACGCTGGGACGGTCGTGCAAACGTTGACGTCATCCAGCCGGCCGGCCGGCTCGGTGGACATCCTGCTGGTCAATCCGCCCGCGCCCGATGGCGGCATCTGGATCCGCAGTCAGCATCGCGTGGGCCGGCGCAGTCGCGAAAACATGATCTGGCCGCAGGTTAGCCTGGCGCAGCTGGCCGCGCTGCTGGTTCCTGATTACACAGTCGAGATCGTGGATTGCATCGCGACCCGCATGGACTGGCCGACCTTCGAGAAGCTGTTGGATCAAAAACGACCCCAATACTACCTGACCCAGGTCACCGCGCCGACCCTCCGCAACGACATGCACGGTGTCTTCGTGGCCAAGGCGTTGGGCGCCAAAACCATCGCCTTCGGCACCCACGTCACCCCGCTGACCCTGGAGACCATGCGGCCCTTTCCTGCGCTCGATTTCATCCTGCGCGGAGAACCGGAACTAACACTGCGCGAACTGCTCGACACGCTCCGGCAGCCTGTTGAAGTTGGCGAAGCCAAGACAAAAGACGCTCCCTCCCCTGATCTTCAATCTTCAATCTCCAATCTCCAATCCATCCTCGGTCTGGCCTGGCGTGACCGAGGCGAGATCGTCATCAACCCCGACCGGCCGTTCATTCCCAACCTGGATGACCTGCCGATCCCGCTCCATCACCTGCTGCCGCTGGACAAGCAGCGCATGCCGATGATCAAAGGCCCGTTTACCTTCATCGTCACCAGCCGCGGCTGCCCGGCCGGGTGCAAGTTTTGCATCAAGCACGTCTCCTATCAGACCAGCGTGCGCGTGCGCTCGCCGCAGTTGATCCTGGAAGAATTGCGGGTGCTCTCCGATCTCGGCATCCACCACGTGCACATGTACGCCGATCTCTTCACCGTCAATCGCCAGCAGGTGGTTGAATTATGCCGGCTGATTATCGCCAGCGGCTTGAAGGTCAAATGGACATGCAACAGCCGCGTGGATTATGTGGATGAGGAGATGCTGCGGCTGATGGGCCAGGCGGGCTGCTGGTACATCTCCTGGGGCATCGAAAGCGCCAACGAACGAATCCTCAAGAGCATTCGCAAAGGCTACCGCAAGGAGCATGTCGTGCAGGCGCTGCGCTGGGCCAGGGCCGCCGGCATTCACAACTGGGGCTATTTCATCATCGGCTTGCCCGGCGAAACCGAGGATTCCATCCAGGAAACGATTGCCTACGCCAAATCGCTGCCGCTGGACATCTGCCTGTTCCACATTGCGGCGCCCTACCCTGGCACGCCGTTTTTCTACGAAGTAGTACAGAACGGCTGGTTCCGGCCGGGCACGAATTGGGAAGAGGTGGACATGGATCAGTCTACCGTGCTCGACTATCCTGGTCTGCCGGCCGAGCGGCTGGAATACTGGCAGAAGCGCGCCACACGTGAATGGTCGCTGCGTCCGGGGCCGATGCTCACCTTCCTCAAGGGCATGAATTCGTGGGAAGGCTTCAAGAGCGCGCTCAGCGTCGGTTTTCAGACGCTGAAATTCATGCGCAGTTGACCGATGCAGGCCGCATGACGCCCACGAGCCGGACCGCAGAAGCTGGCGCTGGCGCCGCGCCGACCCTGGCTGCCGCCATCCTGGCCCTGCCGCTGATCGCCGGCGGGCTCTGGTATGTCAGACCCGCGCTGGGGCCGTGGCCCTTGCTGTTGATCGGCTTGGGGCTGGCCGTTCAGCGCTTGACCCGCGCGGCACCGCGCGCGCGCCTGGGGGCGTTGGAAGCAGGCGTGCTGTTGTTCGGCGTAACCGCGTTGATGGGCGCGCTCCTGGCCTTCAACCCGACGGCTGCCTGGGCCAAATTCTGGGTGTTGATCGGCGGCTTGGGGCTTTTCGGCGGTTTTGCGTGGACGCCCGCCCGCGTCCGTTTTGGTTCCCGCGCGTTTGACCCCGTCCGCTGGACCCTGGCGCTGCTGCCCGCGGCGTTGGCTGTCTACTTTCTGCTGACCAACGACTGGGTGCGCTGGGCCGGCAAGCTGCCCTGGCTTGATCCGCTGACGGCCTGGCTGGCCGGCTGGCAGCCGCAGTGGTCTACCCATGCGCTGCACCCCAACGTGGCCGGTGGGCTGCTGGCGGCCTTGATTCCCATGCAGATGGCGGCCGTGCGCCGGTCGCGGGCCGGCTGGCCGCTGATCGCCGTGACGCTGATCGCCCTGCTGCTGACGGGATCGCGCGGGGCCTGGGGCGCCTTAGCCCTGAGCCTGGCCGGCTGGGCGCTGCTCGCACGGCTCAACAACCGCCGCATGGCACGCGCCTGGCTGCCTCTTGTCGCTGCGCTGCTCTTCCTGGCGGTCGCAGGCGCTACGTTGACTTTGACGCCTTTGGGCGCGAGCCTGGCGGCGGACTTCGGCGAGCTCAGTCGAGCCGCGGCCGCGGAACGGCTCGCGCTGCTGCACAACAGCCTGGACCTGGCGCTCGACACGCCGTTCACCGGCAGCGGACTGGCCAGCTTTCAGATGACGTTCTCCAGCTACGTGCTCTTGCTGCATGTCGGCCACACGATCCACAGTCACAACCTTCTGTTGAACATTTGGATCGAGCAGGGGCTGCCAGGGCTGCTGATTTTTCTGGGGCTGCTGGCGCTGGCCGTGAAGCACGCAATCGCGATCTGGCAGGAGGAATCAGCCCTCCAAAGAGCAATCTTGCTGGCGCCGCTCGTCTCGCTGGCGGTAATCGTGGTGCACGGGCTGGTGGATGATGCCTTCTACGGCAGCCGCGGGGTGCTGCTCCTGTTTGCGCCGTTCGCACTGCTGGCGCGGACGAGCGCCGTGCGCCGATCAGGGGCAGCGCATCAGCGCGGGCAACCGGCCCGCGTCGCGGCGGCCCTCGGCGCGGTCGCGTTGCTGATCGCCCTGCTGCCGCAGACCCGCGCGGCCTTTCAGGCGAACCTGGGCGCGCTGCGGCAGACACAGATCGAGCTGGGGATTTACCAATGGCCCACGTGGCCCATCCAGGATGCGCTGCGCCGCGCGCGGGCGGCCGAGTTAGCGCCGGTCATGGCTCGTTACGCGGCCGCCTTGGCGCTTGATCCGCACAACGCCGCGGCCAATCGGCGGTTGGGGCAGATCGAGCTGTCGCTAGGGCGCTACGCGGCGGCACGCCAGCACCTGGAGGCTGCCTATGCCGCAGCTCCTGGTCAACGGGCCACGCGGCAGCTGTTAGGCGAACTGCACGCCATCGCCGGCGACATGACCGGCGCAGCCGCCCTGTGGCAAACCGTGGACATCAGCCAGGGCCAACTTCAACTGCGGGTGTGGTGGTATCGCGAGATTGGGGAGAAGGAGACCGCGGCACGGGTTGAGGATTACAGATTGAGGATTACAGACTGAAGACACATGACCTATCTCGAATCCCAGGCTACAACCCATCGCCTCCGAGAGGCCGAAAGCGCTTATGATGTCGAACTCCCAACGTAATCTTGAATCTTCGATCTTGAATCTTGAATCTTCGATCACCATCATTGAACCGACGCGCGGCCTCGCCTCGCTCCAACTGCGCCCCGTGTGGCAATATCGCGAGCTGCTCTTCTTTCTTGCCTGGCGCGACATCAAGGTGCGTTACAAGCAGACCGCGCTTGGCGTGCTGTGGATCGTGCTGCAGCCGCTGCTGAGCACCGTGATCTTCACGCTGCTGTTTGGCGGGCTGCTCAAGGTGCCGTCGAGCGGTGCGCCCTATGCGCTGTTCGCGTTAGCTGCGCTGGCGCCGTGGCAGTACTTCGCGGGCAGCCTGAGTCGCGTGGGCGGTAGCCTGGTGAACAGCGCCAATCTGATCAGCAAGGTCTACTTCCCGCGGCTGATCATCCCGCTGTCGGGCGTGATCTCGACGCTGGTAGACTTTGCGATTGGTTTTGGGGTGCTCATCGTGCTGCTGATCGTTTACCGAGTGCCGCTGACACCCAACGTGCTGTGGCTGCCCGCGTTCCTGCTGCTGGCGGTCGTCACGGCGCTGGGGTTTGGCCTGTGGTTGGCCGCGCTGAACGTCAAATACCGGGACGTGAACTATCTGATCCCGTTCATGCTGCAAATCTGGATGTACGTCACGCCAGTGGTCTACGGAAGCTCATTGATCCCAGAGCGCTACCGTTTCTTGCTGGCGTTGAACCCCATGACCGGCGTGGTCGAAGGCTTCCGTTGGGCGCTCTTGAGCGGCAGCATGCCCGATTTTGTCCCGCCAGGCCCGCTGTTTGGCATCTCTGTGGCGATCAGCCTGGTCGTCCTGCTCAGCGGCGTCGTCTTCTTCCGTAACACCGAGCGCACGTTCGCGGATGTGATATAGGGAGGATGGAAGATTACAGATTACAGAGGAGCGTGTTTCCGTGAACCACACCAGACCCGAATTCTACGTTGTCATCGAGCGTGATGAGGATGGCTTTTACGTGGGTGAAGTACCTCAATTGCGGGCGTGCTATAGTCAGGGTCGAACCATTGACGAGTTAATGACGAACATACGAGACGTCATCGAGATGTGTCTTGACGTGGATCCGGAGTATAGCCCGATAGAATTCATCGGCGTGCAGCGAGTGATGGCTTGATGGCTAGCCTACCCATGCTAACAGCCCGCGAAGATTCGCGCGTTGGAAAGGGCGGGATTCCAGGTGCAACGCCAAACGGGGAGCCACGTGCGACTTAAGCACAGAGATGGAAGATCCGTGACGGTACCGAATCACCTCAGCCAGGACATTGGCCGTGGATTGTTGCGCAAAATCCTGCGTGATGCCGATCTTTCGCGCGATGCATTTGCTGCTTATCTCGCGTTGCATGAAGAACCTGCCATCTATCAGGTTGCCTGATCGTGCTTTCCATCATCTAACATCTCATATTGTCCAGCTAACATCATTCATCACCCATGTCTGACATCGCCATCCGCGTCGAGAACTGCATCCTGAGCCGAGTCGAAGGACTGAGCAAACTCTACCCTTCGACTCGGCTCAGGGCAGGCCACATCGGCCGCGCGCAGCAGCGGCATGACACCCTGCGCGATGCGCTGGTGAGTTCCCTGCCACGAATCCTTCGGCCCGGCTCAGGACAGGTTCCACGAATTGCACGAAAGGGGAAAGATAATTCGTCCGATTTGCGTAATTCGTGGCAAAAAGAAGGCAGTAATTCGTCTAATTCGCGTAATTCGTGGCAAAAATCGGAAGACCTCTGGGCGCTCAGGGACGTCCCTTCAAGGCTTGTCCTGAGTGCAATCGAAGGATCCAGCGCGGCGAGGTCGTCGGCGTCCCTTCGACGAAGTTTACACTGAGCGCAGTCGAAGTGCTCAGGGCAGGGATCGGCCGCAACGGCGCGGGGAAGAGCACGGCTCCCTTCGACGCAGCTCAGGGCAGGGCTGAAGATCCTCTCGCGCATCACCGAGCCGACGAGCTGTCGCGCCGAGACCTGTCCTGAGCAACGTCGAAGGATCCACGGCCGGGTCGGTTCCCTGCAGGAGAGCCTGTCCTGAGCCGAGTCGAAGGATGGGCGCCGGCTTCCACCCCGAGATGACCGGACGGGAGAACATCTTCCTGAACGGTGCGATCCCTTCGGCGGGCTCAGGGCAGGCCTGAGCATGCGGCGGACCGAGACCTGTGCTGAGCTCAGTCGAAGCATCGAGCGCTTCCTGGACACGCCGGTGAAGGCGCCGCCTAGCGTCCAGCGGCACGCCTTCGGCGCGTGCGGCTGGCCTTCGCCGTGGCCGCGCATCGTTCGGCAGTCTCAGGACGGCGCCTGGAGCCGGAGACCTGTCCTGAGCTATATTGAAGGAGCCTGCTGGTGGATGAGGTGCTGGGGAGCCTGATCAAAGCCGACATTGGGATGGCGCGATCTGAGGTAAGAGAGGGCGCAATATGATGACAGCGATTATGGCGCCATCCCGACCCTGGGAGTCGTCTATGCCTGAGATATCGCGCTTTTTTGGGATTATCATCACGATGAACTACTAATGATCATGCGCCTCCACACTTCCGTGTTCGATATAGCGACCATAAAGCGCTGATCAGTATTCAAACGCTAACTCTATTGGAGGGGCGATTGCCGCCGCGGGTGTTCGGCTTGATCATGGAATGGGCTTCACGCCACCAGGCTGAACTGATGGCAAACTGGCTGCGGGCACGCCAACAAGCAGAACTACATAGAATCGAGCCATTGGAGTAATATAATGCTAAAAGATATCACCCATGTACAGCCGCTAGAAAACTACCGTCTCCATCTACGCTTCGAAGATGGTGTGGAAGGGAGTGTTGATGTTGCGAGCTTGGTCAAGTTCACTGGTGTTTTTGACCCTCTCCGAGATCGGGAATACTTTTTGCAGGTGCGCGTGAATCCGGACCTCGGGACCATCTGTTGGCCCAATGGCGCTGATCTGGATCCAGACGTGTTGTATGCCAATGTGACTGGCCAGCCGTTGATGTTGGCTGCATACGAATTGGCCCTTGCGGCATAGCATTCTCCATGACCGACATCGCCCTCCGCGTCGAAAACTGCATCCTGAGCGGAGGACGCCAGCCCGGAGTCGAAGGACTGAGCAAGCTCTACCCTTCGACTTGGCTCAGGGCAGGCCGCATCGGCCGCGCCCACCAGCGCCACGACACGCTGCGGGATGCCATGTCGAATATCGAATGTCGAATGTCGAAGGGGAGTGTCGGCGGCGCAATAAGCCATTCGACATTCGACTTTCCAGATTCGACATCTGCTCAAGATCCTCTCTCGCATCACCGAGCCGACGGGTGGCCTGGTCGAGACCCCCAGGGTGCATTTCAGTTTGGGGGCGGGTCCGACGTCGAGCGATTGAGGCTTCGTCGTGAGCGGCTCACCGCACGGTTCGACAGGCTCACCGCACGGTTCGACAGGCTCACCGCACGGTTCGACAGGCTCACCGCACGGTTCGACAGGCTCACCGCACGGTTCGACAGGCTCACCGCACGGTTCGACAGGCTCACCGCACGGGGCCTGAGCTTGTCGAAGGCCGCTGCAACCACCTCCAAGCCCAACCGAAGCCGGCTACGCAGCGGAACTGAAATGCGCCCGCCACGAAATACAAACCCCTTGCGCGCCGTCAGGCCCGATAGGGCCTTCCACCTTGTAGCCCGATCCGTTCACGGTCGGGCGGCGTTGGTTGTGCGCACGCTATCGGGCGAGCAACCCCGCCTGAGGCCAAAGGCCATCCGGCTACGAGGTGCAAGTCCCTCTGGGGCTACGCCCCGAAATTGAAATGCACCCGACCCGCATAAGTGAGTTGACGCCAGGATACACACGGGGGGTAGAATGGGCATGTCGAATTTGAGTGATCGAGAGAGACTGAACATGGAAAAGCCCCTGTCCGTTTCGGAGGCAGCCGCCGTATACGGCACGGTCGTTGCTGACCTGCAACATCCGATCATCTTGCAGCAAGAAGGCCAACCCCTCGCTGTGATCGTGGCCTTCGACGAGTATCAACACTTGCGCGCGCTGGCTGTGGATGAGGCCCAAAGCCAACAAGCTGGCTGGCTGGCCCTGGAAATGCTGCTCAAGGATGTCCAGGGCCGCGTGAGCGATTGCACGCCGGAACAGATCGAGGCAGAGATCGGCATGGCGCGGGCTGCACTCAAGAAAGCGTAGATGAGAGCTTGTCCCTTCACTCCGTTCAGGGCAAGCTCTGAACAAGCCGAATGGCGCTGACAGTGGTATGGTGCGGGCATGAAACTGCTTGTCAAGCCCGTTGACAATGATTTGTTTGAGTACTGTACACCATGTGATTGCAGATTTCAGATTCCCTGCGTCCCCGCCATCTTCAATCTTCAATCTTCAATATCACCGAGCCGACCAGCGGCCGGGCTCGACCGGCATCAGTCAGTTGACGCCATGGCGCAGGAGATATCAGATATTCGCCCGGCAATGATCAGCGCACATGTCGCGGCAAGCCTCGATGAATACCGGCGCTTTCGGCATCTCGTGCGGAATATCTATGCCACCAACCTCGTGCCCAGCAAGATGCAAGGATTACTGGAGCGATTGCTGCCTCTTTGGGAGATGCTGCGTGCTGAACTGATTGCTTTTGCGGCATTCCTGGAGCAAATTGCGCCGGAATCGCTCTGAGCTAGTGCATCGCCCGATAGTATTCACCGGCGTGCGCTGAAATATCCCGCTCACCACGACAATCCAGTTTCCAGATTCGAGATTCCGCATTTGCTATGACCGACATCGCCATCCGCGTCGAAAACCTCTCGAAGCGCTACACCATCGGCCGCGCGCAGCAACGCCACGACACTCCTTCGGCAGGCTCAGGGCAGGCCTGGGCATGCGGCGCACCGAGACCTGTGCTGAGCTCAGTCGAAGCATCGTCGCCTTCGCCGAGACCTGTGCTGAGTGAGTCGAAGCATCGAACGCTTCCTGGATACGCCGGTCAAGCGCTACCCTTCGACAGAGTTTACACTGAGCGCAGTCGAAGTGCTCAGGGCAGGCTCCAGCGACATGGCCGTGCGCCTGGCCTTCGCCGTCGCCGCGCATCCGTCGTCAGAGTTACACTGAGCGCAGTCGAAGTGCTCAGGACGGCGCCTGGAGCCGGAGACCTGTCCTGAGCAAGTCGAAGGATGCTGGCAGGGGAAGATGGGCAGTTTCAGCAGAAATGCTGATCGTGGTAAACTACAGATGTATTCGCGGCTGGCGAGTCGGCAGATTGATATGCTCCAGAACTTGTGCGAGCAGCAGAAGATCAACAACATGGAGAGACTTGAGCAGAGTGTGACCATGACACCAACAACGCCGTTTGAGGCAGCCCTGGATGTGATTGATCGTTTACCTCCTGACGATCAAGAGACGACCATCGAGATCGTGCGCAAGAGACTGACCGATCGCCGGCGTCGCGAGATCGCTGACAATGCGCCAGCAACATTGCAGGCCTTTCGGGTAGGCCGCGCCAGCTACGGGACCGTAGACGATCTACGCCGAGAGATGGAAGCATGAGGCAGCTGGTCTGGGATAGCAGCTTTCGCTGGGCGCTCAAGGTGCGTACGCGCAACGATCGCGACCTACAAGAATAGATCCTGGATTCCCTCGACGAGCTTGTCGTTGACCCGTTTCAGCCAAAGCCAAAAACGCACAAGCTCAAGGGGCGTTTGGATGGACTGTGGGCATGCACAGTGGAATACGAAAGACCTCTGGGCGCCGCGCGACGTCTCCTGCGAGGTAAAGTAAAGGCAGAGATCAGTTGACGGCGCGGCGCGTAGACAGTATAGAATGGCTGTGTTGGAGTCGAATGACTGGGAGGGATTTTGAGATGGGTACAACCTTTGCGAGCGCTGTCGAGCCACTGGTTCGACGACAGATTTTTGCCACCGAAGAACAAGCTGCACGAGAGCTGGTGCGTGACTATGTGCTGCGTCAAGTCGTATCGTTGCAGCGGGAAGTGACCCGCTTTCAGCGCAAGTACGGCATGCCTTTCGAGCGTTTCGACGCGTATCTTCACGAGCGTTCTGCATTGCTGGAAACCAGCCCACTGGAGCCGCGCCAACGACAGGCTCTCGGCCAGGCTGTGATGCGGGAAGAGGATGATTGGCTGGATTGGAAGGCAGCCCAAGAAATGCTGGAAAGCTGGCTTGGGGTACGTCAAGAGGTCGCCGCGTGACTTCTCTGCCGTCTCTGCTTGGAGTGTTGAGCGCGGCACTTCAGGCACATCCCTTGTGCAAACGGGTGACCGAAATCGAGACTCGGGAGTTCGCCGCCAATCAATTTATCTTCAAGATCCGGGCCGAATTCACCGGCAAGACGAACTTCCAGGCACGCATCTACTTCAACCGAGGCCACATTGACTACGCCTACCAGTTATTTGCGGACATCCCGCTGCTGCGTTGGGACAACAAGGAAGAATTTCGTTCCATCGCGACGTATCCACACCATCACCATGATGCGCAAGGAAACATCCACCCTTCCCCACTCATCGGCGACCCAATCGCCGATATGCAAACGGTGATGGCGGTGGTGTCGCAATTCCTGTCCACATACAAAGCTGAATAATGACCGACATCGCCATCCGCGTCGAGAACCTCTCCAAGCTCTACACCATCGGCTGCGCCCAGCAGCGCCACGACACCCCTTCGGCAGGCTCAGGGCAGGCCTGGGCATGCGGCGCACCGAGACCTGTGCTGAGTGAGTCGAAGCATCGAGCGCAAGTTCGCCGAGACCTGTGCTGAGTGAGTCGAAGCATCGAGCGCTTCCTGGACACGCCGGCGAAGCGCTACCCTTCGACAGAGTTTACACTGAGCGCAGTCGAAGTGCTCAGGGCAGGCTCCAGCGGCATGGTCGTGCGCCTGGCCTTCGCCGTCGTCGCCCACCTTTTTAGCTCTCGATCCGAACTGGCAAATGAAAGAGGAGCGACGTCTTGACGCCTGAGGAGTTCGAACGCCTGCTGGGCCAGCGGGAAGGTGAAACGCTGGAGTTCAAGCGTGAGATGCCCGCTTCTTCGGACCTCGCCAAACTGGTCACCGCCTTCTACAATACCCGCGGCGGCACGATCATTTTCGGCGTGGCGGATGAGACGCGACAACGGGTCGGGGTGGCTAACCCGCAAGGGATCGAGGGTGGGATCGTCAACATTCTGCGGGCGCGCTGTTCGCTGGATGTCATGCCGGCTATCGAGGTTCTCGCATATCAGGGCAAAGAGTTTGTGGTGGTGACTTGCCCCCAGGGCGCACATAAGCCCTATCTCGCCAGCGGTGAAACGCGCCCCTATGTGCGCATCGGCTCCACCAATCGGGAAGCCCAGGACGCGGAAGTGCGACGACTATACGTCGAGGGTCATGAGGGCGGCTTCGAGGCGCTGCCGTGTCGAGGCGTCACCATCGCCGACCTCTCGCAGTCGCTGATGGCAGCCTATCTCCGGCAGCGCGAGGCGGCGAGCGGCCAACGGTTGGGGCTTTCCGGGGAAGAGGCGTTGCGCAGTTTGGGCGGCCTGGCGCGGTCGGGAGATGCATGGATGCCGACCAACGCCGGCGTCATGCTCTTTACCGAGGATCCCCAGCGCCACCTCCCCCAGGCCGAGGTGGCCTGTGTCCGCTTCAAGGGCGCCGATGTCGTCAGCTATGTTGACCGCCGTGACCTGCGCGGCCCGCTGTATCAATTGGTGGATGACGCCGAGCAGTTCATTTATCGCCATATGAAGATCGGCCGGCGCATTGAGGGCTTTGCCGGCGTGGAGTACCGGGAATATCCGCAAGCGGCGGTGCGAGAGGCCATCGTCAACGCCGTGGTGCATCGAGATTACAGTCGAAGCGGACAGCGTATCCGGGTCTTCATGTTCGATGATCGCATCGAAGTGTACAGCCCGGGCACACTGCTGCCGGGGGTTTCACTGGAGAAGATGCGGCGGCTGGAGTCCCAATCGGTGCTGCGCAACCCGATCGTGGTAGGTGTATTTCGGGACTTGGGTAGTCGCTACATCGAGCGGCTGGGCACCGGGGTGCGGCGGATGGCGGCGGCTATGGAGACCCATGGCCTGCCAAAGCCTCAATTTGAAGAAGTGGGTAGCGAGTTTCGCGTGACGCTAATGGGGCCAGGCGATCGCTTCATGGCGGAGGTAACAACTCGACCGGCCTGGGCAGAGAATCTGAGCGAACGTCAGATGGAGGCTGTGCTCTATGCCGGGGAACATGGACGGATCACGAATCGCGAGTATCGCGATCTGTTCAAGGTGTCCAATTATACTGCTGCGATGGATTTGAAGATGCTAACGGAAAAACAACTCATGGAGGCGGTCGGTGAGGGGCGGGGGCGATTCTATCGGCTGGCGTCGCAGACCTAACGATAGCCTAATGATTTCTAATGATTTGGAGCCGCGCCCCCATGTCTGACATCGCCATCCGCGTCGACAACTGCATCCTGAGCCGAGTCGAAGGACTGAGCAAGCTCTACCACATCGGCCGCGCCCAAGAACGCCACGACACCCCTTCGACACGGCTCAGGACAGGCCTGGGAATGCGGCGCACCGAGACCTGTGCTGAGCTCAGTCGAAGCATCGTGGCGTTCGCCGAGACCTGTGCTGAGCGCAGTCGAAGGATCGTCGCCTTCGCCGAGACCTGTGCTGAGTGAGTCGAAGCATCGAGCGCTTCCTGGACACGCCGGTGAAGCGCTACCCTTCGACAGAGTTTACACTGGGCGCAGTCGAAGTGCTCAGGGCAGGCTCCAGCGGCATGGTCGTGCGCCTGGCGTTCGCCGTCGCCGCGCACCTGGTGTATGCTCAACAAATCATGTACCTCGGGCTTCGGCATGGTATAATCAGGTTAGTTGCCCATGCCCCGGTGGCACAACCGTGGATGAAAACAGGCAATCCGTGGCGATCCGTGTTCATCCGCGGCCTATTTTCAGGTTAGCAGGCCGGAAGCGCGTCGGCGTGGGACATAAATCAAAGGTCGGGGCGCGCTGAGCCGCGCGTGCAGGAGGAAATAGCCATGGGATTATATCTACAAGTACCGGATTCCGTCGCCCAAGCGATCCGATTACCCGAGAAACGTATGCAGGAAGGTCTCCTGCTCGAACTCGCAGTAGCCCTCTATGCCCAGGAGGTTCTGCCATTCGGCAAAGCCCGTGAGTTGGCAGGCGCGACAAGACGAGAGTTCGCGCACACGCTTGGGCAGCGTGGTGTGGCGCGTCACTATGGCAAAGAAGATCTTGAGGATGACCTGATCTATGCTCGTGGTCAGTAACACGTCACCAGTGCTCAACCTGGCCATCATCGGCCGTCTTGATCTGCTGCAACAGCAGTTCGATAAGGTATGGTTGCCGCAAGCAGTCACCGATGAATTGCGCATCGAGGAAGATTTGCCGGGCTCGGTAGCTGTGCGCGCAGCGCGACAGGCCAGATGGCTGTTGACTGAGCGCGTCAGAGACCAAGTGCGCGTGGCGATCCTGCGCCGGGATCTGGATGGGGGTGAAGCTGAGGCTATCGCGCTGGCGCTGCAGAAACACGCAGACTGGCTGTTGCTTGATGAACGGGATGCCCGTCGAGCTGCCAAATCGTTGGGACTGAAGGTGACAGGCGTGCTGGGCATCCTGCTTAAGGCGCGCCTGGATGGACGATTACCGTCTCTGCGTGAGGCCATGGATCAGTTGCGCGATCTTGCCGACTTTCGCATTGGCGCCGCGCTCTATACCGAGCTTCTGCAGGCTGCAAAAGAAGTCTGAGGACATTCATCCACCCCATGACCGACATCGCCATCCGCGTCGAGAACCTCTCCAAGCTCTACACCATCGGCCTCGCCCAGCAGCGCCACGACACCCCTTCGACACGGCTCAGGACAGGCCTGCGCGACGCCCTGGTAAACGCTTTGCCACGAATCCTTCGGCCCGGCTCAGGACAGGTTCCACGAATTTCACGAAAAGGAAATGCTAATTCGTCTAATTCGAGTCATTCGTGGCAAAAAGAAGGCAGCAATTCGTCTGATTCGCGTAATTCGTGGCAAGAAAGCACCTACCTCTGGGCCCTGCGCGACGTCTCCTTCGAGGCCTGCCCTGAGTGCAATCGAAGGGTGCAGCGCGGCGAGGTCGTCGGCGTCCCTTCGACGGAGCTCAGGGCAGGCTCCAGCGGCATGGTCGTGCGCCTGGCCTTCGCCGTCGTCGCCCACCTGGAGCCGGAGATCCTGCTGGTGGATGAGAGCCTGTCCTGAGCAAGTCGAAGGATGCTGGCGGTGGGGGATGCGCAGTTTCAGTGAAAGTGCTGTCCATGGTAAAATGTCGGAGTGCTTGCTGGTGCTCTGCGGTGCAGTATCGCCGCCGATGGCGTCAGCAATGGCCCTGCAAATCGTTGAGGCAACTATGACATCTCAGATACACGCGTTGCGAACAAGGTTTGAGCGATGACCACGACATTGTCAATCTCGGAAGCTGCCGCCGCCTACGGCACTGCCGTCGCGGATTTGCAACAGCCACTAATCCTGCAACAAGAGGGGCAACCGTTGGCGGTCATGGTTTCCTTCGAGGAATACCAACATTGGCGCGCATTGGCGGCCGATGAGGCTCAACGCCGCCTTGCAGGCTGGAGAGCGCTGGAAGAGTTGTTGGAGGAAGTTCACCGGCGACCCAGCGACTACACAGCCGAACAGATCGAGGCTGAAATCACTGTGGCGCGTTCAGAGGTCAGAGAGGTACGCAATGACCATCGTCGTGGTCATTGATACTAGCGTTTGGGTCTCAGCATTCTTGAACCCAGAAGGCTTCCCTGCGCGCTTGATCCACGCCGGAAAGACTGGTAGCTTCTCGATCATTAGCTCGTTGCCGATGCTGGAGGAGTTGTATGAAGTCCTGCTGAGACCCCGGATCATGAAGATGCGCCGTTCCACAGAGACAGAGGTAGACGCTTACCTGGCAAGCGTTGCCGCTGTGGTGCAACTGGTTCCGGTCTCAGGAGAACTCAGGCTCTGCCGAGACCCTAACGACGACATCATTCTGGAAACGGCGGTTCAAGGCAAGGCAGCGTATGCAGTCAGTCGCGACGAGGACATGACCCGTGATTTGGACCTGATAGACGCTCTGCGTGAGAGGGGCATTGAAACGATCACTGTTCAACGTCTGATCGATCGTCTACGACTGGATACTTCTAGGGCTGGACGCCCATGACCGACATCGCCATCCGTGTCGAGAACCTCTCCAAGCTCTACACCATCGGCCGCGCCCAGCAGCGCCACGACACCCTGCGCGACGCTCTGGTGAACGCCCTGCCACGAATTTCACGAAAAGGACAAGCTAATTCGTCTAATTCGAGTAATTCGTGGCAAGAAGAAACCAACCTGTGGACGCTCAAGGATGTCTCCTTCGAGGTGAAGCAGGGCGAGGTCGTCGGCGTGATCGGCCGCAACGGCGCGGGCAAGTCCACCCTGCTCAAGATCCTCTCCCGCATCACCGAGCCGACCAGCGGGGTGGGCGTATGTACGGGTTAACGCTCCGTGTTGTGTTGAACGAGCGAATCGAGTACAATCAGTCGAAGGAGTTGAATCAAATGACGAAACTTGACCGCATCACTGTGGATCCGCGCGTGTGTCTAGGTCAGCCAACGGTACGCGGAATGCGCATCTCGGTGAGCGTTATCCTCAAAATGCTGGCAGGCGGCAAGTCCCTCCAGGATGTGCTTGACGCCTACCCAGAACTCGAAACCGAGGACGTTCGCCAGGCGATGCAGTTCGCAGCGTGGGTGGTGGCAGACCAAGTTCAAATGGTTCCGGCTTAACAATCTATGACGCTATCCTTGCGTTTTATTGCTGACATGAATCTCTCCCCGCTCACCGTGAATGACCTGCGAAGAGATGGGTGGGAAATTGTCCGCGTTTCGGACTTTCTCCCGGCTGACGCCTCCGATGACAAAATTCTGGCGTGGACACGCAGCCAAGATAGCGTCCTGATTACCCAAGACCTGGACTTCTCTACGTTACTGGCTTTGGCGGGTTTCTTGCGTCCGAGCCTTATCACGCTGCGCCTCTCGAATACCGATCCTGGTGTTGTTACCTCGCGTCTCAGGCGCATCATCGCCCAAATAGAGCAAGCCCTTCGTGAAGGCAGCGCCGTCACCGTTGATGATATCAACGTGCGCATCCGCCGGCTACCCATTCGTTAACACTATGTCTGACATCGCCATCCGCGTCGACAACCTGAGCAAACTCTACCACATCGGCCGCGCCCAAGAACGCCACGACACATTGCGTGACGCGCTGGTAAATGCTTTGCCACGAATTTCACGAATTCCACGAAAGGGAAAGGAAAATTCGTCAAATTCGAGCCATTCGTGGCAAGAAAGCACCGATCTCTGGGCGCTCAAAGACGTCTCCTTCGAGGTGCAGCGCGGCGAGGTGGTGGGCGTGATCGGCCGCAACGGCGCGGGGAAGTCCACCCTGCTGAAGATCCTCTCCCGCATCACCGAGCCGACCAGCGGTCGGGCCGAGACCTGTCCTGAGCAGCGTCGAAGGATCCACGGCCGGGTCGGCTCCTTGCTGGAGGTGGGCACCGGCTTCCACCCGGAGCTGACGGGTCGCGAGAACATCTACCTGAACGGCGCGATCCTGGGCATGCGGCGGACCGAGATCGAGCGCAAGTTCGATGAGATCGTGGCCTTCGCCGAGACGCCGTCCTGAGCGCAGCCGAAGGATCGAGCGCTTCCTGGATACGCCGGTGAAGCGCTACCCTTCGACGTTGCTCAGGGCAGGCTCCAGCGGCATGTACGTGCGCCTGGCCTTCGCGGTGGCCGCGCACCTGGAGCCGGAGATCCTGCTGGTGGATGAGGTGCTGGCGGTGGGGGACGCGCAGTTTCAGAAGAAGTGCTGGTCATGGTAGAATATGGACATGATCGCGCTTGGCAGGCTGGTAGCCAGCGAGGAGACGGAGAATGATTGCAGTAAAAGCACTGTATCGAGCGGGCGAAGTCGAATTCTTGGAACCCCCTCCCGCGTTGGCGCAGACGCCGGTGATCGTCGTTTTTCTTGATCCGGAAAGAGTCGAGATAGGCCTCGCGCCCACGGTCGAGCAACTGGACGCCATGGATTGGGGAGAGCCGATGGATGCCGAGGGCGCGCAGATGTTGGTTGCGCTGCACGAGGAACTGGCGCCGTATCGGATAGCGGCGACCCAAGCCGGGGATCCAGATACGGAGGCATGACAGGGTATGGCACAAGAACCCATCCGGCGCGGCGATGTTTATTGGGTTGTCTATGCTTTTCCTCATGAGAAAGCTTCACCCATGACGGGCAACGATGATCTCGACAAACAAAGACCGATCCTGATCCTGCAGAACATCGAAGACAACGGGAATCTCTACTATCCGCTTGTACAAGCGGCGCCCATCACCACACAGAAGGCAGAGCGCGTCTACGCGCAGGATGTATTGTTGCCGGCCGGAGAGGCCAACCTACAGCGCACCTCGAAGGTATTGCTGGGCCTGACACAGCCTTTCCTGAAGACGCATCTTGGGCAACGCTTGGGCAGTCTGTCGCCTGCCAGGATGCGCGAGGTGGACGCCAAGCTGCTGCGACTGTTTGGACTTTTGCAAAAACGCCCATGACCGACATCGCCATCCGCGTCGAGAACCTCTCCAAGCTCTACACCATCGGCCGCGCCCAGCAGCGCCACGATACCCCTTCGACACGGCTCAGGACAGGCCTGCGCGATGCGCTGGTAAACGCCTTGCCACGAATCCTTCGGCCCGGCTCAGGACAGGTTCCACGAATTTCACGAAAAGGAAACGCTAATTCGTCTAATTCGCGTAATTCGTGGCAAGAAGAAACTAACCTGTGGGCGCTCAAGGACGTCTCCTTCGAGGCCTGCCCTGAGTGCAATCGAAGGATGCAGCGCGGCGAGGTCGTCGGCGTCCCTTCGACGAAGTTTACACTGAGCGCAGTCGAAGTGCTCAGGGCAGGGATCGGCCGCAACGGCGCGGGCAAGAGCACGGCTCCCTTCGACGCAGCTCAGGGCAGGGCTGAAGATTCTCTCGCGCATCACCGAGCCGACCAGCAGCCGCGCCGAGACCTGTCCTGAGCAACGTCGAAGGATCCACGGCCGCGTCGGCTCACTGCTGGAAGTGGGCGCCGGCTTCCACCCGGAGCTGACCGGCCGCGAGAACATCTACCTGAACGGCGCGATCCCTTCGGCAGGCTCAGGGCAGGCCTGGGGATGCGGCGGACCGAGACCTGTGCTGAGTTCAGTCGAAGCATCGAGCGCTTCCTGGACACGCCGGTGAAGCGCTACCCTTCGACAGAGTTTACACTGAGCGCAGTCGAAGTGCTCAGTGCAGGCTCCAGCGGCATGGTCGTGCGCCTGGCCTTCGCCGTCGCCGCGCATCCTTCGACAGGCTCAGGACGGCGCCTGGAGCCAGAGACCTGTCCTGAGCAACCTCGAAGGATCTTGCTGGTGGATGAGAGCCTGCCCTGAGCAAGTCGAAGGGTGCTGGCGGTGGTGGACGCGGCGCACGAGAGGTCTGGGGTCTTTTAGGTCTGAAAGCAGAGTGGAGTATAATCATGGCGCCAGCAAGAACTCCTAGTCTGACCTTGCTGGATCACACGATCACGCCCCAGATGGGGCGCGAGATCATACAGAAGGCGGCCAATGCTGGCTGGGGCGCCCATCTGTTGCGATGGCGTTACTTCGATGTGCAGCGTGAGAACGTACTCTATCACCGCAACGCGCTCGTTCCTTCTGGCTTGTGGCACCTGCTAAAACGGATCTACGTTGATCAAGACTGGCCAGCAGGTACCAGTCAAGAGGATCTGGCTGCCGACATCGCGGCCACCATCCAAAACGCCAGCACTGAGATCTACGTCTATGGCTACTATCGCACCGATCCGCCCCGGTTGCAGTGGGGCTTCCTGAACCCGCAGACCGGCATCGCTGTCGTTTTTTACGACATGGAAGCCGATCTGATTGCAACTATCTTCAAGCCCGAGGAAGGCGCTTTGTTCTTTGAGCGCCAGATCGATGCGGTGAAAATCAACCGAACGGAGTGGAATGTATGAACGGGCAAGAGATGGAACGACTGGTTCACAAATACTACGGCTACGTGGCCGATTTGGAAGGCTCTGGGGTCGAAGCATTAGACTTGCTCTTTGTGCGCGACAAGATCCAGCAACTTCTGGACGCGAGCGGGCCAGAGGAGCAGATACCCCTCCCGCTCTTCGAGCAGATCCACGACCTGGATCGAGCATTGTGGGCTGAGAGCGAGACCTTTCGCATGGTTGTTGGCGATCGGGAGCTACAACATGCCCGGCGCCAGCAGCGCAGCCCGCGCTCGCACTGGTGGTGGTACCTGGACGAGTTGAAGATAGCGCCGCAGTCAGGTCCAAAACCACGCAGCCATATCGCACCTGTGCTGGTCACTGCATGACCGACATCGCCATCCGCGTCGAGAACCTCTCCAAGCTCTACACCATCGGCCGCGCCCAGCAGCGCCACGACACGCTGCGCGATGCGCTGGTGAGTTCCCTGCCACGAATCCTTCGGCCCGGCTCAGGACAGGTTCCACAAATTGCACGAAAGGGGAAAGATAATTCGTCCAATTCGAGTCATTCGTGGCAAAAAGAAGGCAGTAATTCGTCTAATTCGCGTAATTCGTGGCAAGAAAGCACCGACCTCTGGGCCCTGCGCGACGTCTCCTTCGAGGTGCAGCGCGGCGAGGTCGTCGGCGTGATCGGCCGCAACGGTGCGGGGAAGAGCACGCTGCTCAAGATCCTCTCCCGCATCACCGAGCCGACGGGCGGCCGCGCCGAGATCCACGGCCGGGTGGGCTCCCTGCTGGAGGTGGGCACCGGCTTCCACCCCGAGCTGACCGGCCGCGAGAACATCTACCTCAACGGCGCGATCCTGGGGATGCACCGGCACGAAATCGAGCGCAAGTTCGACGAGATCGTCGCCTTCGCCGAGATCGAGCGTTTCCTGGACACCCCCGTCAAGCGCTACAGCAGCGGCATGTACGTGCGCCTGGCCTTCGCCGTCGCCGCCCACCTGGAGCCGGAGATCCTGCTGGTGGATGAGGTGTTGGCGGTGGGGGACGCCGAATTCCAGAAGAAATGCTTGGGGAAGATGGGGTCTGCGGCGCAGGAAGGACGTACAGTTCTGTTTGTGAGTCACAACATGGCCGCGGTTCAAGCGTTGTGCGAGCGTGGCGTACTACTTAAGGCAGGCACCGTCATCTGCGACTCATCTGTATCGGTCGCCATTGTGAAGTACCTTGGGGAACGCAATGACAGAGTAACGGAGTATTTGTTTGCAGACACTGAGAGGGAAGGGAATGGAAGGGCACACATTGCTAGGTTTCGCATTTTGGACAAACTAGGCAATCCAGTGCCTGAACTACCACAAGGAGAAGGGGTCGTTTTCGAGTTTCTAATGGAGTCTTCCGACGATTTACCGGGGATCGATCTTCAGATTGCTGTCTTCTCACAGACACTGGGTCCTGTTTGCCACTTTTCAAGCAGCGTTTCCGGGTTTACGTACAATGGTTCAAGAGATCGCACAATCATCAGATGCACGGTACCAAAACTTGGCCTTTTGCCGGGACAGTATTTTCTCAATCTTGCCATCTACGATTCGCGTTCCTGGGACTGTATCGATCGGTTAGTTTCGGCAGCGTCTTTCAGTGTAGCCCAAGCAGATGTGTTTGGAACCGGGCGTTCACCGAATCCTAAAGCAGGGGTCTGCTTTTTTAGTGCGTACTGGGACGAGAGGGATATTGCGAGCCATGATGCACCTAATTGACAGCACCCAACAGATGTCTGAATTCGTTGACCCAATTCGCCTTGCAGGATTCGATTCGTCGGCGGACGTGTTTTCATTAGATGGTCGGGTTATTCGATGTTTTCGACAAGGCAAAGGTGAGCTATCTAGACAGGTTTTTCAGACTTGTGCGCACTATCGTTTGTTTCAACACGGAATCGTCGAAACACGCGAACTATCACAATTGTCATGGAACGGAGCCGCCTATGATCTGATCCTGGAGCATGAGAGGATTGCGTTCATCAGCTATCCACATGAATGGTCACCCACAATGTTGCAGGATGCAGCCATATTGCACGTCGACCTGTTTATGAAGCTTGCTCCTTTGGGGCTCACGATTAAGGATTGGCATCCATACAATATCCTGTTCAAGGGCCCCTGTCCGATTTTCGTGGACTTTGCGTCGCTTGTTCCATTCAACCATCTCCCGTCCGAAGAATACCTGAATCCGCCGAGCCCTCCGCACAGGTTGGCCTTGTTCTGGGACATAAACGCTGTGTACCTTTATGAAATGTATAGCCGCATGTGTGTGCCTTATTTCTTGCTGCCGCTCTACCTTATGGAGCGCGGACAACACCAACAGGCGCGGCTGCGCCTGATCGAGACGGCACTTAATGCTCGCGATGATATCCTGGGTGAAGACGAAGTCTTCAGTCGCGGCTCTAGGGAGCGGCGCAAATACCGCGTCAAAGGCTGGGCCAAGAAACTCGCCCTTGTGCAAGCAGGCCATCAAAAATCGGCCTTCTTCAGACTTCTCCGAAGAGAGATACGGTCGCGAACAGTTGAGCTTTCCGCCAGTTCGTATTCTGAATACTACCTGGCAAAGAACGAGGCTTTCAGTTACACGCCTTCCGACGAATGGACTGGTAAGCAATGGGCGGTTTTTGACGCCCTTAGCAGCTACCAACCCAAGACAGTCCTTGATCTGGCATGCAACACGGGCTGGTTCTCAATCCTTGCCGCCAAGATGGGATGCGATGTAGTTGCAGTTGACATTGATGAGGCGTGTGTAGACATTTTGTATCGGCGAGCCAAACAGGAAGCTCTCTCTATTCTACCACTTGTGATTGATCTGCTGCACTTTCCGGACGACATGATGCCGCTGCCTCATATGGTCAAGTACAATTCCACAGATGATTCCAAAGAATCGTCGCTGTTTCCTGCAGCGTCAAAACGACTCAGATGTGACATGGTGCTTGCTCTGGCCATTGTTCACCATCTAACCCTGGGGCACGGGCTAAGCTTCGACGAAGTTGCGGAGCTCCTGGCGAGATTTACTAAGTGTTGCCTGGTTGTTGAATTTGTGGCCATGGACGACACATTGATTGCTGATAACCCGGGATTCTTTCCCTCTCTTTGTCGCAATCGGAGCAGCTTCGATGGGTATACTCTTGAAGGCTTCATTTCCGCGCTGAGCCACTTGTTTAGGGTCACTGAAATTCGACCATCATCGAGCGGTTCGCGTACCGTTCTTGTCTGTGAGCGGCAGCAGGACAGGTCTGGATTGCTATGATTCAAGAATTAGCTCTTGCCGAGCTTGGCGCGTGGACTTATAAACATTTGGCCTGGCGCGGCGCGTGGCGCCTGCGTCAATGGACTATCAGGCGCCAGTTACGTGCTGTTCAATACGTAGGGCAGGGCGTTGAAGTGTTCGGACCCATTCACTTACAGAACGCAGGGCATATTGAAATCGGGGATCACGTTGAACTACGATCATCGTGGCACCGCCCGATGAGTCTGGTCGTCGTGAGGCCGGAAGCCCGGCTGGTGATTGAGGAGCGTGCCTTCATCAACTGGGGCGTCAATATCGGCGTTGTAAATGAAGTCATCATTGGCGCACATTCGTTGATTGGCGATGATTGCATTATCTATGACACGGACTGGCATAGCAGCGATGGTTTGCAGCATCAAGCCCTGGGGATGCCGACCCGAATCGGCCGCGGCGTGTGGCTGGGCGCTCGAGTCGTCGTGTTGAAGGGTGTGACGATTGGGGACAATACTGTGGTAGCAGCAAATTCGACGGTGACTTGCGATTTGCCTTTCAATGTCCTGGCATCCGGTAATCCAGCACGTGTGGTTCGAGACATCAGTCGCCAGGCTGTTGCCTAATATGGCTCGAATTCTTGTTGTGTCTAGCTCGGTTCCTTCGTCAGCCGGATCAGGTTCCGAGACACGAGATTTTTACTTGTCGAAAGAGCTGGCTCGAGAACATGCCGTCACGTTACTAATGCCCCTGTATACCGAAAATGACTTACTTCGGGCTCATGAGCTTTCGTGTTTCTGCGATATTGAAACATACCATGCCCCCCAGCCCGCGAATACTCTTCTACGGCGTCTGGATTGGTCATTCCAACATCGTATCCCAGTAAGAAGATTAAGTCGTCGGTTAATAGGCCCACCTCTGTTGACGCAGGAGCTTCAGCCAATCGTGCCAATTATACGTCACCAGTTATTGCGTCTCCAATCTTTGGACTTTGACCTTATGCATATCTCTCAAAGCCAATTAGCTGCAGCTCTAGTTAAGGTCCCTAAACCGGTGCCTTTGGTTGTTGATTGGCATAATGTATTCAGTCAATACTATCAGCGACTAGCCCGTCATACTGACAACATTGCTGCTCGGATTGGTCACAAAATCGAAGAAAGCCGTACTCGACATTATGAGTATCGAGTACTCCAGTCCAGCCAAAGTGCCTTGGCAGTCTCCGCTATTGATGCTAGTTACCTCCGCAAGCTATCGCGCTCTGTCAACATAACCCTCATACCAAATGGGGTCGATTGCACCTACTTCTGCAATCAGACATCGCCCGAGATTGAGGAGAATTGCATCGTCTTCACGGGCACAATGGATTATCAACCCAACATCGAAGGAGTCACGTTTTTCTGTGCCCAAGTACTTCCAATTCTGATCCGGAGTATACCAACCATTAGGTTGATCATTGTAGGTACTCGACCAACCGAGCAGGTAAAGCAGCTTGAACATCGGTATCCAGCGAACGTATCTGTAACGGGGACAGTACCAGATGTTCGCCCTTATCTTCAGCGAGCCGCGCTCTGCGTAGTACCCCTCTTAAATGGAGGAGGAACAAGACTGAAGATTCTAGAGGCAATGGCAATGCAGAAGGCCGTCGTATCAACTTCTGTAGGGACAGAAGGGCTAGATACAACAAATAGCCTAAATATCCTGATTGCAGATAGTCCAGAAACCTTTGCAGAGAGCGTTTTGCTATTGCTAACCAACACTCAGCTTAGGGATCGCATTGCTGAACAGGGACGATTACTGGTAGAGGGCCGATATGATTGGAAACAGATTGGATACAAGCTAAGTCAAACCTATCAGGATACAATTAACCAGAATAGGGCCCTGACGGATGGCAAGAAACATTTCTCAAAGTAACCCCATGGTTTCCGTGATCATTCCTGCTTTCAACGCTGAGCGGTTCCTTCGGGCTACTCTAGATAGCGTATTTGCGCAGAGTCTCAAGGACTTCGAGGTAATACTTATTGATGATGGCTCAGTGGATCGAACCAGAGAAGTAGCCACGTCATATTCTGAAGTACGATATCATTACCAGCCTAACCAAGGACCGGCTACTGCGCGCAATAACGGACTAAAGCTATCCCACGGCGACTATCTTGCATTTCTCGATGCAGATGATGTCTGGCACAAAGACATGTTGTCTTCTTGCATACATGTTTTT
The DNA here is from genome assembly GCF_900491745.1 of Candidatus Amarolinea aalborgensis. NCBI lineage: Bacteria > Bacillati > Chloroflexota > Caldilineae > Caldilineales > Candidatus Amarolineaceae > Candidatus Amarolinea > Candidatus Amarolinea aalborgensis. Next base: position 147,204 of record NZ_UETR01000008.1, on the reverse strand, counting down.
GAGCAACACCCAGAACTAGGTGCAGTCCACACCAACTGGTTGCCGATAGACAATCATGGGGAACAGATCAGACAAGCAAGTGGCTGGCAGCCTTGGACTGGTAATATCTTTTCAAGACTGCTTATTGATATTCCTTTCAATTCCTCATGTATTCTCTGGAAACATGAATGCTATAATGCCATAGGTGGGTTTGATGTTACGCCTGAAATTAACGACGACTGGCTGAATTGGCTTAGAATCGCTCATTTGGGATATGAGTTTGGCTGTGTAGAGACCCCACTTACATACGTCCGTGTTCACGAGAATAGTTTGACGCATCGTCAGAATGCACGCATCATCCAGTGGCGTATTCGCGCTCTTAATGATATCTCGCGGGAGTCGGTTATATCCGATGATGTCAAAAAACGCGCATATGGTCGGATATACTGGCTTATGGCACTCAACGCGCTGTTGGAGGATGATTGTGTGTCTGCGGGTCAAGCATTTCAGGATGCAGTACAAAATGACCCTTCCATTCAGTATCTCTTTGAGACTTACTATGCTATCGCATTTTGTGGCAATGGTTTTCTTGGCTCAGAGAAAATCATAGGATTTCGGTTCGATAGAGCTGAACAGAACTTATCTTGTATGTTGCAGAGGAATATATTCTCCTCTGCAACGCCGTATCGCATAACAGCCGCATTTGCTCTCATGAGCCTTGCAAGAATTGCATATGGAATGTCAAGTCAAGATGCCGGTATGACTAAGCTTGGCCGTCAATATCTGTGGCGTTCCATTGCGACGAACCCAACACTTTCATGGGTTGTGCAGAATGCATTTTGGGTCTTGCGTATTCTGCTTGGTATGCGCCTAGTTAGTGTTTTTGCCAGTTTTCATTCTGGGTTTGGACTCAAGGCGGACTTATTCAGCGACGATAGCGTGCCTCAATGAACGACCGCATAGAGCTAACACGTGAAAACCGCTATCGGATTGGTGCCAGCAGCATCATACTGCTCGGATTTGCACTCCGGCTTTTCCAATTAGGATTTGACAGTCTCTGGAATGACGAAGCTGGTCAAGTGCTGGCAGCCTTAGCATCTTCAATCGAAGACATGATCGAGATTGAGCGAACTCACGTTATGGCGATGCCTCTTGATTACCTCGTGACTCGTCTAGCCAGTTCATTGGGTATAACAGAGTTCGTCTTGCGTTTGCCTTCGGTTTTTTGGGGCATGTTGGCAATCAGTCTTGTGTTTTCATTTCTGAAGTCTTGCAATAGGCCGAATGAAGGGCTAATTGCTGCAGTGTTACTTGGAATATCAGTGACACACATCCACTATTCGCAAGAAGTACGATTCTACTCATCTCTTGTTTTCTTTTATCTTTTGTCAACGTATCTGTTGCTTAAGGGTTTGGCTAAGCCGTCCGTGACTGGATTCCTTGTTACTGCGGTGATTACGTCGATAGGTGCATACTTTCATCCATTTGTGCTTCTGTCATTGCTAAACGGTTATGTGTATCTCTTACTCGATTTGCGGGATAGAAGAACAAAGAGGAATGTTCTCCAGTTGGCAGTGTTGTCCATTGTCATTTTCGCGATGTTCCTTCCTGGATATTTGTACTTTGATCGGCCCAAAATGCCATTTCTTGTGTTGGAGTTTGGCGGCTCGTTGTTTGATTCGATTGCGCGCGGAATCGGTTGGGACTTGACGCCCTTGGGTGTTGTTCTTGGGTTGTTAGGAATCATAGGCCTACTGTCACTTAGGCTTCGTGATAGAATCATTGTCGCGACTGTTGTAGCCACAATGATTCAAATTCCCATTATTATTGCCGCGGTGTACATAAAGGGCTATTGGTTTGCGCCCAGGCAAATTGTGCATCTTCTTCCAGTTTTTTCTATGTTGACAGCCATCGGACTTGTCACACTGTTCTCTCATATACCGCGATCAACTGGCTTATCTCGAACAAACGCGTTTGGTTATGGCGCAACAGGTGTGCTGACTGCTCTCATTTTCATGCTAACCGCCTCCCATCTCTCTGATTATTATCGCTGGAACAAAAGTAACGGGAGAGAAGTTGCTTATCAAATTGCACAAGAATCAAGAGCAAAAAGCTGTATTCTTATCGCTCCGGGTTATGAGACTGTGATCTATCAGTTCTATTTTTCGCACCTCTTTGATCGTCCTGACCTCATTCGGGATCTTCATCCGATCAATGGTGACATTACGAATCTGACTTCCGATTGTCATGGTCAGACAATCTTTCTCGCAATATCACGGAAATCAAATGAGCAATATCAAGACGAAATCGCTCATTTGGGCTTTGATGTAATCGGTCCTCAATTGAAAACTCAATCGGAGTCAGCGCATCTTCTTTACGAACTTGTGCCAAGATACTGAAATCATGAGACGATACCTACAAAGTTGTACAGTCCGATCTGGGATGTGCCTGCTTTACAACGCATTGACAGTGTTCGCTTGTTTAATCACCTTCGAAGTTCAAGTTTCTGCCCAATCGTCTGTTATTTGGTCATCTCCGAGCAAAGTTGCCGAAAACGCCAGCGCACAGGTGAGTGTCGGCGATTCCTCCGGCGCGCTTCACCTCTTCTACGTTGAAGGATGGTACGACACCGAAGCGGGACCGGGTAACCAGGCAATCATGTACCAACGCAGCGATGATAACTCTTGGTCTGTGGCTACTGACATCATCGTTAGTCCAAACAGGACGAGCATTACGCTGGATGGTGTGGTTGTCGATCGTGACGGTTACTTGCAAGTACTCTGGAACGATGAGCAGACGTTATATCTCAGCACTGCACACGCCACTGCTGCCGGCGATCCGCGATCATGGCAGACATCTCCCGTACTCAGAGGACCAACACCCATTGCAGATATCTCGCAAGACGCCAATGGCAAGCTCCATGTCGCAGTCCGATCAGACCTTTTTACCGTCAGCTATCTGAGCCTCGCGGAAAGGGAGGCTGCATGGACCGACCTTGTGCAGATTGATACAGTTGCCAATACCGAACAGTACGCAATTGGCGGCGTCCAGTTGGCCTTGTCATCTCCTGAAACTATTCACATGACGTGGTTCCAAACAGCGGCTGAGGTGAACTGGAATTTCTGGTCGGTCTGGTATGCGCGATCTGACGATGGAGGCGAAACTTGGTCCAAAAAGGAAGAGATAGCAACTCCCCGCTTCGGTGCATCGGATATTGCAGTGGACTCGCAAGGCAATGTTCACCTGGTGTATGGTCGCAACATCGGTTACCCTGATGGGAGATGGTACCAGTGGTCTCAGGATGGTGGGGACACATGGTCAGAACCGGCGCTGCTGTTCCCGCAGTTCGAATCTGCCAGCGGCGACACAGGCGGCTATGGCTTTGCCACAGACAGCGCCGGTGTCCTGCATATGGTAAATTCGTTCGGAGACGTAAGTGGCGAAGCCAGAGCTTATCATCTTGAGTGGGTCGGAGACCATTGGTCGTCTCCGCAATTGCTGATGGAGAAGCATGCGCATTCTCCGCGGCTTGTCACAACTCTCGGCAATCACCTGAACTTTATGGTATTTGCTGCTCGCGATCACGAAATCTGGGCACGAAGTGCTATCGCCGATGCGCCTGCCGTGGAGCCGGTTGCCGTTCCCCAAGAGTCTGCGAATACTCCCGCAAGCCAGGAGATGGGTGTGGTTGAAGCGACAGCCACTTTGGAATACTCTACCACTGTGGCAGCAATTGCTGAAGCAAGTGTTCCGACTGCCTTCAATGCACAAGAGCCACGTAGCCAGACGACCAATGTTACGCCCTTGCTTGTTAGTGTGCTACTGGCCTTCGTGGTGATTGGATCTGTCGTTCTTTTCCAATTGACAAAGACGAGACGTCGTATTTAGATGCGAGTAGAAACCGGCCCGGCTATCTTCTCTAGGTCGGAAATGATGTCGATGCCCAGTGTCAGTGTCATCATCCCCTGCTATAACCACGCCCACTACCTGCCGTACGCGCTGCGCAGCGTCCTGGCCCAGACATTCGCCGACTGGGAAGCCATCATCGTGGACGACGGTTCCACCGACAACACGCCGGAAGTAGCGGCGCAGTTCATCGACCTGCGCATCCGCTACATCTATCAAGAAAATCGAGGGTTGTCGGCGGCGCGCAACTCCGGCATCCAGGCGGCGCAAGGCGCATACCTGGCTTTTCTTGACGCAGATGATGAGTGGGAAATCGATTTCCTGGCGCGGTGTATTGAAGCCTTGGCTTCCAGTCCTGATTTAGTCGGTGTTTACACGTTGTGTAGTTATTCCGACTCGACCGGGCAGCATCTGCCGAAAGTAGGCGGCCATTGCACTGCAGGATCCGAATTCCGAACACACAACCTTGAGGGTGGGTTCTTTCCCGTCCATGCAGCGCTAGTGCGAGCCCGTGTAGTCCGGGAAGTCGGCCAATTTGACGAGAGTCTCACCAGCGAAGAAGACTGGGACCTCTGGTTCCGTGTCAGCGAGCGAGGAAGAATGCTTTGTGTGCCCCTTCCGTTGGCCCGTTATCGGGTTTACCCAGGTAGCATGTCCACCAATGCAGCCCGTATGCACGCGAATGCTGTGGCTGTGTTGACGAAGTATTTGGGGCCACCGGAAGGAAACCCCGCATTCTGGCATCCTGATAAACGCCGCGGCTATGCCTTTGCGTACCGCGCCGCTGCCTTTGGCTACATCGCTCAGCAGGAGACAGATGAGGGTTGGCGTTACCTCCAGCAGGCCGTCGAGACCGAGCCGGGCCTATTGCAACGCCTGGACACCTTCTACGAACTAGCTCTGGGCGACCAGCCACGCGGCTACCGCGGCGAGGCCACGCAGGTGGACATCGCTGCTAACGGCGCAGAGATGCTGCGGCGGCTGGATATCCTTTTTGCCTCCGCCATCACGCCAGTGCAGTCATTGAAAGGCGAAGCTTACGGCAACACCTATCTGGCCCTGGCCATGCTCAGCGACCAGGCTGGCTGTTGGCAGGAAGCGCGTGGATATTTGTTGCGAGCAATCAAGCACAATCCGAGGCTGGTGTCTCCTTCTGTGGTTCGCCGATTGCTCAAGCTGTACCTCGGTTCAACTGCTGTGCGCCGGATCAAATCTCTTACCCGAGCCAGCAGTAACCAGGACCCACAAAGAGTGTGATAAGGATGACAGCGTCGTTGGCAATAGATGGTGGGCAGCCGGTGCGCGACAGTTTTCTTGTCTTCGGCAAGCCTTGCCTGGGCGAAGAGGAAGAGCGTGAGGTGCTCGATACGCTGCGCTCCGGATGGATTGGCACCGGGCCAAAAGCGCTCCGGTTTGAGCAGATGTTCGCCGAATATGTGGGCTGCAAACACGCGCTGGCCGTCAATTCGGCCACCGCAGCGTTGCACCTTAGCCTCTTGGCAGCCGGCATCAAACCTGGCGACGAAGTCATCACCTCTCCATTGACATTCGCAGCGACTGCCAACGTAGCCATCCATGCTGGGGCGCGGCCGGTGTTCGCGGATATTGATCCTGCAACACTTAACATTGCCCCGGAGAACATCGAACGGGCAATCACCGGTCGCACGCGTGCGATAATTGTCGTTCATTTCGGCGGTCTCCCATGCCAAATGGCCGAGATCATGGAGATCGCCCGCCAACACAATTTGACGCTGGTTGAAGACGCTGCACACGCTGTCGGAGCACGCTACAACGGTCGCCTGATCGGCAACCTGGGCAATCTGGCATGTTTTAGCTTCTATGCCAACAAGAACCTTACTACGGCCGAGGGCGGTATGGTGACCACCGACGACGATGCCATGGCCGAGCGTATCGCCGTCTATCGGCTGCACGGGCTCAGCCGGCATGCCTGGCAGCGCTACGCGTCACGCCGGCTCATGCTCAGCGACGCCATCTACCCCGGCTACAAGTACAACATGCCCGACCTTCTTGCCTCACTGGGCATCCACCAACTGCGGCGCGTTGAAGACGGTCTCCTGACTCGTGAGCGTTATGCTCGCGTGTACGATGAGGCATTCGCAGAGATACCGGGCGTCAGACTCCAGCCACGGCCTGGCGATGGTCTTAACCGGCATGGCCTGCACCTTTACGTGCTGGTGCTTGACTTGGCGCACTTCCGGGTGTCCCGCAATCAGATCATCGACAGCCTGTTAGCCGAGAATATTGGCGCGGCTTTGCACTACCGGGCGCTGCACATGCACCCCTACTATCGGGACACTTTTGGATATGAGCCAGAGGACTTTCCAGCGGCTGCGTCCGTGGGGGAAAGTATCCTTTCGTTACCTTTGACCCCGTGCATAAGTGAACAGGACGCGGCTGACGTCATCGAAGCAGTCCGCAAGGTTTTAGCCGGCTATCGCAGATGAAGACACAGGATACGAAACATGGAGAAGAAGCAGAAGAACCTACTAACAAGGGGTCGCCGCATGGCAGGACGCTGGAAAGGTGCGCTTATGTCCCAAATGAAGGCAGGTGTTTACGCTTTGGCTTACAGGGGGCTGCTACCGGCGACATGGCGTCAGCGACTCATCGCGCAGTTCTGGGAGAACAACGCAGCCGCCATCCACGCTCAATGGGGCAGCGGACGAGGCGACCATGCAGTGTTGGGTGAGGTGTTGAAGCGGTACGCGCCCGTTTCCCTGCTGGATGCCGGCTGCGGCTCAGGACGTCTGTTCTCTCTTTATCAGGAGTGTGGCGTCCGGTACATAGTGGGTACTGACATCTCAGAGGCTGCTTTGGAGATTGCTCGCAACGACTTTCCAGGCATCGATCTGCAATGTGTGAGTTTGCAAGATCTGACCTTTGCGGATAACACGTTTGATTTCTGTGTCTGCAACCGCGTCCTGCAGCATGTGCCACCCCAGGATATCTGTGCAGTCGTTGCCAACCTGGCGCGTATCAGCCAATGGGTGTACGTCAATGAGCTAACGCAGAGCGATGATATGGCTCAGGCCTTCTTCATGAGAATGCACGACTATGAAGCGCTCTTCGGCGAAGCCGGCATGATCCCGGTTGAGAATGGGCTGATCGGCAAGCAGACCTACACCATGTTTGGTCGCGGCGAACTTCCCGCGGAGCGCGCATGAAGCTTCTTTTCATCTCCAACTTTTATCCGCCCCATCACCTCGGTGGCTACGAACTCCTCTGCCAAGAGATTGCCACCCATCTGGCGCGGCGAGGGCACCAGGTGTATGTGCTCACCAGCAGACACGGCGCTACGCCCGATGAGCACGAACCTGGCATTTTCCGGCGGCTATTCCTGCAGAGCGATGTGCATTACTACCATCCCCAACAGATACTCCGCTACCTTCCGGATCGGCGCGCCAACCGCAATTCCGTGCGCGAAGTGCTCGCCGCAGTCCAACCGGATTTCGCTGTCGTTTGGGGAATGTGGAACCTATCGTGGTCAGTAGCCGCTGAAGCGGAGACAGTGATGGGATCGCGGGTTGCCTATTACCTCAACAACGCGTGGCCGATGGACCCCAGCCCGCATGAGGCGTATTGGTCGAGCCATGGCAATAGGCGACTGGGACGGACGTTCTTACGTGTCCTGCGCGGGCCCGTGGCGTGGCTCTTGCAGGAAGAATGGCTTCCCTGCAAGCTTCGCTTGGAACACGTCGCCGTGTGCAGCCTCGCCACCAAGGAACAACTGCGCCAGGCAGGACTAAACACCGACCACTACCGCGTCATCTATCACGGCATTGACATTGCCGCGTATCGTCAGGCCGCAGTTGCACGGCAGCGCGCGGCAGACGATGCAGTGCTGCGTGTCGTGTTTGTAGGCAGCCTGCTGCCGCAGAAAGGCGTACACACCGCGATCGAGGCGATGGGCCTGCTATCACAAACGCATCCTACTTTGCCGGTGTCGCTTGACATCCTAGGCGCCGGCCATCCTGATTATGAGGATCGACTGCACCGCATGGTTGCCGAGTTCTCCCTTGCCGACCGCGTGACGTTCCACAAGCCGATTCCGAGGTCGCAACTGCCCGCTTTCCTGGCAGAGTACGACGCGCTGGTCCTGCCATCGATCTGGGAGGAGCCGATGGCGCTCATCTCACAGGAAGCGATGGCTGCTGGCCTGGTGCTGATCGGCACCCTGACCGGGGGCACCAAGGAGATACTGGTGGAAGGCGAGAATGGGCTCACCTTTCCGCCCGAGGGATCGCGCGCGCTGGCAGCGCAAATTCAGAGATTGATGGAGGATTCTGCGCTGCGGCATAATCTATCGGAAGCCGGGCAGGCGACCGCCGAAGCCCGGTTCGCTTTGGAGCGGACTTTGAGCGAATTGGAATCGTCCTGGACACAGACCAGTACTTAGACCATGCGCATCCTTTTCACTTCCAACTTCTATCCACCGCATGACCTGGGCGGTTGGGAGCAGAACTGCCAGGAGATCGTCCTATGTTTCCAAGCGCGCGGACACGCATGCCATGTGCTCACCAGCCGGTTCGGCGTGGACGGTTCGAAACAGCTTGAAACTGGTGTCGAGCGCACGCTGCATTTGCAGGCCGGCATCCACTACTACCGTCCGCTGGACTTCTTCTTGCGTCATCCTGGCCAGGAGCGAGCCAATCGGGAAGCGCTACGTCAGTCCATCGATGCGTTTCAACCCGATGTTATCTTCATCTGGGGCATGTGGAACCTGTCGCTGCAAGTGGCGTATTGGGCCGAGCAATGGCTGCCCGGACGCGTGGCGTATGCCGTGGCTGGATACTGGTTCATGCTGCCCAATCCCCACGTGAGTTACTGGCAGCAGCCGGCGCGCCGGCGTGTGACGGGGATGCTCATGGCACCTGCCCGTCATCTGGCTCTGCGCACCCTTGCCCAAGAGCGGGCAGCCTATCCACTTGGCCTAGAGCACGTCGCCTGCGTCAGCGAATACGTGCGCAACAAACTGAGCCAAGCCGGCGCTTTGCCTCACGGTGCGCGGGTGATCTACAACGGCATCGATCCGGAGCCGTTCCTCCAAGCCGCGGCGCAGTGCAAGGCTGACTCCGGCACACTGCGCCTGGTATACACAGGCAGTCTCGTAGCGCACAAGGGCGTTCACACAGCCATCGAAGCGCTGGGTCTGCTCCGGCAGCGCGGCCGGAGCGACGGCATCCACCTGGACGTGGTCGGCGGCGGGCACCCCGACTATCAGGCGCAGTTGAGGCAACGGATAGCCGAGTTGGGCCTTGCCGACTGGGTAACGTTTTCCGGACGTGTGCTACGCAGCGAGATCGCGAACGTGTTGGCCGATCATGACGTGTTCTTGTTCACATCTGTGTACGAAGAGCCGATTGCACGCAGTGTGATGGAGGCCATGGCCGCTGGCTTAGCGATTGTTGGCACACCTGTAGGTGGGCAACCGGAAATTTTCGAAGATGGGACAAACGCGCTGGTGTATCCACCCGATGATGCCAGCAAGTTGGCTGACTGCATCGAGGTATTGCAGCACGACCCAGCCTTGCGCGCACGCCTGGCCCTGGCTGGGCAGGCCACGGTGGAAAAGCGCTTCACGCTGGAGCGCATGGTAGACGAGATGGAATCGTGGCTAGAGGGGATAGGCGGGTGAAGATCCTCTTCCTCACCAACTACTACCCACCCCACGAAGTCGGCGGCTACGAGCAGCTTTGCCGCGATGTAGCCGAGCGATTGGCAGAACGCGGCCATACCTTTGCCGTGCTCACCAGCGATCGGGGTGTGGTGGAGGGTCAGAAGGCTCAAGAGCCTTGCATCCATCGTTTGCTGCGCGTCCAGCCGCAGCTTGGCGCGCGGCTGGGCACGGTTGGACAGTTCTTCCTCACCAGACGCCAGGCCGAGGCTCACAATCGAACTGTCTTTCGCAGCATTGTTCAACAACTTCGACCCGACGTGGTGTTCATCTGGAACTTGCAGGGCTTGCCCCAAGAGTTGGCGGTGGATGCAGAGGCTTTACCAGGTGTGGCGGTAGCATATTGGCTGGCCGGCTACACCCCGGCCGAGCCCGACTTGTTTTGGCGGTACTGGACGCAGCCGCCGGGTCAGCGGAGCTTCCTCCATGGAACCAAAGGCGTGTTGAGCCGCATTGCGTTGGCGCAGATGCGCAGAGAAGGCAAGCCCGCCCGGCCGCAGATGCGCCATGTGGCCGTGGTCAGCGATTACATGCGCCGCAAGGGGTTGGCCGAAGGCACATTGCCGCTCCAAACTGAAGTGATCTACAACGGCGTGGAGACCGATACCTTCTTCCGCCCAACGCCACCGCCAGACGCGCCGCCCCCGATTGACTTGCTGTTGGCCGGCCGCGTCAGCGCCGACAAAGGTATCCACGTGGCGGTCGAGGCGGTGGGCAAGCTGGCGCAAGCTCGTCCGCAGCGCGATTTCCGCCTCTTGATCGCGGGCAGCGGCCCGGCCGAGTATCTGGCGCAGTTGCAGCAATTGGCAGCAAGCTACGACGTCACCGACTTGATTTCGTATTTGGGCTGGCTGCCGCGTGAACGCATGCCAGAACTGATGCATACCTGTCATGTTCTCTTGCTGCCAACGGTGCATCAAGAACCTTTTGCGCGCGTCACGCTGGAAGCTTTGGCAGCCGGACTTGCCGTCGTGGGCACCTTGACAGGCGGTACGGGTGAGATCTTGCGGCATGAAGTTACTGGGCTGGCCTGCGCAGCCGAGAATAGCACCGATCTGGCGCGCCAGCTTGGCCGGCTGCTGGATGATTCCCAGTTGCGTTATCGACTGGCTTGCCAGGGTCAAGAGACTGTTCTGACGCACTATACTCTGGAGCACATGGTTGAACGGCTAGAGGCGTTGTTAGAGCGAGCGCTCGCAGAGCAGCGCGCATGAGACAATGAGCACTGATTTGACAGGAGTTGCCATGGATGGTGGAGTAGCGCAAGATCACGAGGCCGCGAAAGGCAGGATGCCGCGCATCTTCCGCCAGCGCGCGCCGCTGAAGTTCAAGCTCTTTCTGAGCCGTTGGTATTGGCGCTGGGTTGATGCCAAGGACTACTTCATTGAGTTGGTGGGTGGGATTCCATCCCATGCTGTGCGGCTGTTCTTCTATCGCCGGGTCTTTCACGTGGCCATTGGTGAGGCCACCAGCATCCACCGCCGCTGCCGCTTCTATCGTCCGGCCGGCGTGTCCATCGGCGCGCACACCGTGATCAACCGCGGTGTATTGCTGGATGGCCGATCAGGGCTGCGCATTGGCGACAACGTCAGCATTTCAGAGGGTTCCCAAATACTGACACTGGAGCACGACCCCAACGATCCTTCCTTCGGCTGGCGCGGCGCGCCTGTGGCGATCGGCGACCGGGTCTTCCTGGGCGCCCGCTCGACGATCCTGCCCGGCATTACGGTCGGCGAGGGCGCGGTGGTGGCGGCTGGCGCGGTCGTGACGCACGACGTAGAGCCGTTTACCATTGTCGGCGGCGTGCCCGCGCGACCCATCGGCCAGCGGCGCAACGATCTAGACTACCAGCTTACTTATCGTAAGTTCCTGGGCTAGCCATGCGCGTTTTGTTCCTCTCCACCTGGTACCCTTACCCGCCCGACAACGGCTCCAAGCTGCGCGCCTATCACCTACTGCGGGCGTTGGGGCAGGCGCACGAAGTGTCGCTGCTCTCCTTCGCCTTTGCCACGGCCCGACCTGAGGACGCCGCGCCGCTGCACCAATGGTGCCAGCAGGTCGATGTGGTCGAGATCGATCCCTTCGCGGCCAACCGGGCCGGCGCGCTGGCCACCTTCCTCTCGCCCAGGCCCGTGGTCTCCCGCCCCATCGCGGCCATGCGCCAGGCCGCAGCCCGTTGGTTGCAGGCGCAGCCTTTCGACGCTGTGATCGCCTCCACCGAGATGATGGCAGCTTACGCTCTCCAGGGACCGTCGTCCGCAGCCCGCATCTTGGAGGAGCACAACTCGCTGACCCGCTGGATGCAGGAGCGCTACAACGATCAAACCAGCGCCGCCCAACGGCTGCGCTGTTGGGCCAGTTGGCAAAAGACCCGCCTGTACGAAGCCCGCCTCTTCAGGCAGTTCGACCTGGTGACCATGGTCTCGGCGCAGGATCAGGCCGTCTGCCGCGCCGACCTGCCCGGCTACCGCGGCCGGGTCGAGGTGGTCCCCAACGGCGTGGACTGCGCGCACAACCGGCCTGGCCTGGCCCAAGCGCGGCCGGCCACGCTGGTCTACAACGGCAGCCTGACCTACAGCGCCAACTACGACGCCATGCGCTGGTTCCTGGCGGAGGTCTATCCCCGCATCCGAGCCGAGGTTCCCGACGTCTCGCTGACCATCACCGGCTCGACGCAGGGCGTGGACCTGGCCGGCCTGGCCCTGGACGGCACAGTGCGCCTCCCCGGCTTCGTGGAGGACGTGCGCATCGCTGTGGCTGAGGCGAGGGTGGCCGTCGCTCCCATCCGCCAGGGCGGCGGCACCCGGCTGAAGATCCTGGAGGCCATGGCCCTGGGCACGCCGGTGGCGGCAACATCCAAGGGCGCGGAGGGGCTGGACGTGAGGGACGGCGAACACCTGCTGCTGGCCGACGACCCCGAGCGTTTCGCCGGCCAGACAATTCAGTTGTTGGGCGACGCTGACTTGCGTCGTCGGCTGGCGGCCAATGCCCGCCATCTGGTCGAGACCAGGTACGACTGGCAGCAGATCGGCCAGAAGTTTGTTGCTCTGGTGGAAGAGACGGCGGCTCACGTGAAGGCAGGCACCAATGAGTGATTCGGCAAGAACCTCAAGCCATTGGGACAGCGACCCATGGAACACCGGCGAGATCGCCTTTTGGCTGCAATTGCCCAGCGTCCAACGCCGGTTGGCAATCAAGGAGAGCGGGCGCCCGGATCGCAACTGGATTGACCATACGCTGCAAATCCACCTCGCCGGGCGCTTGCCCTTGGCGCGCTGCCTGAGCCTGGGCTGTGGACGAGGGCATGTCGAGCGGCAGTGGGCCGAGCGCCAGGCGTTCCTGGCCTGCGATGCCTACGACATCTCCCCGGCCTCGATTGCCGATGCAACCCAAGAGGCAAAGCAGGCTGGCTTCAGCAATATCCATTTCGCCGTGGCTGACATCGATCGCATCGAGCTGTCGGCGCAACAGTATGACGCCGTCTGGGCCGTCGCCTCGGCCCATCACTTCAGCCAGTTGGAGCACGTCTTCGCCCAGGTGGCTCAGGCGCTCAAACCGGGAGGACTGTTCATTCTGCACGAGTACGTGGGCGCCAATCGCTTTCAGTTTGACCCTCGCCAGCGCCAGATCATCGAGGCCTGCCTCAACTTGCTCCCGGTTCAGTACCGTTTGCTCCCCGTTCCCAGCGCGGCCGCCGCGCCGACAGCTGACGGATCCACGCCGTCGCTTGGTTCGCAACGTCGCGATCCAAAATGGATCATGCGGCGGACAGCGGACAAGCTGCGCGAGGGAACGCTCTTGTCGACGGCCGGACGGTATTGGCGCAGGCGCCAGGCCATCAGCGCCGGTCAACGCCCCATCAAGGAGACGGCGCTGCCAACGGAGCGCTCTGTGATTGCCGTCGATCCCAGCGAGGCCGTGCGCTCGGCCGAGATCATGCCCGTCTTGCAGACCCTGTTCGATGTGATCGAATACCGTCCGCTCGGCGGCTCGATCCTGCAGTTCTTGCTGGCTGACATCGCCGGCAACTTCCAGGACGAAGCCGGTGAGCAGTTGCTGGAGGTCTTCTTCCGGCTGGAAGACGCGCTCATGGCCTGCGGCGACCTGCCCAGCGATTTCGCCTACATCGTCGCCCGGCCCCGCGCTCAAGCCATAGCAGAATAGTCGCTAGACGAACACCTGGCCCGCAACGCCCGCCGCCTGGTCGGGTAGCGCTACGACTGGAAGGCCATCGGCCGGCGCTTCACGGCGCTGGTGGAGGAGACGGTGCAGGCGTACCATCCCTTGCCCTTTGGTCTCGGTTGAGGTAGAATAAAGCTAGATTGCAGTCCGCCTACGTCAGCTACGCTTTATTGATTATCTGGTCGAGAGAAGTGATGAAAGTACGGTGAAAGCCATGACAAGAGTACGTTTTGTGCCTGAGACCATGCCACAGTCGGGCAACGATTTGCAGCAAGCGCTACGTGAAGCCCTGGCTAGAACCACGCCCTTGGACGATTTCGCTCAGATGGTGCGCGATCTAACCCAATACGAAATGCGTCACGGCATGAACTCAGCAAGCTTCTTTGCTCGCTTCCAGGCTGGAGAGATGGGGGACGAGATTGATCTGGTTCGTTGGGCTAACATGTTTGAGATCTACCAGGAGGTCAAGAGTGAATTGGAGCAGATGGTCGATCTGGTCGAAGCCTATGCTCTACCGGTGATGGCCTGATGAGCGCGCTCCATCGCTACCTTGGCCGGCTCCACGACACGATTCTCTCCCGTCGCGAGATACGGATAGAAGAAATCGAGATCACTGACCGTTCAGATGTGCCGGGCCAGCTAAGCGAGTTCTATGCTCGCTTACGCTTTCCCGATCACTCGCAGCTTCAGGTGGTGGAGAAGCTTATCGTCAAGCGGTATTCGCTTGTCAAGGATCGCTACGCCTACCACTTCCAGCGTGCTGATGGCGTTCTGGTGTTTCGCTACGACAATGTACCGCACCATCCTGAGGTCAAGAGCTTTCCTCATCACAAACATGTGGGCGACACAGTCATCGCGTCCGTGCCGCCAGACCTGAGTGAAGTGCTCCGAGAGATCGACGGCATCCTCTATGCCTGAATTCCCATTGCCAGGAGATGAATGTATGATCGCAGCAGAAGCCATGCAGTCCGTCCAGTTTGTGACCGTCAAGGGAAGACGTTTTGCCGTCCTCGACGCCGAAGACTGGGAAGCGCTCGTCGAGTGGATGGAGGATCTGGAAGACACACAGATTGCGCGGACAGCGTTTGCCGATTTGAACGCTGCCGGCGGAGATCGCCGACGAGCCGGTTGGCTGGCCTGGGATGAGGTGGAGAAGGAGCTGGCGTGACCCCTTACCAGGTCTTTGTTCTGCCGCGCGCCCTGGATCAGGCCAAAGAGCTGCCGGGCCATATGCGGCAGCGCATCCGGCGGGGCAATCCAAGCCTTGGCGGAAGCTCCTCGCCCTTCCAACAGCAAAGAACTGGACGTGCGGGGGTTGGCGCAAGAAGTGCGGCGACTCAGGCTGGACAAATGGCGAGTGGTGTACGCCATCACCGAGGTGGAAAGCATCGTAGACGTACTGGCCGTTCGAAGGCGTCCACCGTATGATTATGGGGATCTGAACGCGCTGCTCAGTGAGTTGCTCTGACCTCTCGCGCATGACAGGGCAGCCGGACAATAGAGGTCTGCACCAACGCCCGCCCGCCGCCTGGTCGAGCAGCGCTACGACTGGGACGCCATCGGCCGGCGCTGCGTGGCGTTGGTGGAGGAGACGGTCGCCCGGCGTCCCGCCTTGTCACGAGCCAGGGATTGAGGGAAAGCGTCGCACAACGGTCTGAACGCTCGCCGGGAAACGGCTTGCATACGTGAACAGCCGTTCGATATCGAGAGGAGAAAGGTCCAGGCCCTCCGGATTCAGGTCAGACACCCCGCGCGCGATCATGTAAAGCTGATCGAGCAGCGCTTTTTCCGGTTCGGCTACGTAGAGACCGGCCTGCAGCGTGTAGCCGAAAAAGAGCTCGCTTTTGAGCTGGCGAAACTCCACCACCGTCTCTCCCAAGACCATCCTGTGCGTGCGCTGGGTGGTGGCGAAGGTCAGGGCATAGGGAACCTGGCTCAAGATGCCATAGCGCGCCAGGACCGCCTCGAAGGAGAGATAGGAAGGATACACCAGTTGATTGGCGATGCGGGCCGGGTCGGTGGTTTGCAGAGCCACCTGATACACGCCTTGGCGCAGCCGCACCAGCACGCCATACCGCACCAGCCGATTGAGGGTCACATAGAGGGCAGGTCGTCCTTGCCCCAGGACCTTTTCCAGATCGGCCGGGCTCACATAGGGTTTGTTCAGGTCGAGCAGCTTCTGCACCAGGGCCATATCTTTCGGTTTCATACGCTCCATTGTTCGATCACCTGCCAATGACTCATCGGAAGGTATTTGCGCAGCTCCCGGCGGACGGTCTTCGAATCCAGGCCGCTCAGATCAGGCGCAAAGGGGCGCCGAAGCTTTTGGGCGATGAACCACAGATCGTACAGATCGCGCGGCTCGTGGCGGGCCGACAGCGCGGCTTCTTTATCCGTCCACATCCGCTCCAACGTGGCGACCTGGGCCAGGACCGAGAGCGGCGTCACCGGGCTGGTCAGCAGGCGCAGATCGAAGTCCAACCCGCGCTGCCACGTCTCCGGCCGGGTGGAAACTTCCACCTTGATCGAGAAGGCATACGCCAGGTACGGCTCGGCTACCTTGAAAAGGGCAAACAGCGTGAACTGCTTGGACAGCGCCTCCACCAGGGTGATCTGGCGCAACGACCTGGCGACCGCCTCAGCCGCGTGGGCGAACGCCTCTTCGGATACGGGCGCAAGGAGCGAGAAGTCGAGGTCATCCGAAAACCGCGGGGAGCCATAGGCCAGACGCAGCGCGGTGCCGCCTTTGAACACCAACGCGCGCCCCAGAGGAGTTTCCAGCAGTTCTCGCAGGATGAGCAGTTCATACTCCTCCCGCACGACATGCTCGATGGCGATCTTCAGTTGCCGCGTCAGACTCTCGGCGAGTCGTTGATCCATGATGGTTCCTATTTTCTTAACGATATTGTTAAGTTTTACTGAATGATATTTCATGCCGAATCGTTTGTCAAGCTGCACGTTGGACAGACAAAAACCCGGATTCTGGGGTGCATTTCAATTTCGGGGCGTAGCCCCAGGGGGGCTTGCACCTCGTAGCCGGATGGCCTTTGGCCTCCGGCGGGGTTGCTGGCCACATGGCGTGCGCGCAACCAACGCCGCCCGACCGTGAACGGATCGGGCTACAAGGTGGAAGGCCCTATCGGGCCTGACAGCCTGGCACGGGCTTGCATCTCGTACCGGACGCATTTCAGGCTCGCGGCGTAGCTCCCGGCGCTTCGGCTACTGCCAAAGTCGCCAGGGTGAGCTATGCAGGGGTTGCAGCGATTTCAATCGCCCGACGCGCCCCCATTCTGAAATGCACCCGGATTCTGGCAGGCGTTGGCAAAGCCAAGAACATGTGGTAGAATCATGATTGACCAGATACCTGAATGCGCATGACTATGTGTGGAACGAGCCCCTGGTGGAACGCAAAGTAACCTATACCCTGGTCGTCAACGGCCCACTGCACGTCATCGAAAACGTGCCTGCCCGCGTCAATCTGGCCACCGGGGAGCAGTTGTTTGCGCCGGCTACCGTGGAGCATCTGCAACGGTTGATCTGGGAGAGCAAGAACCCCACGCGCATCATGCAGGCGCCCGTGTACGAGTATGCTTGAGCCTGTGCGCAGTGCAGGTGTGGACGAGATGCCGGTCAGCAAGTCCTGACCATGAATCGTGGACACCAACGAACACTGGAAGCGATCTTCTCCACGCCAGTCCCTGCTAACCTGAAAATAGGCCGCGGATGAACACGGATCGCCACGGATTGCCTGTTTTCATCCTCGGTTGTGCGTCCGGCGCATGGGTAACTGACTTGAAAATAGGCCGCGGATGAACACGGATCGCCACGGATTGCCTGTTTTCATCCACGGTTGTGCCACCGGGGCATGGGCAACTAACCTGGAATGGAGGAAAATCGAAGCCTTGTTGGCTACGCTAGGCGCTGAGACGGTAGAAGGCGCCGGTTCTCGCGTCGCGTTTGTGCTGAACGGCAAACGCGCTGACTTCCACTGTCCCCATCCGGGAAAAGAAGCCAAGCGTTATCAAGTGCGAGCCATGCGTGAATTCTTGGAAATGGCTGGGATCAAACCATGACTAGACAACTGACTTACAAAGGCTATTCGGCAACGGTTGAGTTTGACGTAGACGACCGTTTATTTTTTGGTCGTGTGCACGGCATCACCGATATCGTCACCTTTCATGGCGAGAGCGCAGATGAGTTGGTTCAGGCCTTCGAGGAAGCTGTGGATGGTTATCTGGCTATGTCCGAGCAGATGGGGCGTGCGCCGCAGTCGCCGCATGGTCGCCGCATCGTCGTGCGGGTGCCTCCCGACGTTCATGCGCGCGCCGCTGCGTTGGCGCAAGTCGAAGGCAAGAGTCTGGACCTCTGGGCTCAGGAGGTCTTGGTGCAGGCGACCAGCCGTCCTCATCCAGTTGTCGCCGCGCCTTGAAAGCATCCGGCCGCCGCGGCAGCGCGCCAACCAGCCTGCACGTGGTCGCTGCTGCTGGGAACTGGATATCCCTATCGTGAGGTGACACGATGAAGTACCGGGCTATTGTGAAACAGCGTGATGGTTGGTGGATTGGCTGGCTACTAGATTTGCCTGGCGTTAATGGTCAGGAGAAAACACGTGACGAACTCCTCAAATCGTTGCGCATCGGCGCCGAAGATATGCTGACTACGCAGGTTCGCTTCGAGCCTGATGCAGTCATGACGATCGTGGAGGCGCCCAACCCTGATTGGCTGCTCAGCGCCTCCCCGGCTTGAACCGTCATGCTTACCTCCCCGCAGCCGCCCCAGTAACATCACTTCACCGCCGCTCTGGTAACCCTGGTCGTGCTGGCCTTCCTGTTGGGAAGGCGCGCATCGGCGCTGGGGCTGTTGGCGGCCGGCCTCGGGGAGTAGCGCTATGACTGAGACGCCAGCGGCCGGCGCTGCGTCGCCCTGGTGGAGAAGACGGTGGCAGCGCGCCGCCCCTTGTCAGGCAACAGATCCTGAGGTAGAATGATGACAGACATTGATCCGAATGACTCTGTCGCTGCTGTGCGGCGCATCCGTGAGCAGGCGCGTACCGATAACCTCCGCATTACGCAACATGCGCATCAGGAGATGGTGGCAGAGGAGATCACCCTCGATCAGCTTCAAGAGGCGATCGGGACGAGCGAACTGCTGGAAAACTATCCGCAACATCAGCAAGGAGCCTGCTGTCTGCTCGCAGGACAAGCGAGAGACGGACGCTCGCTGCATATCGTATGCACCACTGCGCAACCAGTTCTTATCGTGATCACGGTTTATGAGCCAAAGCTACCGAAATGGATTACGCCGAGGCAAAGGAGAGTGAGATGATGAAATGCAGTATTGGAGGATGCCCAGGAACCTATGAAACGACGTCGGTTGTGCATACCGTACGCTTCCGGGGACAAACGATCGTGATCGACAACGTGCCTGCTGAAGTCTGCTCGGTGTGTGGCGACGTGCTGTTGTCGCCCGAGACGGTGCGCCAGATCGAGGCGTTGCTGCGCACCAGCGCGCCGCCGGTGCGTATGGCGCCGGTCTATGAGTACGCGTGAGCAAAGGGTCACTTACATCTTGAGTGTCAACGGCCCACTGCACGTCATCGAAAACGTGCCTGCCCGCGTGAATCTGGCCACCGGGGAGCAGTTGTTTGCGCCGGCTACCATCGAGCATCTGCAACGGTTGATCTGGGAGAGCAAGAACCCCACGCGCATCATGCAGGCGCCCGTCTACGAGTACGCGTGACCTTGTCATCGCGCAAGAGGTGAAGTATGGTGACACAATATCTACCGGAAATCGTCACTCAATTACAGCAGATAGAACCGGCCAAGATCATCTTGTTTGGCAGCCAAGCCAGCGGCGGCGCTAACGAAACCAGCGATCTCGACTTGATCGTGGTCCTGCGCGACGACCAGTTACCAGCCACGCATCGCGAGAAAGAAGATGCCTATCTCACCGTAGCTCGTCTACTCCGAGACATTCGCCGCAAGGTGCCTGTGGATTTGATCGTCCATACGCAGCCGATGCACCGCAGGTTCATTGAAATGAACAGTCTTTTTGCGCGCGAAGTTCTCGAACAAGGGATTGTGCTTTATGAAGCCGATAACTGATGAATGGCTGACCAGGGCGGCGGAAGATTTGTCTGCGTCGCAGGTGCTTCTTTTTCGGCCAGATCTTACCAATGCGGTTACTTTCCATGCGCAGCAAGCGGTGGAGAAAGCTCTCAAAGCAGTGATCGAAGAACTGGATCTTGGCTTTGTGAAAACACATAGCCTGACGCGACTGTACGAACTGGTTAGGCCTCATTATGCTGTGATCGGCGACCTGGACATGCTTGATCGTTTGGATGCCGTATACATTGACGCGCGCTATCCAGGCGACATGGGATTACTGCCCACTGGTAAGCCGACATCTGACGAGGCCATTGAGCTGTATAGTTTTGCCAACGATATTTGCCAGCGACTTCAGGCAAGCTTGCAGGACACAACTGCCACATCTTCTGCTGGCCACGACAAAGTGTAGCGCAAGATCAATGACATCCGCTACGTCTGATCTCGCCCTTGTCTATCGGTTGCCTTGTCTACCCATCCTCAAGCCACATGATTACCACCCTACGTGACCGTTCCCGTCAATACAACCTCAGCGCCATCCTGATTGCCCTGGCCGTGCTGGCCCTGGCCTTTCTGCTGGGCCGACGCGCCTCGCCGCTCTGGCTGGGGCTGCTGGTCGCCGGCATCGGCAGCGTGGCGCTCTTGGCGCGACCCGTGCTCGGCCTGCCCGCGTTGGTGCTGGCGGCCCTGGTCATCCCGCTGGAGATTAGCACCGGCACCGACGTCAAGCTCAACGCGGCCGCCCTGCTGATCCCGGCGCTAGCCGTTCTGTGGCTGCTGGACATGATCCGCCGCCGCCAGCTACGGTTCGCCGCATCCCCGGTCAACCGGCCGCTGCTCCTCTTCGTGGCCGCGAGCTTGCTCTCCCTGCTCATCGGCCGCGCCACGTGGAGCCCCATGATCCCAATCAGCAGCAACTTCCTGCTGGTGCAGTTGGCGCAGTGGGCCATCTTCGCGTTCTCGGCCCTGGCGTTCTGGCTGACGGGCAATCTGGTGGTAGACGAACGCTGGCTGTGGCGGCTGACCGCGACCTTCCTGCTGGTCGGCGGCGGGCTGGCGATCGTGCGAATCCTGCCCGGCGTGGGCGGGCTGGTCGGACCTCTCACCACCGTTGCGTTCGTGCGCGCGCCCCTCTGGGTGCTGCTGGCCGCGCTGGCCGGCGGGCAACTGCTGTTCAACCGAGATCTCTCCGTTCCCTGGCGTGCCTTCTTGGCGGCAGCGCTGGGCGCCAGCCTGGCCTATGCCTTCGTGCAGCAACAGGAGGCCACATCCAACTGGGTGGGGCTGGCGGCCGTTTTGGGAACCCTGATTTGGCTGCGCTTCCCACGGCTGCGTTGGCCGGTGGCATTGATCATTGTGATCCTTATCGTGTTGGGTGTGCTCTTCCCAAGTATTTATGAGTTTGCCGGCGGTGACAGAGAATGGGAAACAAGCGGCGGCTCGCGACTGACCTTGATCGAACGGGTTGTTGAAGTCACCATGCGCAATCCGGTCACCGGCCTGGGCCCGGCTGCGTATCGGCCCTACGCCAACGCCAGGCCGCTGCAATATCTGCGCGCCTACTGGGTCGAGCCCAAGATCAACTCACACAACAACTATGTGGATCTGTTCGCGCACGGAGGGATCCTGGGCCTGATCCTGTTCGCCTGGTTCAGCGTCGAGGTCGCCCAGCTCGGTCTACGCCTGCGCCGGCGCTACACGGCCGGTTTCGCGGCCGGCTACGTCAACGCCATGCTGGCGGCCGGCGCGGGCGCCCTGGTCATCATGCTCCTGGCCGATTGGATCCTGCCGTTCGTCTATAACATCGGGTTTCCGGGCTTCCAGGCCAGCGTGCTGGTATGGCTGTTCATGGGCGGGCTGGTGGCGCTGGAGAATATGGGACAAGGAGACACGGAGACCCAGGGACGCGGGGAGAAGAAGACAAGGAGACAAGGAGAGGGGGAGATGGGGTGAGCGTGGACCTCTCTATCGTCATCGTCAACTGGAACACGCGTGATCTGCTCGCGGCGTGCCTGGCGTCAGTTGCAGATGGCGGATGGCAGATAGCAGATGGCGCAAGGCAGATGGCAGATCGCGTCTCGGATGCCCCAGTGTACCAATCTACCAATCTACCAGCAACCGAAACCTTCGTCGTAGACAACGCCTCCTCCGACGGCTCCGCGGCCATGGTGCGGGAGCGGTTCCCGTGGGTGAAGCTGATCGAGAACGCGGAGAACGCCGGTTTTGCGCGAGCCAACAACCAGGGGATCGGGGCGGCGGCGGGGCGGTACGTGCTGCTGCTGAACCCGGACACGGTCGTACATCCCGGCGCGTTGGCGGCGCTAGTTGCGTTCATGGACGCGCACCCCGCCGCGGGCGCGTGCGGTGCGCGACTGCTCAATGCGGACGGTTCCTTGCAGCCCGCGTGCCACCCCATGCTGACCCCTGGCCGCGAGTTTTGGCGGCTGCTCTTCCTGGACCGCCTGTGGCCCCGCGCCACCTACCCAATGGCCCGGTGGGACACGATCACGCCCCGCCGCGTCGAGGCGATCAAGGGCGCGTGCCTGTTGCTCCGACGGGAGGCGCTCGATGAGGTCGGTCTGTTGGATGAAAGCTACTTTATGTACACTGAAGAAGTGGACTTGTGCTACCGGCTGGGCCAAGCCGGTTGGGATCTGTGGTATGTGCCCGCAGCGGTCGTCACCCATTTCGGCGAGAGCAGCAGCCGGCAGGTCAAAGAGGCGATGTACCTCCAACTCTATCGCAGTAAGGTGCAGTTCTATCGCAAATTCGGCGGCGAGACCCGCGCCAGTCGCTTCAAGCGCCTCCTGCGCCTGGCCTACTGGCCTCGTTGGGCGGTCGCCGCATTGAGCAGTCGTTTGACACCCTCCCTATCCGTCCAGACTCGTGTCTACCGCCGATTGTTGGCAGAGTTGGCAGAGATGTAGTGGTTACCAACTCGATATTTGCTCACTCCGATCTCCTGAGCATGGCCCCATGAGCATCGATCGAAAACTAAAACTCGAACGCGAATGGCACGAGTCTGAGGATTTCGCCCGCGACGACAGCTCGCTGATCGTCGGCGTATACGCGTCCCCCGGTGTTTCAGGAGGCCGAAGCCTATCACCTGGACGCGTTGGGTGACGTGGCCGGCCGGTGCGTGCTGGACTACGGCTGCGGCGCGGGCGGCGCGACGGCCCATCTGCTTAGCCGCGGGGCGCGGGTCACCGGCTTCGACATCTCGGTCGCCCGGCTGCTGGAGGCGCGCCAGCGTGCGCCCCAGGCCGGCCTGTTGTCCTGCGCCGCCGAGATGCTGCCCTTCCCGGACGGCGCGTTCGACGCCGTGCTAGGCAAGCAGATCCGCATCACCTGGACCTGGCCGTCGCCATCCCCGAGATCGCCCGTGTGCTGCGCCCCGGCGGCCGAACCGTGTTCCTGGAGCCGCTGATCCACAACCCGATCCTCGAAGGCTACCGCCGCCTCACGCCTCACCTGCGCAGTCCCACCGAGCGCGCCCTGAGCATGGCGGACATCGCCTGGATGGGCAGCTACTTTCGCCGCTACAGCCACCGTGAGTTCATCCTGCTTTCCATTCTGCCCGTGTTGGGCGCTGCGCTCAACGGCCGTCAGGGTGCGCTCGACGGCTGGCGGCAGCGCCTGCAGCGCCTCGATCGCGCCCTGCTGGACGCCGTGCCGTTCGTGGGTCGCTATTGTTGGGAGACGGTCATCGTGCTGGAGCGCTGAGGGGGATGGCGGCGCCCCTGCGGCCGGCCTGGCGCAGCCGCGCGCGCGTCTATGGCCGGCTGCTGGGTGGGCTGCCTGGGATGTGACATGCCTTGTCAAATCGGCCATCAGACAGTACAATGCGCTTGTGTGTCGTTGACTTGAAACAGTTGGCAGATCAATTGACCAGGAGGCGTAGTATGGAAACCAAAGTTGCTACCGAGTGGCAAGAACTTACAAGTGATGCGGTCGTCTCAATCTACAACAAACGGTTCGATGGTTTTGTGCGAGTGCATCCGACCGGCTACGTCGAGCTCACGTCGCCGGCCGGTACGGTGACGGCTCGATTCAGAGAGTTGGAGCTGACCGACTGGCTGCGGGAGAGCTATGTGCGCATGCTGTTAGACCGGGGCGTGACGGGAGACGAGTTGCGTGGCGCGTTAGCGGCTATCGAGCGAGTAGATCAGCGCTTTGCGGCGAGCGACCCTGCGGGGACGCTGGACACCTTGTTGCAGCAATCCCAACAGCACTTCCAGGCGTGGTGCATCGAGCATAGCATCGACTACGACCAGTTGGACGAGGATCAAATTACTGACTTGATCGAGCAGGCCATCCAGTCCGTAAGGAGTGCGTGACGTGTTGCGGGCAGCCAATGACACCAACGTCTGGGTTTCTGCCATCAACTGGCCTCAGGGCAAACCGCGCCGCCTCTTCGATTTGCTGCGAAGCCACGTCTATGCCCATGTGACCTCTCTGGAGATCCTGTTCGAGATCACCCGTGTCTTGCGGGTCTATTTCGGTTTTTCTGACGAAGATGCCTACGCCTGGTATCGAGAGATCGGTGGGTTATCGGAGGTCGTGCGACCGATCAAACGACTTGACGTGGTCAAGAACGATCCCACTGACAACAAGTTCATCGAGTGCGCCGTTGCAGGTCGTTGCGATTTCGTGGTGTCCGGCGATCGCCACCTGCTTGATCTTGAGCGACACGCAGACATCCTGATCATACCTGTAGCGGAATTTCTTGACCGCTTGACTGGAGAGCGCAGTTGACTAAACAGCCGGCTTACACCGACCGATCAAGGTCCCGCCAGTCCTGGCCTGTGCGCCGCGCTGAGCTGCGGCCAGCCTGGCGGCGCCCCTGCGGACGGCCTGGCGCAGCAGCGCGCTCGTCTCTAGCCGGCCGCTCGCTGAGCTGCCGGGGAGGTGACACGCCTTGTCAAATCGCTGTTTTGGCGTTACAATGCGCGCGGCCGGTGTGGGAATGAGCATTAGGAGAGGCGATGAATGATACAAAGTGCGATAGTGCCCATGCCTGTGACGATCGAGCAGGTGGCTGTGGTGGTTCGCAACATGTCTCGCAAAGACAGGCAGCGCCTGTTGGAGTTGGTCCCCGAGCTGCGGGAGACGTCGAACACGCCGCTCCCCGCGCAGGCGGCTAAAGACCCTGCGCCTGTGGAACAACTACGGCGAGAGATCCTGGCCGCCCTTGCTGGCCGCTGATGAGCCATTCCTGGACAGTCTGACTGTAAGCGATTACCTGGATCTGCCTGATGCAGAACGCGCTCACTTGTGGGATAGATGGACGGCTGATACAACGTTGTCATGGGAGGAAGTAGATGTCCGTCCGGACGCGTTGCCTGCTCGATAAAGTCATCGTCCGCTACACGCTCGATGGCATGTTGAGCCTATCCCTCGGACGGGACTTGATCGAACAGCAGATCGCTGCCATCCAGTGATTCCAGGGCGCGCCAGCGCGTTCTGTTGATCTATTCATGGCGCCTGCCAGCGCCAATATCCTGGGGCGGCTGCAGAGCATAACGCGCTATGATCCTCTCATCCAGCTATTTCTGCGTTGCACGCAGGTCGCATCTCCGACCCATTACTTCACGCGCTGGTCACGCAGAGTGCGTGAGTTCGGCTTTTCACCAGAAGACGCGCCAATGCTTGCCCTGGGCAGTTTCAGCACCAACCAGGACCGTGATGTCCTGAGGATGCACTGCTTCATCACCTTCGATCACCCCTTGGTGAACTTGTGGGATCAGAAGCATGACGAGATCGAACGACGCCTCAATGCTATGCGCCGGCAGCTGGCTGCGCCTTACGATCTGGTCGAACTGCCAAGCGTGCAATTTCTGGCATAATGCGTCCTCCGCGCCATCTCACCCCACACCTGCGCAGCCCCACCGAGCGCGCCCTGAGCATGGCGGACATCGCCTGGATGGGCAGCCATTTTCGCGGCTACCGGCACGAGGAGTTCATCCTACTATCCATTCTGCCGGTGCTGGCGGCCGCGCTGGCCCGCAAGCGCGGCGCGCTGGACGGCTGGCGGCGCGGGTTGCAGGCGGTTGACCGCAAGCTGCTGGCCGCCGCGCCCGCGCTGGGGCGGTTCTATTGGGAGACGGTGATCACGTGCGAGCGGTGACGCGGAGACGCGGAGACACGGAGAGGGGGAGACAAGGAGACAAGTAGACGTAGACAAGGAGACAGGGATCAGGGGTCAGGGGTCAGGGCGGTCGGAAGGCCTGGCGCAGGGTTGTGGGTGTGCTACAATGAGAGCGTAAGTGAAGTGAGTGGATGGGCCTATCAAGGAGACAAAACGATGGAAACGTTGTATCAGACAGTTGACCGTGCTGGCATTTCTATCCCGCTGGAAGTCATTCGTGCCTATGGTCTGCCGGAGGGCACTCGCATTGCCATTTCCCTGCAGAAGGACGGCATTCATGTCGCGCCCGCTGAAATAAGCATTGAAGAAGTCCAGAATCGGGCCTTACGTTACCTGTTGAAAAATGTCGGCGACGCGGTGAGCATCGGCCCGCTGCAGCGCACCGCCACCGGCGGCTGGCTTGTACCGGTATTGGAGGCAGGCACAGAGCGCCCCATCGGCCAGCTTTGCTACACTGCTGGGGGAATGCTGGTTGCCGGCCAGTCTACCCCCATCGCGGAATTACTCGGAGTGCGCGATGCCGCTTGACGTGCCGCTGCTGCGGCAGGAGCACCCGTGGACATGTTTGCCGGCCTGCATCAGGATGGTGCTGGCATATCGCGGCAGGCTGATCGAGGAGGCCGAGATCGCTGCAGCGTGCGGCACGACGCCATTCCGAGGGACGCAACCGGAAAAGGCCGTCGAAGGCGTGCAGCAGCTTGGGCATCACGCGCTGTGGTTCGAGAACGCTGATCTGTCTCGCCTCCATGACCTCATCGAGCACGACTGGCCGGTGATCGTCTTCCTGCGTGCCGGTGACTTACCAAGCGGAGGGCGCGGGCTGCACGGCGTTGTTGTGGTTGGCATGGGGGCTGAGGGTGTCGCTGTCTTGGATCCTCAATCGAACAGCCGCTATACCGTCGCTCGGAAGTTGTTCCTCTCGGCCTGGCAAGCTCTGGATGCACAAGGGATGGTGGTCTGGTTATAGCGTTCATCCTGCTCTCGATCCTGCCGGTCCTGGCGGCCGCGCGGCTCCACAGGCGCGGCACGCGGGACGCTGGATGCGCCAGCTGCAGGCGGTTGACCGCAAGCTGCTGGCCGCCGCGCCCGCGCGGGGCCGTTGCTGCTGGGAGACGGTGATCACGCGCGAGCGGTAAGGGATGGCTGTTTGTCAGGGATCAGGGGTGTGGTGGAGCTTGCAAACTTGTACCGCATGTGGTACAGTGAGGCAAAATGAGCGAAGAACCTATCCTGCAAGTCGCTTTCTTTCGCTCAGAAACCGGTCGTGAGCCGGTGCGTGAGTGGCTTAAGGAACTGGCTGCCGACGACCGCAAGGCCATCGGCGAAGACATCAAGCTGGTACAGTTTCGCTGGCCGCTGGGGATGCCGCTGGTAGACAAGCTTGATGCAGATCTGTGGGAAGTTCGCAGCCGGCTGCAAGGCGGCCGGATCGCTCGTGTCTGTTTCACAGTGCGCGCGGCAAGATGGTGTTGCTGCACGGATTCATCAAGAAAACCCAGAAGACACCACGGCAAGAGCTGGATCTGGCGCGCCGGCGTAGGGACCTTTGGTGGAGTGGATAAGCACATGAATCAATTCACCGGCAGCAACTTCGATGATTTCCTGGCCGAAGAGGGCATCCTGGACGAAGTAACGGCCAGGGCATACAAGCGTCTGCTGGCCCTCCAGGTTCAGGATGCCATGGCGGAGACCCAAATGAGCAAGAGCGAACTGGCCGGGCGGCTGCAGACCAGCCGCTCCCAGCTTGATCGCCTCCTGGACCCTGAGAACACGGCCATCACGCTCGATTCGCTGGAACGCCTGGCGCGTGCCCTGGGTAAACAACTGATCGTCCGGTTCGCCTGACGATAGCGGGGGCTACAATAGGCGCGTGTGGGAGGTGCAACGATGCTTGAGATGACCTTGAAACTGCCGGAAAGCCTGACGCGGCTTCCAGAGGCAGAGCGCGACCTGCTGGTCCGAGCTGGCCTACATGAGGCCACGCGCGCCCGTATCAAGCAGGTGAAAGCTGAGATCGCCGAGGCGCAGCGGGAGGTTCGCCGCTACGCAGCGCGTTACGGCATGTCCCTGGCTCGCTTCGAGGCCGAGGTCCTTGTCACTGCGGACTCGTTCCAGGCGCATGAGGACGACAACGATTGGTTCTACTGGCAGAGCGTCCTGGACGAGAAGCAGCGCGACCTGGCGGCCCTACAGGGACTGCGCTATCCATGATCGAGGCAGAGTTACGCCGGTATCCTCGTCTCGCACTTGCCATCTCCCGTTTGACCCGCCGGCTGAACGGGTCGGTCGAGCAGATCAAAGCCGACGTGCAACTTGCAGATGGTTCGCGCTTGCATATCAACGAGGTCTATGTACTGGGCCAACTGCGCAAATATGCCTATTACCGGCTTTCACCAACCGGAGAGGTCATCCAGGGCTGGGACAACGCGCCGCATCATCCTGAAGTTGCCTCGTATCCGCACCACCTTCACCACGAGGGCGCAGTCTATCCATCTCCCGTGCGATTGCTGGCCGATGTCTTGGCTCTGCTTGAGGAGGAGTTGCGCGTTTGAATCTGGCCGCTGCGTGGGTGACAAGCTGCTGGCCGCCGTGCCGTGGGTGGGGCGCTACTGTTGGGAGACGGTGATCGTGCTGGCGCGCCCGGTATGTCAAAGAGGTCGACAGCAGTGAGCAGGCGGTGCGTTTCTCCAGGAGATCTAGGACAGCGCGGGACAGTCGGCCGAAGTGCATGAAAAGTACCCAATCGATAAAGGGCACCCCAAGTAACGGAGTTAGTACCATGTCTACCAATCGTCATGTGGTTGCTGATAAGTTGGCCCGGTATTTGTATCATACCACGAGCCTTCGAGAGTTGGTTGACTGGGCCGAGTGGGCCATGATGGAGGCTGATTTCGACGAGAAGCATTACGATACTACGCGCGCAGTGGTCGCTCGCCTGGGGTTGGCGGATGTGCGCGCCTTCAGCCTGAGCTGGAGCGACTGCGAAGACATGTTGCGGCAACTGGGCTATCGCGTCCAGCTCCAGGTCCTGGCTGCATAATTCACCTCCGCGTCGAAGTGGTCAAGGGCGCGTGTCTGCTCGGGTGCATTTCAGAATGGGGGCGCGTCGGGCGATGGAAATCGCTGCAACCCCTGCATAGATCACCCTGGCGACTTTGGCAGTAGCCAAAGCGCCGGGAGCTGCGATGCGAGCCTGAAATGCGTCCGGTACGAGATGCCAGCCCCTGCCAGGCTGTCAGGCCCGGTAGGGCCTTTCACCTTGTAGCCCGATCCGTTCACGGTCGGGCGGCGTTGGTTGCGCGCACGCCATGGGCCTCCAACCCCGCCGGAGGCCAAAGGCCATCCGGCTACGAGGTGCAAGCCCCTCCGGGGCTACGCCCCCAATTTGAAATGCACCCTCTTGGGACGCAACGCTTGGCGCTGGCTGTGCTCTATGCTATACTGGCATTGGCAAAGATCAAGCTGGAAGTTAACGGCCAACTGCACGTCGTCGAGAACGTCCCTGCACGTGTCAACCTGGACACAGGGGAGGAGTGGTTTGCGCCCGCGACGGTGGAGCATTTGCGAAGGTTGATCTGGGAGAGCAAACAGCCTGCACGCATCATGCAGGCGCCTGTGTACAAGCACGCGTGAAGAATAAGGTGACCTATGACAACGCTGACTGTCGAACAACACGCCGCTTCTCTTGTCCCTCCCCAGCCGGCCGCGTCGCTGCAAGAGGCGGCCCTGCGCCGCCGGCTGCTGGCGGTGCTGCAGGCGCCTGCCCAGCCCGACCGTATGACGTATGAGGAGTTCCTGGCCTGGGCCGACGAGGACGCCCTGGCCGAGTGGGTAGATGGAGAAATCGTCATGACCAGTCCCGCATCGAGGCCTCACCAGGATATAAGCGGTTTTCTCAACAGTGTCTTGCGCGCCCTTGTGGAACACCACGCGCTCGGTGTGGTGTTGCCGGCGCCGTTCCAGATGAAGCTGGCCCGCTCCAGCCGGGAGCCTGATCTGCTCTTTGTCGCGGCTGAGCACCAGGACCGCCTGCGCAGTAGCTACCTGGACGGCCCGGCCGACATGGTGGTGGAGATCGTTTCGCCGGAGAGCGTCGGCCGCGACCGGGGCGAGAAGTTCACCGAGTACGAGGCGGGCGGCGTGCCGGAGTACTGGCTGTTGGACCCGCAGCGCCAGTGGGCCGAGTTCTACCGCCTGGAAGGTGAGCGCTACCGGCTGGCCTTCGCCGGCGCCGAGGGCGAATACCGCTCGACCGTCCTGCCCGGCTTCGGGCTGCGCGTCGAATGGCTGTGGCAGCAGCCCCTGCCGCCCGTGCTGGACGTGCTGCGCGAGTTGGGACTGATCTGAGCGCTCCATCTTGAGCATACCCAAACCCACCCATCGCTGGCTAATCGCCATCCTGCTGCTGAGCGTCCTCCTGCGCGTCGGCGTCGCCCTGCTCATGGGTGACCACGTTGTGGAACTGCCGGGCACCCAGGATCAGATTTCGTACCACGCCCTGGCAATCCGCCTGCTGACCGGCCACGGCTATTCGTTCGATGCAGGTTGGTACCCGTTCACGCCGGCCAACACACCGACCGCCCATTGGTCCTTCGCCTACTCAACCTACCTGGCCGGCGTGTATGGAGTTTTTGGCGTCCACCCGCTCATGGCGCGGCTGATCCAGGCGGTGCTGGTCGGCGCCGCCACATGCCTGCTGGTTTACAGTCTGAGCCGGCGTGTCTTCGGGGAACGGGCGGGCCTGGTCGCAGCCGGCATCGCTGCGGTCTACACCTACTTTGTGTACTACAGCGCCGCGCTGATGACCGAATCCTTCTTCATGGTCGCCGCCCTGGCCGGCCTGGAGATGGCCTATCGGCTCGTGGAAAAGCCATCTCTCGGCCGTGCGGCGCTGTTGGGGCTTTGCCTGGGGCTGGCCGCGCTGCTGCGCCAGGCGATTCTGCCGTTTGTCCCCGTGCTGTTCGCGTGGCTGCTGTGGACCAACGTTCGCACGTTCCAACGCTCAAGCGCCCGAACGTTGGCCTCCCTGTTGATTGCGGGAACGGTGCTGATCGCGTGCATCGCGCCGTTCACCATCCGCAACTATCGGGTCTACGGCCGCTTCCTGCTGCTCAACTCCAACGCGGGCTATGCGTTCTACTCGTCGAACAACCCGGCGCTGGGGTCTTTCTGGCGCTCGGAGAACTCGGTGGCGCCGATTCCGGCGGACCTGCAAGGCCGCAACGAGGCAGAGATGGACTCCGCCCTGATGCGCCGGGGAATCGGCTTCATTCTGGCCGACCCAGGCCGCTATGCCTTGCTCACCCTGAGCCGAACCAAGGAATACTTCAAGTTCTGGCCGTCGTCCGACTCCAGCCTGGTCAGCAACCTGCAGCGCCCCCTGTCGTTCGGCCTGCTGCTGCCGCTGACGCTCTACGGCTTGTACCTGGCGCGGCCTCAACTGCGCCGATGGGCGCTGCCGCTGCTCTTCTTTGCCGTCACCGCGGCTACCTACCTGCTCTCGTGGCCCACGGCGCGCTACCGCGTACCTACGGACGCCTGCTTGATGCCATTGGCGGCGCTGGCGTTGATTGACTTGTATGCCCGGCTGCTGGCTGGGCGCCACGCGCAAGCCAACCGACAGAGCCTATGAAAGTCCTGTATCTCACCGACTCCTCGGTGAAACCGTCCGATCGCTGGCTCTGGAACCATAGAGAATCGGAGAAGCGGGGACAAAGGGTCAGGCGATAGGAATCAGGGGGCAGAGGAAGATTCTTCGAGGTAGGCAATAATCGCTTTAGCATAGGCTTCCAGGTCGCCCAATCGCCGTTTTAGGATGCCGAATACGACGTTGTTGTCAATGCGCGCATAGTCGTGGACGATGAGATTCCTGAACTTCGCCATGGCGATCGAACGGGACAGCAGGTCGGGAGGCACAATCGCCTCTTCGGCCAACACCGTGAATACGTCCTGGTTATCGGCTGGCCGGCGAAATCCTTCCTGGGCGATGATGTGCTGTCCGATGTCAAGGCTGGCCTCAACCGCCAGGTGCAGCAGGCGCTCAACTGAACGCCGGATCAATTTGTTTTCGACATACGTGGTAAAATCAACGGCCTGCAACTCCCGCAAGTCGCTCACGTACTCGTTCAGCAACGCCAAGCGTGCTCGGATGACGCCGTTTCCTGGAGCCAAGGCCCACCTCCTGGATGCGTTTGGTCAATGCGCGATCATATGCGTTGAGGGCCGGTTGAAAATCAAAGTAAATCTTCATGGCACAAACCTCAAACTGGATACGCGCCAGCCGATCGCTTTCGTACAACAGCCGGCCATCCCGGATCACCTCGTAAGCCAATTGCGGCGACGCATGGTTTAGCACAGTGACCTGCACCTGACGGTCAGAGAAGTGGTCCAGGTGCGTCATCAACATCATCTGTCGCTCTACCACCGCCTGGTGGTCCGGGCCAGCAGCCAACAGCACGGCCACATCAACATCGCTTAAGCAATTCGCCTGGCCGCGCGCAACTGAGCCATACAGGTAGGCAGCCAGTATGTCATCCTGTCTGGCCAGATAGTCCGTCAGGCCTGCTAAATCCAGCTTGGGTTGATCATCCATGCGTTCCACCGATTGAAAGGCGAGTCGTTTCCTATTTCTATTTCTATTTCTATTTCTATTTCTATTTCTATTTCTATTGCTAATTCTAGCATGAAGTCCGGGCATGGGCAAGCGATGAAACTCCGCTCGGTTAATGCAACTCCGGCAGCTTTCACATGCCTGCATCTCTTGTGCTCTGCCCTTGATGCTCTATAGCTTGATCTGTCTATCCGTCTAGCGTCCAATATCACATTTCACCATGCCCATCGTCTACGTCCTGCTCTCCCCTACCTTCGGCATGCACCAGTACACCGCGGACCTGGCCAACCGCACGGCAGATTCAAGATTCGAGACATCGCCCCCCGATGTTCAGAAGATGGAAGATGGCCTGCGCGCGACCGTCGTAACCACGACCGCCTTCCCACGCGACCGCTACAGCCCGGCCGTCCAGATTCACACCCCGATCAGCGGCCGAACCACCGGCTTTGGCCGCGAGGGCCTGGACCTCGTCGCCTACCGCCGTCTTCAATCTGTCATCTTCAATCTTCAATCTTCAACCTCCCGTTCCCAATCCACCATCTTTCATTTCACCGGCGTTCACGCCTGGAATCTCCCCCTGGTCTACGCGCTGCGCCGCCGCGGCGCGCCGGTCATCCACACGCTGCACGATCTCGACCCGCACGCTGGCGTGCGCTTCGCCGGGCTGATCCGCCTCTGGAACCGGTTGATTCTCGCCTCCGGCTGCCGCATCCTGGTGCACGGCCGCCGTTACCGCGACCGCTTGCTGGCGCAGGGCCTGCCGCCGGGCCGGGTCACGTTCGCGCCGCTGCTGCACGGTTTTTGGGGTTATGCTGCCGAATATCAGGCGGCCGCCGCGCGGACACAATTTTCGCCCGCTCAACCGCGCCATGTCATATTCTTTGGCCGCTTGGCGTGGTACAAAGGTATTGACACCTTGTTGGCGGCTTGGGCTTTGCTCAGCGCCGCTGATGCCGGCGCCAACCCGGCGTGGCCCCACCGCCTCATCCTGGCCGGTTCTGTCGCCCACGACCTGGCGCTGCCGGCTTTGCCTGCGGGCGTGGAGCTGCGCAACCAGCGCATCCCCGATGCGGAGGGGATCGAACTGTTCCGCAGGGCCGCCCTGCTGGTATTGCCCTATCGCGATGCCACGCAGTCGGCCCTGGTGGCCACGGCCTATCGCTTCGGCGTGCCGGTGATCGTCACCCGCACCGGCGCCCTGCCCGAAGCCGTGATCGAAGGCGAGACCGGTTGGGTGATTCCCCCCAACGATCCGCCCGCGCTGGCCCACGCCCTGCGCGAGGCGTTGTCCGATTCTGATCGCCTGGCCGCGATGGGCGCGGCTGGCCGTGCGTGGTTTGACCAACAGCGCCGCCATGAAGAGGAGGTGCTCTCAACCTTGTACCTGGCGTGAGCCTACGCCAGGCCCTCGATCGAAGGCTGTCGGCAGTGCACTGGCCCCTGCCCCCATGTCCTGCGGCGCTCTTTCCCGGCCGGCGCCTGACTTTCGTAGACACGTGCCCGTATTCCCGTGGAGACAAGCGATGCTGTTTGACCAAACACCTTCACTGCCCGCGACCCCGAGTCGCCCCATGCCCCGGCGGGTGGGCTTTCCCCGGTTGGCGTTGCCGAGCCTCGGCTTGCGCGCCTCCGAAAGGCGACTTCTGCTGTTTGTGGTTGATTTCCTCCTGCTGCTGGCGGCCGTGGTCTTCGCCATCCGCCTGCGCACCGATTGGCTCGCCGCGCCAGGCGCCTTCGTGGCGATGTGGCGCTGGTGGATCGCTTTGGCCCTGACCTGGTGGCTCGTCTCGCACCTGCTGGACAGCTACGACCTGGCGCGCGCGGCCAGTGCGCCGCACAGCATCCTGAGCGCGGCGCCGGCCGCGCTCGTGACCCTCCTCCTCTACCAGGCCATCCCGATCGTGGCGCCGCCCCTGGACACACGCAGCCTGGTCGTGCTGGCCATGGCCTTGGCCGCGTCCAGCATTGCACTCTGGCGCGGGTTCTACGCCGTGTTCTTCGTGCAGCCCAGCTTCGAGGTGCGTGCGCTGGTGCTCGGCGCGGGCTGGGCCGGTCAGTCCCTGGCTGCCGCCTTGTCCGCGCTCGAATCTCACGCCGCGCCCAATCCCTTCCGCGGCACCGGCTACCACATCGTCGGTTTCGTGGACGATGACCTGGTCAAACACGCCGCAGGCGCCGTGGCTG
The DNA here is from genome assembly GCF_900491745.1 of Candidatus Amarolinea aalborgensis. Classification (NCBI taxonomy): domain Bacteria; kingdom Bacillati; phylum Chloroflexota; class Caldilineae; order Caldilineales; family Candidatus Amarolineaceae; genus Candidatus Amarolinea; species Candidatus Amarolinea aalborgensis. The sequence continues at coordinate 112,396 of NZ_UETR01000008.1, read as the reverse complement.
GCATCCCCATCCTGGGCAGCAGCGCCGACCTGCCGCGGCTGGCCGCGACGCTGGCGGTGGATGAAGTGGTGCTGGCGATCACCAATCGGGAGGCGATGTCGCAGGAGGCGTTCGACGCCCTGCTGGCCTGCCGCGAGCAGGGCCGCCGTGTAACCACCATGCCGTCGTTGTACGAACGCCTGCTGGGGCGGGTGCCGGTGGAACATGCCGGTCGCAATCTGCACGCCGTGCTGCCCATTGACGAGGGCAACGCGGCTGAACGCCTCTTCTGGCCGTGCAAGCGCGTGATGGATTTGCTCGTGGGCGCGTGCTTCTTCGTGATTTTGGGCCTCCTCACCCCACTGGTGGCCCTGGGCAACCGCCTGGACAGCCCAGGCCCGCTCTTCTATCGCCAGACGCGCGTGGGGCGTGGGGGTCGGCTCTTCCAGGTGATCAAGTTTCGCAGCATGCGCCCTGACGCAGAAGGGGACACGGGCGCGGTGTGGGCCGTCGCGGACGATCCGCGCATTACCGGCGTTGGCCGTTGGCTGCGCAAATCGCGGCTGGATGAACTACCGCAAGTCATCAACGTGCTGCGCGGCGAGATGAGTATGGTCGGCCCGCGGCCCGAACGGCCCGAATTTGTGGACGACCTGGCGCGCCAGATTCCCTTCTACCGCGCGCGGCACGCGGTCAAACCCGGCATCACCGGCTGGGCGCAGGTGCGCTATGGCTACGGCAACACCGTGGACGACGCCCGCACCAAGCTGGAGTACGATCTGTACTACGTCCGCCACGCCAGCTTCTACCTGGACTCACTGATCGCGCTCAAGACCGTGGGTGTGATCTGCAAGCTGCAAGGAAAGTGAAGGCGAGGAAGATTGAGGATGACAGATTCAAGATGGCGCCCCCTGGGGAGCCTCGATCTTTAATCTCCTTATGAAGTTGACGGGGAATTGAAATGACCAGCCTATTGACCGTCTCGTTTACAATCGTTTTAACCCTGATTGGGCTTGGACTGGCCTATTTGTACATTCTTCTCGCCTTCGGCGGTAAAAGAACTACTCGTCGAGACTTATCTCACCGATTTTTGCGCCTTGCCGTCGCTATTCCTGCGCATAACGAAGAAGCTGTCATCGGCGCCTCAGTTCGCCGACTACTTCAATCCAACTATCCCCGCGAATGTTTCGATGTGCACGTAGCCGCCGACTACTGTGCAGACGACACAGCATCCGCGGCCGCCGCGGCCGGCGCGCTCATCCATCCGCGCGAGGTCGGTCCACGAGGGCGCAAGGGATACGCCTTGGGGTGGCTATTTTGGCAGCTTCTGGCGGATCCCAAGTTGTACGATGCGATTGTCGTGTTTGATGCTGATAGCAGGGTTGACCAGCAGTTTCTAAGACAAACAAACAACGTATTGAATGCCGGTGCACGGGTAATTCAAGGCCGGCATGTCATTTCGAACCCCTCGGACGGGGCGTTCAGTGCTCTGGCTGATGCAGACATGCGCCTGAATAACCGTATTCGCAACCAGGCCAAAGCAAACCTGGGTCTCTCGGCGCGCTTGATGGGCGATGCAATGTGTTTTCATCGCAGCGTGCTTGAGAATTATCCATGGGCAGAGGCCAGCTCACTCGCGGAAGATCGAGAGTACGGAATATATTTGACAATTCAGGGTGTCCGGGTTGTGTATGAACCGGATGCCGTGAGCGCTGGACAGGCAACAACCATGTGGAAAGACGCGACGCCGCAGCGGTTGCGTTGGTATGGAGGCGTGGTCGAGATACAGAAACAGTATCTGAGACCGTTACTGGCAGCAGCGCTCCGCAAGCGTAATGCCGCTGCGTTTGACCTCGCGCTGGATCTGCTGCTGCCTCCGTTTTCTACCTTGGCCGTCCTGGCCGCTATGACCACGCTTTTGTCGGCTGTCTTGACCCTTCAAGGTCTGATTCCCCGATTTTTATTCTTTGGGGCAGTCAGCCTGACAGCCTCGGCCGTTGCATTCCCATTTGTCGGCCTTGTGGCAGAACGCGCACCACGAAGTGCTTTCCGAGCACTCATCCGCGGGCCTGTGTACGCCCTGTGGCGAGTATGGGTTGGCGCAAGGGCGTTGCTTCTGCGCGGAAATCTATCGTGGGTGCGTACGCGCCGAACCGAGGAAATGGAATCGCCGAAGTGACAACTAGCCTCATCTCATTCATGGCTTAATCAATGACCCAATCTACCAGTACCTGTCCCTTCCTCGGCCTGGCCGGGGACCGCACGACGACCCACACCACGGCCACGGCGTCCCATCGCTGCTACGCGCAGAACCCGCCGGGCGCGCCCGATGTACCGTATCAGATCGGCGTCTGCTTGACCGCAGAGCACGGGGGCTGTCCGTTCTTCCTCGCGCCCGCGCCGCCGGACGCGCCCCCGGCGCCGGTCGAAACCCGCCCAACGCGGCCCGCCGACTGGCGCCGCCTGCTGCCCTGGGCCGCGTTGGGGCTGCTGCTGCTGGTGGCGGTCTTTGTCTACGGCCGTGACCTGCTCAGTCCGCCCGTTCCGCCCGCCACCGCCGTGGTGCTGACAACGCCGTCCGCCGTCACGCCGAGCGCCGCGCCTGTCGCCACGCTGACGCCGCCCTCAGTCGTGCAGCCAATCCTGTTTGCCACGCCCACGCCGGAAGCGGGCGGCCAGGTGCTGACGCTCAGCCCCAAGGCCGGCGAGGCCGGCTGGTGGACCAGCAGCGAGGCGCGCGGCAATCACCTGGGCGATTCGTTCCTGTACGCGGGCTACTTCAAGCAAGAGGTTTTTATCAGCCTGGCGCGCTTCGACATCAGCCGGCTGCCGCGCGGCGCGGCGGTGCGCGAGGCCACCCTGCGCCTCAGCGGACTCAACGCCGAGCGTTTCCAGGCCCGCGCGGGCGGCGCCTGGTCCGTGCAGCTTCTGACCGTCAAAGCCCTGCCAGACCTGGCCCGCGCTGATTTCCAGGCCGTCTTCAATGCGCCGGCCGCGGTTAGCCTCTTTCCGGTCCTGAGCGCCGCCGACCTGGCGCCCAACACGGTCAATGCCTGGACATTGGACGCCGCCGCGCGCGCCTGGCTGGCGGCCCAGGTGACGGATGGCGCGCCCGCGGTCATCCTGCGCCTCAGCGGGCCAACCGGCGGCGACGATACGCTCTTTGCCTGGGACAGTGGCGGCGGCCCGGCGACGGCCGGCAACCCGCCGCTGCTGGTTGTCAGCCTCGGCCCGCCGCCCGCCACCGCGCCCCCGCTGCCCACCGACGCCGTGATCGTGGCGACGTTGACCCCCGCACCGGCCAATATCCTGACCGCCGCGGCCGTCATCCAGACCGCAACAGCCGCCGCGACTGCGCTGGGCACGCCCACGCCGCTGCCCTACCGCGTGGTGACGCCCAGCCCCATTCCCGCCAACCTGGCGACCGTGCAGGCGCTGGCCCTGCAGGCCGGGAAGCCGCCCGTGGTCCCGCATACGCCTACGCCGGGCAACGCAGTCACAGCCACCGCCAACGCTCTCTACGCCACAGCCGTGGCCGTGACGACCGGGACATTTACGCCGGTTCCCACGGATGCGGTCACACCTGTGATCGTGCTGCCCACAGCTGTGCCGCAGAATGTGCTCACCGCGGTAGCGCAACTGCGCGCGGCCACCGCGGTCGCTGCGACCACCGGCATCCCCACACCCTGGCCCTGGAACGTGGTGGTTGCCACGCCCACCCCGGTTCCGCTCCTGCTCACGGCGACGCCCTTCCCGGCCAATGCCGCGACCGCCGTGTATCAAGCCGCGTACGCCACCCTGGTCGCTGTCACTACCGGCACGTTCACGCCGCTGCCGCCAAACGCCACGGTGATCGTGCCGGCCTCTGTGCCGCTGCTGGTGCTGCGCACACCCGTGCCGGGCGATGCGCTGCCGCCAGCCGCGGCCGCGACGCCAGCGCCGATTGCGGCCCCAACCGCCGCGCCTACCGCGCTGCCCGATGACCTGCGCGCGTACATTCTCTTCACCAGCGACCGTGAGGGCGCGCCGACCCTGCTGGCCTATGCCCCCAACGCGCGCCGCCTCGCCTTCCTTTCGCAGGCCTGGCCCTATCCCCTGGCGCTGGCCGCGGCCAGCCGCTCGCCTGACGGCGCCTTCACCCTGCTGGTGCAGGAGGATGCGCAGCGCATTCCGCAGATTTTCATCCAAGACACCATCAGCAACACGCTGCGGCCGTTGACCACCGGCCCTCGCGCCAGCTTCGAGCCTGATTGGTCGCCGCGCGGCGATTTCATCGTTTTTGTCTCCCAGGAGACGGGCAACGACGAGATTTTCCGGGTGCGACCGGACGGCACCGATCGCCAACGCCTGACCGACAATCCGGCCGCGGATCGCAGCCCGTCGTGGTCGCCCAACGGCGCGCGCATCGTCTTCTGGTCCAACCGCGAGACCGGTCGCCGCCAGCTTTGGATCATGAACGCCGACGGCTCCGACCAAACCCGGCTGCTCGAATCACCCTACAACGATTGGAATCCGGTTTGGATTCGATAGGCGCAGCTCACGCCGCCCGACCGTAAACGGATCGGGCTACGAGCCGCCCGACCGTAAACGGATCGGGCTACGAGCCGCCCGACCGTAAACGGATCGGGCTACGAGGTGGAAGGCCCTATCGGGCCTGACAGCCCCGGAGGGGTTGGCGGTCGGTCGGCGCCAGGCCGACCTCGTGGCGGAACGCCCCTGCGGCCCGAATTCATTCGGCGGCCGTCGGCGCAGCTCACGCCGCCCGACCGTAAACGGATCGGGCTACGAGGTGGAAGGCCCTATCGGGCCTGACAGCCCCGGAGGGGTTGGCGGCCGGCCGGCGCAGGCCGGCCTCGTGGCGGAACGCCCCTGCGGCCCGAATTCATTCGGCGGCCGTCGGCGCAGCTCACGCCGCCCGACCGTAAACGGATCGGGCTACGAGGTGGAAGGCCCTATCGGGCCTGACAGCCCCGGCGGGGCTTGCACCTGGTAGCCGGATGGCCTTTGGCCTCCGGCGGCTGACAGCCCCCCGGCGGGGCTTGCACCTGGTAGCCGGATGGCCTTTGGCCTCCGGCGGCTGACAGCCCCGGCGGGGCTTGCACCTCGTAGCCGGATGGCCTTTGGCCTCCGGCGCCTGACAGCCCCGGCGGGGCTTGCACCTGGTAGCCGGATGGCCTTTGGCCTCCGGCGGCTGACAGCCCCGGCGGGGCTTGCACCTCGTGGGCGGATGGCCTTTGGCCTCCGGCGGCTGGCAGCCCGCCGGGGCTTGCATCTGAATTTCGGGGCGCAGCTCCCGGCGCTTTGGCTACTGCCAAAATCGCCATGGCGAGCTTGGCAACCGTTGCCGCGGTCGTTCGGCTGAGACCTCGGCGAGCTCGGTCGAGCCGCTCACGACGAAGCCTCAATCGCCCGAAGCCCGCCCTGCCCCGACGTGCGCTTTGTGCGCGCGGCCCATTTCTGCTATACTGTCGCTAACCCTGTCTATTTAAGGACAACAATTCGTGGAACTTAAAGAGTATATCCTACCCCTGCGCAAATGGTGGTGGCTGATCGTCGCCGCGACGCTGGTGGCAACCCTGTCCAGCTTGATCGCCACCAGCCGGCAGGCGCCCATCTACCAGACGCGCACCACGATCATGGTGGGCCGCGCGATCGAAAACCCGAATCCCAACGGCAGCGATTTCTGGTTGATGCAGCAGCTGGCCGGCACCTATGCCGATATCGCCAAGCGCGCGCCCGTGCAAGATGCGACCAAGGCCGCGCTGGGGCTGACCTGGCTGCCCGATTATACGGTGCGCGTGGTGCCCAACACCCAGCTCGTTGAAATCTCGGTGGTGGACACCTCGCCCCCGCGTGCGCGGGCCGTCGCCGGCGAACTGGCCAATCAGCTCATTCTGCAGACGCCGATGCAGTCCGGCAGCGAGATGGACCAGCGCCAGGCTTTCATCAAGACGCAGCTCGACGACCTGGAAGTCAAAATCAAGGATACGCAAGCCGAGATTGCCAAGAAGCAAACAGACCTGGGCAATCTGTTTAGCGCACGCCAGATTGCCGACACCCAAACCCAGATTGCCGGCTTGCAGACCAAGCTGGCCACCTTGCAGGCCAATTACGCCGCACTGCTGAGCAACACACAGCAGGGTGCGATCAACACCATCAGCGTCATCGAGGCGGCCGCCCTGCCGGTCTCCCCCATCGGGCCGAATAAGCCAGCCACGATTCTGTTGGCGGCCGTGATCGGCTTCATCCTGGCCGCGGGCGCGGCCTTCTTACTGGAATACCTGGACGATTCGCTCAAGAACCCGGACGATGTAGAGAAGAACCTTGGGCTGACCACCTTGGGCGCCATCCCGGTCATGGCGGAGACGGCCACGCAAGGCGAGTTGGCCGTCATCGCCAGCAGCCACTCGATAGCCAGCGAGGCCTTTCGCGTGCTGCGCACCAATCTGCGCTTCGCAGGCGTGGACCGCCCCCTCAAGGCGGTTCTCATCACCAGCCCGTCGCCCAGCGAGGGCAAATCGTTGACTGCGGCCAACCTAGGCGCGGCCCTGGCGCAAGCGGGCGAGCGCGTCATCCTCGTGGATACCGACCTGCACCGGCCGCGTTTGCATCGGCTGTTTGGCCTGCGCAACAACCGCGGCGTCACCAGCGCGCTGCTGGAGGAGCATCCCGACCTGGACGGCCTGCTGCAGGAAACCACCGTGCCCGGACTGCAAGTGCTGACCTCCGGCCCCTTGCCTCCCAATGCTTCCGAACTGCTGGGGTCTGCACGGATGCGCGAGCTGCTCGTCGCATTGGGCAGCCAGGCCGACATCCTGCTCCTGGACAGCCCGCCGGCCACGGCCCTGGCCGACGCCGCCGTGCTTGCCACCCAGACCGACGGCGTCTTGTTGATCCTGGATTCGGGCGTCACGCGGCGTGAGGCTGCGCGACGGGCCATGGAGGCTCTGCGCCGCGTCAATGCGCGCGTGGTGGGCGCCATCCTCAACCGCCTGCCAACCAGCGGCGGCGGTTACTACTATTACTACTACTATCACGGCCGCTACCACTCCTCGGATGACGGCAAGCCAGGCGGCGGTTCTGCCGGCGGAACCCCGCGCTGGCGTGAGCTGTGGGAGCGCTGGAGCCGGCGGCTGCCGTCGCGCCGGCAGCCGGTGAAAGACGCCAGGTGATCCACGATGGCGCCGGGTCGCCGCAGCGCAAGGCGCGGCGCGGGAGATGGACATCGTGGCCGCCGCGCACCCCCGCCTGGTTCGCCCCTTGACTCAACCTTCGTTGGCTGGCTTCCTCGCCAGCCTGACCGCAGGCGCGGCGCTCCCCCCTCTTACGGCGGCGGCCTGGGAACTGCTCGGCCGCGAGCTGCTGACGCACGATCTGGCGCCCTTTGCCTATGCGCGCCTGCGCGCTACCGCCGCCTGGGGTGAAATCCCGCCCGGCGCGCGCGCTGCGCTCAGCGCGGCCTTCCAGGCATCCAGCGTGCGCACCTACTTCCTCGAAAATGAGTTGGCCCACGTCGTCGCCTCCCTGGCCGCGGCCGACATCCCGGTGATGCTTCTCAAGGGCGCGGCCCTCGGCCGCCTCGTGTATGACAGCCCGGCCGAGCGCCCCATCAATGACTTCGATCTGCTGACGCCGCCGGGCCAGGTGGATGCGGCGCTGCGTATCCTGGCCGCCCGCGGCTACGAAGCCCAGGGGTTGTTCTGGCTCTCGGCCTGGCAGCGCCGCTACCGGGCTGAAGCGCCGCTGATCTGCCGCACGCCCGAGCGCTGGCGGCTGCTGATCGAGCTGCACTGGACGCTGGTTGAGCTGCCCTACTACATTGACGCCATCCCAATCGCCGACATCTGGGCCACAGCCATGCCGGCGCCAGGCTTGCCAGGCGCCTATGTGCCAGACCCGGCCACGCTGCTGCTGCACAGCTGCGCGCATGTCGCTTTTCACCACAGCACGGATGCACGTCTCCTCTGGTTGTTGGATGTTGATCGGCTGGCGCGCCGGGCCGCGCTGGATTGGGACATGGTTCTCACCCGCGCTGCGGCCTGGGGGCTGACCACGGTCCTGGCCGGCCGCCTGGCGTCGGCGCAGGCGCAGTTGGACACCCCCATACCGCCGGCGGTAACGCAGCGCCTGCAAAAGGCGCCGCGCCAGCCGTGGGAGCAGCGCATGATCGGTCTGGGGGACGAAAAGCCTGGCCGCGTCTGGCGGCGCGCCTGGGTCAGTTGGCAGGCGTTTGGCGGCCGCCAACGCGTGCGCTATGCGGCCTGGCTGGGACTGCGCAGCCTGCTTTGGCTGCCAGAAACAGTCGTGCGCCGGCGCCAGCAGCGCGCCGCGGCGCGGTTCGCCCCCGTGAGGCCATCCTATGGTTGACGCGTTCACGCTGGCTATCGCCGGCCTGCCCCTGACCATTCAAGCGCCTGCGGCCATCACGCAGGACCTGCGCGCGCGTTATGCCGCATTTCTCAGCGCCGCGCCCGCGGCCTGGCTGATCTCCCTGCGGGTTGACCCCACCCTGGATGTGCAAGCGCCAGACTGGGTGACGCACCAGGGATTAGCAACCCGTTTCCATGTCGGCGCATCGGCCGGCTGGGTGGACCTGGCGCAGCAGCGGGCTGCGGTGAGCGCCCCCACGCCGGCGCGTGCGGCGGCCGCGCTCGAACGCGCCCTGGTCTTCATCCTCCTGCAGATGCTGCCGCGGCAGGGGCAGGGCATCCTCCTGCACGCGGCGGGCGTCGCCTGGGAGGGGCGCGGGCATGTTTTCTTTGGCCCATCGGGCGCGGGCAAGACGACCGTGGCCAGCCTGGCGCCGGCGACGGCCGAGGTGCTGAGCGACGAAAACGTGATTTTGCAGCGCCTGCCCGACGGCCCCGCGCTGCTGAGCACGCCCTTCTGGGGCATGAGCACCCCATCCGAGCGCATTCGGCGGGTCAACCGGCAGGCGCCGCTGGTCGCGCTCTACGCGCTGGAGCACGCGCCCGACTTTCGCCTGACCCGTCTGACGCCGGCGCAGGCCGCGCTCGCGCTGCTCGGAACGGAAAAAATCGCCGCCGAACGCGCATCGAGCGCAGACGCCTGGCTTGACGTGGTGGCCGCGCTCGTCGCCGCCGTACCTGTCTACCGCCTCGCCTTTCGGCCCACGACTGAACTGTGGGAGTTCCTGCAAGCCGCCTGAGAACGCCGCCGAATGAATGCGGGGCGAAAGGGCGTGCCGCCGACCCCACGGCGTCCACGCAGGTTGGACGCCCGGCGGCGCTCCCATCAGGCGCGATTTCAATCGCTGCCCAATCCGGAATTGCCCGGCAGTTGGGGGCCCGTTGACAACCGATCTTCAGCCCGGTACAATCCAACGCAGTTCAACATGACGACACGGGGAAAAACTATGCTTGATAGCGACGATCGCAAACCGATTCACCATCCACGCACCGCGGCGCGGGTTTTCAGCGGCGAGGCTGTGATTATCAGCCCGGCTGAGCACATGATCCGCATGCTCAACCCGGTTGGCTCGCGCATCTGGGAGCTGGCCGATGGCACGCGCACCGTGGACGCGATTGCGGCCATCCTGGCGGCCGAGTATGAGGTGGACGCGGCGCACGCCCGCCAAAGCACCCAGGATTTTGTCGCGGACCTGGTTGCCAAATCGCTGTTGAGTTGGAGCTGAGCCATGGAACTGACCGGCCTTTCCGCCGCGTTGCCAACCCCTGCGGATCCCAGCGACCACGGTTTCGACGCGTGCGGTCGCGCGGACGGCCCCGCGGACGCTTTCGACGCGCTGCTGGCTCATCTGCGCGCCACGCACGTGCCTTTCAGCGTCCTGTGGGAGCTGACGCACACTTGCAACCTCGACTGTATCATGTGCTACAACGTGCCGCAGGCTGCGCCGGAACTGACCACGGCCGAGTGCCTGGACATCCTGGAGCAGCTGGCCGCGGCCGGCGTCCTGCGCCTGACCCTGACGGGCGGCGAGATTCTGACCCGCCGCGACTTCTTCACGATTGCCGAACGCGCGCGCGACCTGGGCTTTGCGCTCGACCTGAAAACCAACGCGACCCTGTTGACCCCGGAGACGGCCGATCGCCTGGCCGGCCTCGACCCGGTGCAGGTGGACATCAGCCTGCTGGGCGCGACCGAGGCCACCTTCGACGCCGTGTCCGGCAGCCGGCGCACCTTGAGCCGCGTGCTGCGCGGCGTACGCCTGCTGCAGGAACGCGGCGTGCGCGTCAAGCTCAACACCCTGCTGCTCGATTTGAATGTGGCCGAGCGCCAGCAGATGCTTGACTTGGCGCAAGAATTGGGTGTATACTATGAGCAGGTGTTCAAGATTTCGGCGGCCGACGACGGCGCGCCGCGCGCCAGCCAGCATCAACTCACGCGGCCGCAAATCACCGGTCTTTTCCTGGCAGACGGCAGCCCCTTTGTCCCGCAGGTGCGTCCAATGACGTCACGCACCTGCCAGGTCGGACTCTCCTCGTGCCTCATCAGTCCGTACGGCGAGGTTTTTCCGTGCATCGAGCTGCGCGTGCCGGCCGGCCACCTGCGCCAGCAGCGCTTCGACGAGATTTGGCGCGGCGCGCCGATCTTCAACGAACTGCGCGACCGCCATACGCTGGCGAACCTGCCGGAATGTCGGGTCTGCCCGCTGAACGCCTACTGCGAGGGGCGCTGCGCCGGGCTGGCGTGGAAGGAGCACGGCGACCCGTATGGCGGGCACCTGCTGGCCTGCCAACAGGCGCAGGCCCGCTTTGCGCAGGTGCATCCGGAGGCCGCGATCCCCGAGACGCCGCTGCAGGCCAAGAACCACAGCGCAGCGCCGGTGGGCCGCGGGGAAACGAAACGAGGCGTGGTGTCTGCCATTCCTTTGCTCGTTCGCTAATACCGGCCTTTACGGTCGAGCGTTCGGAGTCATCTTCAAAATAGCCGCAGGTCGCCATGAAACTCATTTTTGAGTGGGATGCCCGCAAAGCGCGGGCTAACCTAAAAAAGCACCGGGTGAGTTTGGAAGAAGCCAAAACTGTGTTCAATGATCCTGGGCAACTGACATATCCCGATGAACTCCATTCGGAAACGGAAGAACGATGTATCAGCATTGGCTATTCCATTCAACAACGGCTGTTGCTGGTCGTGCATACCGAGCACGAGACAGAGGGCGAGATCCTGATTCGCATTATCAGCAGCCGCAAGGCTACAGCGGCAGAACGGAAGACCTATGAAGATCCAGCAGCGTGAAACAGAAGCAGAAATGTTACCCGAATATGATTTTAGCGGCAAGACAGGGGTACGCGGCAAATATCACCACGCATATCAGCAAGGGCATACGGTCAGGATACACCAGGAAGACGGTAGCGTTACCACACAGTATTTTACCCTTGAAGAAGGGGCGGTCTTATTGGCGCCAGACGTGCGTGAGTATTTTCCTGACTCAGAAAGCGTCAATCAAGCCTTGCGCGGGTTGATTGGCTTGATACCGCACAAATCATTCCAGCACAAGCAACAGCGGAGGATTCTCACTCGCTAAAAATTGGGGTTTGTGCGGTTGGAGAATGTGGTCGTTGGCATTTGTGACGAATGTGGCAATCGGTACTACAATGCAGACATCCTGCACACTGTGCATGAGATTGCCACTGGCAAACGCAAGCCGGAGCGGGTCGAGGCGATTCCCGTTGTGCATCTGGCGTCACAGAGCCTGGCGCTTGCGACGTAGTGTTTGCTAACCGCCGCTGTGTAAGCAGCGATGATTATCATGATATCTGGGCAACTGCCGAGGCGCCCGGCGCCGACTGCAGCCGCCGAATGAATTCGGGCCGCAAGGGCGTGCCGCCGCCAGGTCGGCCTGCGCCGACCGGCATCGCGTCCACGTCGGTGGACGCCCGGCGGTGCGCCCATCAGGCGCGATTTCAATCGCTGGAAAAAAATGTAGAAGATGAGGTTTCACTCGCCAGGTCGGCCTGCGCCGACCGGCATCGCGTCCACGTCGGTGGACGCCCGGCGGTGCGCCCATCAGGCGCGATTTCAATCGCCCTGGAAGGAAGTGTAGAAGAGGAGCTTTCATTATGAACCATGTAGATTCCCTGCTCAGTCACGATCAACCATCCTCCCTCGTCAAGAAAATGTGGGAAGAGCCGTCCATCACCCTGGAGCGCCCGCTGGAAGCCCGCGCCGAAGGGACGCCGCCCGGCGGCGCCCCGTGGACGACCCTGCCCGGTTCCCTGGGGCCGTTCAGCGCGTCCGGCGGCGGCGGCTGCCAATGACCGCTGCTGCTCGCTGAGGTGGCTCTCATCGTGTCGAGTTCATGGACCAGGCGCCTTTCTCGCCTGCGCCGCGCCTTTGGGTGCGTGCTGGCGCTCTCCCTCCTTTGGTCGCCGGCCAACGTGGGCCTCGTTCTGGCCCAACCCGCGCCGCCGACCTGGGTGTGGACGCGCCACCTGGCGACCCCGGCCTACCAGATCACGGGCGATGGCCTGGCGGTCCCCGGCTACGGTGTGAATGATGCGCCCGGCGCGCCGGCGCTGCCGGTGTGGAGCGAGGTCGTGGAACTGCCAGGCGACGGCGATTGGGAGATTGCCGTGGATGCAGCCAATGGGCGAATCCTGGATACGACTGTTCACGTCGCGGCCGTCCCCGTCCCCGATCTGCCGCCGATCCCCGCGGGCGGCTGGGCCAGCACGGACGACTGGCCGACCTCTGTGCCCACGACGGACCGGCCCGATCCGGCGATCTACGGGGCCGATGCCTTCTATCCGGCCTCACTGGCGGCGGCCGGCCCGGTGCAGGTGCAGCGCGGGCGGCGTCTCCTGCCGCTGCGTGTCTTTCCCTTTCAATATAATCCCGTGCGCGGCGCGCTGCGCTACCATCCTGAGCTGACCATCACGATCCGGGTCATGCCCACCGGCTCGACGCCGCGTGCGGCCCCGCCAGCATCTCCCGCGCCCGCGCCGCCAGCCGGATCCGGCGCGCTGCGCGTGCGCACGACGACGCGCGGCCTCTATCGTCTGACCTACAACAACCTGATCGCGGCCGGCGTGCCGGTGACCACCACCGATCCGGCGACCTTCGCCATGAGCTATCTCGGACAGCCGATCGCCATCCAGGTGACGGGCGAGGGGGATGGCCGCTTCGACCCCGGCGACCTGGTGATCTTCTATGCGCAGCCGTACCTGGGGCGCTACGAGGCCAGCAACGTCGCCTGGTTCACCTACGGCGGCGCGGCCGGGCTGCGCATGACGACACGCGCCGCGCTCGCCACTGGCGCGGAGCCGCTGGTGACGACCATCACGCAGACCCTGCGCGCGGAGGTAAACGCCGAGTACCGCAGCGACTTCCCGCGGCCGCAGGACGCCGATCACTGGTTCGACACGCCGCTCACCCCCGATGCCTCGACCAGCAGCCCGACGATTACGCGCACCTACGACCTGGTCCTGGACGATCCCTTGACCAGCGGCGTGATGCAGCTGCGCGCGGCGCTGCAAGGCGGCGCGGATCGGCCAGCCAATCCCGACAAGTCCATCGCTATCCGTCTGAACAGCCACGCCGTGGGCACGTACCAATGGGAAGGACTGACGTATTACACGGCGACGGCCGACCTACCGGCGGCCTGGCTGGACGGCGCGCCGAACCGGGTGAGCCTGACCGCGGCCGTTGCGCAGCTACCGGGCATTGACTTCTACTCGGTCTCGCCCGATTGGGTGGAGCTGACCTATCCGGCCCTGGCCGAGGCCGAAGGCGATCGCATTTTCATCGAGGCCGCAGCGCCGGGCGCGAACGACGTGGCCGTGGCCGGCTTCAGCACGCCGCAGGTGCAGGTCTACGACGTGCGCGATCCGCGCGCGCCCGTGCAGTTGACGACCACGCAGGCCGCGCCCGTCAACGGCGCGTACACCCTGCACTTCTGGGACGCGGATTTGCCCGGCCCGACCTACGCCCTGAGCAGCGAAGCGGCGTTGTTGCCTCCGTTGGCCATCGAGCCAGATGCCCCTTCCACCTGGCGCTCGCAGGATCACCAGGCTGATTACATCGCCATCGTCCACAGCTCACTGTGGAACGCCATCCAGCCGCTGCTGGATCATCGCACGGCCGAAGGCCTGAGAGTCGCTAAGGTGGATGTGCAAGACATCTACGATGAGTTCAGCGCCGGCCGCCGCGACCCGGAGGCGATTCGCAGCTTCCTGAGTTACGCGTATCACTGTTGGAACGGCGCGGATTGCACGCCCGGCGCGGGCGGCGCGCCCAATCCGCCGCAGTATGTGCTCCTGGTGGGCGACGGCCACTACGACTTCACCGGCGTCAGCGGCACGACCTATCCGAACCTGATCCCACCTTACCTGATCCACATTGACCCCTGGCTGGGCGAGACCGCGGCCGACAATCGCTACGTCAGCGTGGATGGCCCGGACGACTACCTGCCCGATATGGCGATCGGCCGCATACCGGCCAGAACCCCCGCCGATGTGAGCGCGGCCATCAACAAGATCATGGCCTATGAGACAACCGCGCCAGCGGGAGACTGGCAGCAGCGCGTGGTCTTTGTGGCGGACAGCAACGTGGATCCGGCCGGCGACTTTCACGCCTTCAGCGATGACGTGCGCCTGAACTGGCTGCCCGCGCCGTACGACGACCGCATGATCTACTACAACCGCGACTATCTCAGCGGCGACGCCATGCGCGCGGCGATCAAGGCGGCGTTCAACAATGACGCCCTGTTGGTGCAATGGTTTGGGCATGGTTCGCGGTTTCGTTGGGGCTCCGTCTCCATGTTCAACACCTTCGACCCGCCCGCGCTCGCGGCCAATGACACCTGGCCGTTCAGCGTCACCTACGCGTGCTGGACCGGCTACTTCATCAATCTACTTGTGTCGAACATCGGTCAATCGCTGGCCGAAACCCTGCTGCTGACCCCGCAGCGCGGCTCGGTGGCCGACCTTTCGCCCAGCGGACTGCACGTGGGCGACGCGCTGCTCGTGCTCGACCAGGGCCTGACGCAGGCGATCTTCCGCCAGCGCATCGGCCGCGTGGGCCTGGCCGTGGACGCGGCCAAGGCGTATTACTTCGGCCATGCGGGCAGCTTCCATGACGTGATTGACACCTCGGTCTTCTTCGGCGACCCCGCGCTGAAGCTGCGCCTGCCGCCGGTTGACCTTGCCGCCTCGACGGCCGCCGTCAGCCCGATGCAGGCCGCGCCAGGCGAGACCCTGCACTACACCGTGACCTTGCAGAACAGCGGTACGTTCACCGCCACCGACGTCACCGTGGCCGTGGATTACGCGGACGCATACGGGCAGGTCAGCGCCAGCGCGCCCGCAGCCGTGGACGCGGGCGGCGTGCTGACCTGGACCTTGCCCAGCGTTGCGCCCGGCGCCACGCTGTTGACCTTCGACCTGACGCTGAACCCGGTCCTACCGGCCGGCGTCACGACGCTGCATGCGCCGGTCGCGGTGCGCAGTTGGGGCAACGCGCTGGCCGATCTCGACGCGGTCAGCCAGGTCAGCGCCGCGCCGCAGTTGAACACGTCGAGCCTGGCGGTTTCCCGCGCCTGGGCGCCGCCGGCCTTCCCCCTGACCTACACCTTCACCCTGAGCAACACCGGCAGCGCGCCCTCGGCCGTCACCTGGCTGACCGCAACCCTGCCCAGCGACCTGGTCTCCGTGACCTCGCCCAGCCTGGCCTACGACCCGATCCTGCGCCGGCTGACCTGGCAGGGGACGGTCGCGGTGGGCGCGCCGCTGACGCTGACCTTCAGCGGCGTCGTCAGCCCCACCCGCGCCGCGTGCGGGCAGCTCAGCGTGACGGCCAGCCTGCGCGATGAGCTGGGCCAGGCGACCCCGCTGGCCGCGGCCGTCAACCTGGCCGTGCCGGATGTGGACTGCGACGATGATGTGGATGTGGCCGATGTGCAGCAGGTGGCCGCGGCTTGGGGCGGCGCCTACGACCCCCGCCTGGATCTGAATGGCGACGGTGTTCTCAACGTCCTTGACCTGAGCTTCGCCGCCGGGCATTGGCAGCCGTAGGTTAAGCGGGCAGGGTTTCAATTTATCGTTGAAACGTGCATATCATGCTTCCTAATGAGACTACCGGCTCGCCGTTCGGCGCAACTGGCAAGCTGGTGCTGATTACGGTTTTTTGCGAGTAGTAGGTGAGATTATGGTATGCGATATTTGCGGCAAGAGAGGTGCACATAGTCGCCGGGTTTCGCGCAGCTACGGGCATGGGGCGAATTTGCTCGTCATTGAGAACATTCCGATCGTAAGCTGCCCCAACTGCGGCGAAACGTACTTGACCGCCGAAACCCTGCACGAGATCGAACGCATCAAGCTGCACCGGCGCGCGTGGGCGCAGGAGCGCCCAGTGGCCGTGGCTGCTTTTGCGTAACATCGCGTTACAGCCGCCGGGCACCCTGCCAGCGCCGGGCTACGGAACGACGCCCCGTGACAGAGTTTGCGCCACGTTCACCGGTCCGCTGCCCACGCAGGTGGACTGCGCAATCGTTGGCGCGACCTGGATCGTCAGGCCGGGCCCGTCATGTGAATTGTCAGACCACGGCGCGACCCTAAAGCAGGGGCAGCGGGGCAGGCCAGCCCGGCCCGAACGCGCGTTTGTCGCCGCGGCTCACCTTGTGCGCCAACTTGGACGGGGTTTACAGGTTGGCTTTGTCAGTTGGCCGCTCGCCCGCGAGCGCCCGCGCGCATGCACCGCCTGTGCATCCCGCCCCCACCGGCCAGGCGGACCGATTCGGCCGGACGTGTGTTCGACGAACATCTCGACGTGAGACCCTGCCGGGGAATATCCGGCGTGTGAGGAGGAAATGATGAAGGCTTCGAGCAAGTTCATCCGCCTGAGTTTGGTTGCCGGGTGGCTGGTGGTGATGGCGGTAGCGTTCGCGCCGCAAGAAGCCAGCGCGGCATCTTGCTACACTAATAAATCCGGGGATTGGAACGACCCGTTAGTCTGGGGTGGTTGTGGCAGTGGTTATCCTGGTCAAACCACAAATGACTACGTCACTATCAAGAATGGCCACACGGTAACCCTCAATATTAGTCCGGGGGCTATCTACTTTCTTGAGATTGAGTCCGGAGCGACATTCAGCGGGAGCACTAACACGCTCAAGATCAGCTCAAACGGCGGTACTCCCGGTATTCTGAAAAATGGAACATTCAACGCCAATACCGGAACGGTTATGTTTGATTCCAGTTTCGGTTCAACAATTGCTGAGGTGAAAGGCGGTCCCACATTCTACAAAGTTGATGCGAGCATTGGCGTTGATTTCTATGACGGTGCTTCACGAGCGCGGATCAATGACACCTTCACGATCAATGCCAATGGCTATGTTGCGGAGCAAGGCGGCGACGGGCGTCCCATTTATGGCACAGGCTCGACTTTGAAGTTCAACACCAGTAATACCGAGTCAGCTCCCTACAATTCGAACGAGGAATGGGATGCACAAGGCGGAACTACCGTCGGAACGAGTCCGGGCGTACCACAGAACGTCGAACTGGCGTCTAGCACCTGGCTCTCGCTGAACACGAACACATGGACTCGCCCTATGGGTGGCAACCTGACGATTGGCAGTGGCAGTGGTCTCATCCTACAAACGGATAGCAATACGGCTCTCACGGTTCAGGGGAGTGTGGCCAACAGCGGCACGATCAGACAGGCAAGAAACGCCTTCAACAGCGGCACTTTTCACTTCGTTCAGATCACCGACAGTGCCAGCGCGACCAAGTATTACGGTGTCAACCTGACCGCCAATAACTTTGGCAGCACGACTGTTTGGGTCAGCGGCGATCGTCCAGCCACTGGCACCTGTCCAGACATCGCCAGCGGCAGCCGGCCAGTGCGACGCTGTTATCTGATTGATGTGACGACCTCGGGATCGGCGTCTGCCACCTTCTACTATACTTACGCTGAGTTGCGCGCCGACCTGGGGCAATCGGCCGCCAACCTCAAGGTTTGGCGCAACACCAGCGGCACCACGTGGACCCAGTTGGCTTCCACACCCAACGCAACCTGTGTTTCAGGGCAACTTAACTGCTCGGTGCAGGCGACATCCTTTACGCCGACACGGATTGATGGCGCGGCGAGTCCGGAAGACACGACGGATGACTATGTCTTGATGGAAAGCAACCCCCAGGCCGTCACGATGGCGGACTTCAGCGCGGCGCAGACGGGGGATGCGGTGCTGCTGACGTGGGAGACGGTCAGCGAACTGGAGAACCGCGGCTTCAACCTCTACCGGGGCGTAGATCCGAGCGCGCCGGATCGGCAGCTCAACGACACCCTGATCCCGTCGCAGTCGCAGGGCAACCCCGGCGGCTTCATCTACACCTGGGAAGACCGTGCGGACCTGACCCCGGGCACGACCTACTTCTACTGGGTGGAGGATGTGGACATCTACGGCGCGGCCACGCGCCACGGCCCGGTGAGCGTGGACTACGGCGCGCCGACGGCCGTGCGCCTGCTGGACGCGGGCGCGGTCGCCACGCTGCCGTGGGCCATGCCGCTGGCGGGCGCGGGGCTGCTGGCCCTGGCCGGGCTGGCCGCGCGGCGGCGACGCGGGTAACTGGCCTCAAAATGGGCCGCGGATGGTCTGTTTTCATTGGCGGGTGTGCGCCCCGCGCATAGGTGGCTGAGTGGAAAAGTCGGGTTTCGCACTGAAACCCGACTTTTTTCTTGCCGCGCCCACCCCAGGCAAGCCAGAACCACATGCTGCAACGCCAGGACGCCACGGCGCCAAGACGCCAAGAGGGCTTTGCGGCCTTGCGGCTTGGCGCCGTGGCGTTAGAATTTCTGCGGCGGCCACACAGGGCTGCCTCTACCGCGCGCGGGGGCTTGTTGTTTTGAACGCATGATGCTACAATCAGGCCGGGCGAGCAAAAATATGAGCTGCCGCAGAAGTACGTCAAGGGCGAAAAGAGGTGTCTGGATGAGCGCAAGCATGATCGGTCGTTACATCGTTGCCGATCCCGAAATCTGTCACGGCAAGCCAACCTTCCGCGGTACGCGCATCATGGTGGCGCATGTGCTGGAACAGATTGCTGAGGGCATGGATTGGGAGAGTATCATTGCCGAGTGGCGCAGTAGCATCAGTAAGGAGGCGATCGCCGAGGCAGTGCGCTTGGCAGGACAGGCGTTTCTTGACCACGCGCCCGAATATGCGGCGCCTGAGTACATTTTGCAGCCGGTCGTGATGTGAACATCCTCGACGAGAATATGGCGGAGAGCCAGCGGCAACTGCTGCGCAGTTGGCGTATTCCGATGCGCCAGATTGGGTATGACGTTGGACGGCAAGGCCTGAAAGACAAAGAGATTATCCCGCTCTTGCTTGAGCTGCATCGCGTAACCTTCTTCACACTCGACTTCGATTTCTACTTCCCCGATGCCCATGGTGATATAGACTGGAGCCAGGGTTACGAGTTCCTGGACAAGGAGCTGCAGCAGGTGACCCGGGACGCTGAGTTGGGCCGGCGCTATGCTGACACCCTGGCAAAGGTGTGGCGGCAGGACGGCCAGGAGACGTGGGTGTTGGTGCATGTGGAGGTGCAAGGGCAGCAGCAAGCCGAGTTCGCCGAGCGCATGTACGTCTACAACTACCGGCTTTATGACCGCTACCGGCGGCCCGTGGCGAGTCTGGCCGTGCTGGCCGACGAAAAGGATGGCTGGCGGCCCGCTGAATTCAGCTACGAGCTGTGGGGTTGCCGGCCGAGCCTGGTCTTTCCGGCGGTCAAGCTGCTGGACTACCGCTCGCAGGGGGCGAGCCTGGAAGCCAGCCGCAACCCCTTTGCCACGGTCGTGATGGCGCATCTCACGGCGCAGGAGACGCGCCACGACCCGGCGGCGCGCCAGAGTAGGAAGCTGTGGCTGACCAGGCGGCTGTACAAGTTGGGCTATGATCGCCAGCAGGTGCTGGACCTGTTTGGCTTCATAGACTGGGTATTGCAGTTGCCGGGGCCCCAGGAATTGGCTTTCTGGCGAGATGTGCAAGAGATCGAAGAGGAAAAGCGTATGCAGTATGTTACGAGTGTCGAAAGAATTGGCCTTCAGCAAGGCCTTCAGCAAGGCCTTCAGCAAGGCCAGGCCGAGTTGGTGTTGGCGAAGTTGACCCAGCGTTTTGGCGCACTGCCGCCTGACCTGGCGCTGCGCATTCGCCGCCTGCGTGGTCCACAGATGCTGTTTCTGCTAGATGTTGCGTACAGCGCCGCAACGTTGGACGAGGTGGGTGCGGCCGTGGAGGCGCTGGCTGCGCAGGCCGGCCACGGCAGCCAATCCCTCCAGTAACCGGTCATCGGTTTGGCAGGCCGCCGCGCAACCGCGCGGCGCGGGTGGTCAGCGTCAGCTGTGTCGAGCCAATGGCTGTCGGGCTGGCGCAGCGCCGGGAAGCTGCTGGTTCCGCTGCCGCTCGGCGGCGCGGGGCTACTGGCCCTGGCCGGGCTGGCCGCGCGAGTAACTGGCCTCAAAATGGGCCGCGGATGGTCACGGATCGCCGCGCATGGTCTATTTTCATTGGCGGGTGTGCGCCCCGCGCATAGGTGGCTGAGTGGAAAAGCCGGGTTTCCGCAAGGAGCCCGGCTTCTGTTTGCGGCGACGGCGCGCCGTCCCGTACAGTAGTTCCAAATTTGGCCGAGTTTTTCGCCGCAGAGATCACAAAGAACACAAAAAACTGCTGTTTTGCGTTTAATCTGCCGTTTCTTTGCGTTCACCCACCCCCGCATGTGCTCCTTGTGGTTGACTATGCTCTGCATTGGAAATTGCTGCGTCCCGTAGGGACGATTGAATGATGACGCCCGCGGTGGATCCCGCGGCCATACCGCGATCGTGGGCGAGGGGTTCAACCGTTTTCTCCTACCTACCCACCACAGGCAAGCCGCAGCCCAATGGCTCACGCCACAACGCCAGGGCGCACACCGATTCCTTCGTGGCCTTGGCGGCTTTGTGTGAGAACGCTCTGCGGCTCTGCGCTTTTTCTTTGACGCCCACCTGTGCTAAAATGGGACCAGCCCGGTTCGACTACAAAAGGAGAAACCCATGATTTGTAAACAGATTTTGCGTTCGTTGACGCCCCTGGCGCTCGTCCTGGGGCTGGTCTTGACGGCGCTGCCCGCGCCCGTGTGGGCCGCGAACGACCGCCCGGTCAAGTGGGAGAGCGGCGACACCTGGTCCGGCGCGCCAGGATGGGGCAGCTTCGCCAGCTTGACTGCCTCGGCTGGCACGTCCTATATCTTGACGACGTCCAGCAGCGCCGCTGGTAATAAGTATCTGCGCTTTGCCGACGATACCAACACCAACCGCTACGGCCCGAGCGGCGCGTCCGATATCAACCTGGGCATCGAGACATCCAACAATCTGCAGGACTGGAACGCTGGCAACAACAAGGCCTACTACGTCAACGTGGCCAGCACGTCCTACACCTACATCTTCAAGACCGACGGCACGAACAACGGCAAGGTCATCGTCTTCGAGGTGCAGGGCGCGGTGCGCACGATCAGCTCGGCCGCGCGCTCGCCGGCGGGCGCGGTGTGGCCCGGCAGCAGCGTGACCGTGAACGCGACGCTCAGCGGCAGCCAGCCGACCGGGCAGGGCGTTTATCTCCGCTACACCAACGACGCGTGGGCGACTTCGACGGTCGTCGAGATGGCGTGCGGCGGCGGCAGCAGCTGCTCGGCCTCCATTCCCGCGGCCATCAACACCGACGCCAAGAATGTCCAGTATTACCTGTTCACCTCCGGCGATGGGCTGACCATCAGCGGCGCGGACGCCGATTACTACACCATCAACCTCAATAATAACGGCGGCAGCAACTACGCTTACACCGTGCAGCCTGACGGCGTCATCGAGTCGGAGTACGGCTCCACGCGCATGCTGGACCTGGCGCTCAACAAATCGGGCGACGATGACGCCTGCGAAGGCGACGAGAAGAGCGACCTGATTGACTTTGCCGCCTTCTCTTACGATGCGTCCAGCGCCGTCGCCGGCAAGTGGTTCATGAGCTTTACGATTGACTCCAGCGCGGGCCTGACCAGCGGCGTGCAGCAGGGTTACATCATCGGCCTGGACACCGGTACGAAAGGCTCGCCCACGATTGACTTGAGCAGCGCGGGAACCTGGCAGCGCAACGTGGCTTTCCCCGGCGACTATTTCATCGCGCTCTATCCCAGCGGCGCGGACACGCTGAGCTCCGGTTTGTATGACAGCAGCCGCTCGCTGGTATCCAACACCACGGTCACGGTCGTCACCAAAGTCGTCAGCACGCGGCGCCAGATCGAAGTGACCCTGAGCGGCAGCGGCATGCCCACCGCCTTGACCGACAACAGCGCGGTCAACTTCCTGGTGCTGTCGGTCGGCGCCGTGGATGGTCACAACGTCAACGACGCGATTGGCGCCGGCCTCACGACGGAGTGCGCAACGGGCAAGACAACCTATACGCAGAGCCAGATGCAGACCAGCGAAGCGTCGTGCAAATTGGGCGGCCGGCCGACCGACAGCGGCGCGAACGATCGTCAATGCGTCAGCAACCCGCGGCGCGACACGGTCAACGCGATCAACGTCGGCGCGACCTGCACCACGACTACGGACAGCATCACGGTTGACGGCGCGGTGGACATCGGCAAGTACACCCTGCTGGCCGAGGACGCCTACGCCGGGCCGTATCTGGGCGGCCAATCCACGCTCTCCGATTTCGACGGCGAATCTGCGGCCTACAAGTATTACACCGACGCCAACGCCGGCACGTCCACGTCCGGCGCGGGCAGCAACCTCTACGACGCCAGCGCCAACGGCAGCAAGAAGGGCGCGGCCGATGTCGAATTGGTCTACGCGCGTGCGGACAGCAACTATCTCTATCTGATCGTCGAAGGGCCGTCCGCGCTGGGCGGCGCGGGCAGCATGGCTGGCGAGCCATTCGACCGCTCCAACCTGTTCATTGCCCTCGACACGCCGAAGGTCAGCAGCAGCACGGACACTGGCGGCGCAGGTTCCGGCGAGGCCGCCAACGCGCCCGCGTCACGCCGCGTCAACTTCAAGGGGTGGGCGCCTGATTACGTGATCGAGGTGGTGTGGGCCGGCGGCGACACGCAGGCCGATAACGTGCATCTGCACCAATGGAGCAGCGGCGTTGCCTGGACCAGCCTTGCCGACTTCCAAACGGTGCTCAGCCAGCCCACCGGCGCCGGCACACCGGCGCGCCTCTTTGGCCGCGCGGCGTTCGGCAGCGACGGCGACCGCAAGGGCCGCTACGAATTGGCTGTGCGCTGGAGCCAGATCGGCGGCGTCATTGCCAGCACCGATCAGCTCAAGATCGGCGTCTACACCACCGGCGACAGCAACCTGGGCGGCGTCAACGCGGACGACTGGGACGTGTTCGACCAGGGGCCGGGCATCGGCCAGGGCTGCACTGGGCTGGGCTGCCACGAACGCGTCGGCGATGACCCCGGCGACGGCGACAGCAGCAGCCAGAGCGGCGGCGAGAGCGACGAGACCCCCTACGTGGGTCAGACCGACGCCAGCGCCGATGTCGAGCCGGCCAGCGATCGCGCGAGCCGCGATGTGGACACCATCGAAGCGTACTACGTCTTCACGCCCAACGCGCAGTTGATCGGCTGTGCGCCCCTGGCCGCGGCGCTGGCCGACTTCAGCGCCGCGCCGAACGGCAGCGCCATCCGCGTGACGTGGGAGACGGTCAGCGAGGTGGGCAACATTGGCTTCAACCTGTGGCGGGGCGACGCGCCGAGCGCGCCGGACACGCAGCTCAACGCCAGCCTGATTCCATCGCAGGCCCCGGGCAGCAGTCAGGGCTTCGTCTACACCTTCGACGACGCCAATGTCGTCAGCGGCGCGACCTACTACTACTGGGTGGAGGACGTGGATGTGTACGGCGCGGCCACGCGCCACGGCCCGGTCAGCGCGACCTTCAACGCGCCGACGGCCGTGCGTCTTCTGGACGCGGGCGCGGTCGCCAGCCTGCCGTGGGCGCTGCCGCTGGCCGGTGCGGGGCTGCTGGCCCTGGCCGGGCTGGCCGCGCGCCGCCGGCGCGGGTAAACGCAGATAGTTCAGAAACGTTTGGAAAGCCGGGTTTCCGCAAGAGGCCCGGCTTTTGTTTGCGGCTGCGACGGCACGCGCCGTCCCGTAGGGACGCCTTGACTTGAGGCTGGCAACCACCCCACGATCCCGCCGTCCCGTAGGGACGATTGAATGATGACGCCCACGGTGTATCCCGCGGCAAGACCGCGACCGTGCGAGAGGGGTTCAACCGTCCCGCTGGGACGGCCATGAATGGCGCGATCCTGGGCGCTCAGGTCAGGCGTCCCTACGGGACAGGCGCCGATTTTTTCTTACCTACCCACCGCGGGCAAGCCAGAACCCAATAGCTCACACGAAGACACCAAGGCGCAAAGACATGCCCCGATTTCTTGGCGTCTTTGTGGCTTGGTGTGAGAAATCCGTGTGCGGCCGCACAGGCCGGCCTCTTTCAAAGGGCGTGGTTTTGTGCTACAATGCGCCAGGTCGCGATCACCCAGGGGGGCTTTGAGGATGGGCAAGCCATTGACCGACTACGACAATCCGTGGAAAGAGGCGCTGGAGCGCTATTTTCCGGAGTTCATGACGTTCTTCTTGGCCGATGCGGCGGCGGACATTGACTGGCGGCGCAAATACGAATTCCTGGACAAGGAACTGCGCCAGGTGACGCGTGAGGCGGAGTTGGGGGCGCGCCGCGTGGACCATTTGGTGCGAGTGCACCGACAGGGCGGGCAGGAGACATGGGTGCTGGTGCATGTCGAGGTGCAGGGTCAGCCCGAGCCTGACTTTGCGGAGCGCATGTATGTCTACAACTATCGCTTGTATGATCGGCATCACAGGCAGGTTGTGAGCCTGGCGGTGCTGGCGGATGAGACGGCGCTGTGGCGGCCGACGGGTTTTGGGTATGCGCTGTGGGGCTGCGAAGTTGGCATCAAGTTTCCGGTGATCAAGCTGCTCGATTATCGGGCGCGCTGGGACGAACTGGAGGCCAGCCGCAACCCCTTCGCGGTGATCGTCATGGCGCATCTGAAGTCGTTGGAGACGCGGCAGAATGACGATGCACGGTTGGCGGCCAAGGTGTGGTTGACGAAGCGGCTGTATCAACGAGGTTATCAGAGACAAGATATCATCAATCTATTTCGGTTCATAGATTGGGTGATCCAACTGCCAGAAGGTTTGGATGAAATCTTTTGGCGAGAAGTGCAAGCGATGGAGGAGGCGGAGCAAATGCCATACATCACCAGTGTCGAGCGCATTGGGATACGGAAGGGGCTGGAGCAGGGCATGGAACAGGGCATGGAACAGGGCATGCAGCAGGGCATGCAGCAGGGCATGCAGCAGGGCATGCAGCGAGAAGCCGTGCGGCAGTTGTGGCGCGTGCTGCGCCACCGCTTTGGCGACGCGGCCGCGCCGGCCGTGGAGAGCGCATTGCAGAGCCTGCCGCTTGCCGATCTCGAGAACTTGATGGACGTGGCCTTGGATGCCAGCTCGCTGGATGAGTTCCTCCGGGCCCTTCCTTGACGTGACGGAGAAACGGGGGCGCCAGGCGATCAGCCCCTGGAAGGTGAAGGGGTACGCGCCTGGCCGACGGCCGTGCGCGTGCCAGGCGCTGGCCGGATGCCAACGGCGCGGTGAACGCGCCTGAAAATGGGCCGCGGATGATCACGGATCGCCGCGGATGGTCTGTTTTTATCCGCGGGTGTGCGCCCCGCGCATAGGTGGCTGAGTGGAAAAGCCGGGTTTCCGCAAGGGGCCCGGCTTTTGTTTGCGGCGGCGACGGCGCGCGCCGTCCCGTAGGGACGCTTTGACTTGGGGCCAGCGACGACCCCACGATCTCGCCGTCCTGTAGGGACGATTGAATGATGACGCCCTCGGTGGATCCCGCGGCCATACCGCGACCATGGGGGAGGAGTTCAACCGTCCCGCGGGGACGGCCATGAATGGTGCGATCATGGGTGCTCAGGTCGGGCGTCCCTACGGGACAGGCGCCGATTTTTCTAACCTGCCCACCCCGGGCAAGCCGGAATCCAATGGCTCACACGAAGACACCAAGGCGCAAAGACATGCCCGATTTCTTGGCGTTTTTGTGGCTTGGTGTGAGAAATCCGTGTGCGGCCGCATAGGCCGGCCTCTTTCAAAGGGCGTGGTTTTGTGCTACAATGCGCCAGGTCGCGATCACCCAGGGGAGCTTTGAGGATGGGCAAGCCATTGACCGACTACGACAATCCGTGGAAAGAGGCGCTGGAGCGCTATTTTCCGGAGTTCATGACGTTCTTCTTGGCCGATGCGGCGGCGGACATTGACTGGCGGCGCAAGTACGAATTCTTGGACAAGGAACTGCGCCAGGTGACGCGTGAGGCGGAGGTAGGGGCGCGCCGCGTGGACCATTTGGTGCGAGTGCACCGACAGGGCGGGCAGGAGACATGGGTGCTGGTGCATGTCGAGGTGCAGGGTCAGCCCGAGCCTGACTTTGCGGAGCGCATGTATGTCTACAACTATCGCTTGTATGATCGGCATCACAGGCAGGTTGTGAGCCTGGCGGTGCTGGCGGATGAGACGGCGCTGTGGCGGCCGACGGGTTTTGGGTATGCGCTGTGGGGCTGCGAAGTTGGCATCAAGTTTCCGGTGATCAAGCTGCTCGATTATCGGGCGCGCTGGGACGAACTGGAGGCCAGCCGCAACCCCTTCGCGGTGATCGTCATGGCGCATCTGAAGTCGTTGGAGACGCGGCAGAATGACGATGCACGGTTGGCGGCCAAGGTGTGGTTGACGAAGCGGCTGTATCAACGAGGTTATCAGAGACAAGATATCATCAATCTATTTCGGTTCATAGATTGGGTGATCCAACTGCCAGAAGGTTTGGATGAAATCTTTTGGCGAGAAGTGCAAGCGATGGAGGAGGCGGAGCAAATGCCATACATCACCAGTGTCGAGCGCATTGGGATACGGAAGGGGCTGGAGCAGGGCATGGAACAGGGCATGGAACAGGGCATGCAGCAGGGCATGCAGCAGGGCATGCAGCAGGGCATGCAGCGAGAAGCCGTGCGGCAGTTGTGGCGCGTGCTGCGCCACCGCTTTGGCGACGCGGCCGCGCCGGCCGTGGAGAGCGCATTGCAGAGCCTGCCGCTTGCCGATCTCGAGAACTTGATGGACGTGGCCTTGGATGCCAGCTCGCTGGATGAGTTCCTCCGGGCCCTTCCTTGACGTGACGGAGAAACGGGGGCGCCAGGCGATCAGCCCCTGGAAGGTGAAGGGGTACGCGCCTGGCCGACGGCCGTGCGCGTGCCAGGCGCTGGCCGGATGCCAACGGCGCGGTGAACGCGCCTGAAAATGGGCCGCGGATGATCACGGATCGCCGCGGATGGTCTGTTTTTATCCGCGGGTGTGCGCCCCGCGCATAGGTGGCTGAGTGGAAAAGCCGGGTTTCCGCAAGGGGCCCGGCTTTTGTTTGCGGCGGCGACGGCGCGCGCCGTCCCGTAGGGACGCTTTGACTTGGGGCCAGCGACGACCCCACGATCTCGCCGTCCTGTAGGGACGATTGAATGATGACGCCCTCGGTGGATCCCGCGGCCATACCGCGACCATGGGGGAGGAGTTCAACCGTCCCGCGGGGACGGCCATGAATGGTGCGATCATGGGCGCTCAGGTCAGGCGTCCCTACGGGACAGGCGCCGATTTTTCTTGCCTTCCCCACCCCAGGCAAGCCGGAATCCAATGGCTCACACAAAGACGCAAAGAACGCCAAGCAGAAAAGACTTGGCGACCTTGGCGTCTTCGCGGTTTCTTTGTGATCTCTGCGGTCAAAAATCCACAGGGCCGCCTCGACGTGACTATTCTGCACTGTGGACGTCTTGTTGTTTGTGATATAATGTACACAAATCGGCAGTCGCTGCGGCGCTGCTGGCATGACGGCGGGGCGTGGTGGACGCTCGTGTGATCGTTGCAGCTTGGCAAGGATCAACGGGCGTATGTTTTTCTAATGGTAGACCCACGACTGCTATTCCCCGAAGACCAAGCGTATGGAGGTAAGTTATGAAACAGTTCCCTGATGATTGGCGCGGTTTCGCGCGCGCAGCCCGACTCGGCGCACTCGTCCTGATGGTGTGGGCGACCGTGGCCGCCTCCGCGTGGACGCCCGCTGCGCACGCGGAGGGCACGCGCGAGCTGCTGCTCAGCAACACGGGCAAGCGCGCCCTGACTGAATTTCGTGACAGCAAGACCACGACACTCTACCGGCGCACCTGGCTGCGCGTCTACGCCAAGGCCGGTGAGATCATCAGCATGGGTTCCAGCGGCGTCGGCGTCGGCTCGGGCGACATCTGGCTGTGGAATCCGAACCTGATCAGCGACAGCCAGATGGCGACCGCCAGCATCCCCACCCCTAGCCTGAAATGCTCCACGGCGCAGCCCACGAAGGGCAAGCTGACCACGCGCGCGCAGGAGCAGGCTGGCCCGCTGCCCACCAGCGGAGGCTATGACCCGTGCACCTACACCGCGCCCGAAGCCGGCGTCTATTGGGTCGCCATGATCGGCCCGGCGGGCATCCTGGGGAACGGCGATGGCAGCGCGGGCACCATCGCCGCGCCGGTCACTGATAGCACCCAGAGCGCGGGCGTGTCCATGTGGGACATCACCGTGCGCGCGGCGGGGGTGACGAAGACGGGCCGCGTCTTCGTGGACTACCTGGCCATGCTCGCCGGCGGCAACGGCAGCACCTTCCAGCAGTTCTCCACCCTGTACGCGACCTCGGCCGACGGCTTCAAATACCGGCTCGATCTGCGCGGCCTGGATCCCAACGGCTATCTCCTCTATGGCAACAGCGTCGGTTTCCTCGATCCCGATGGCAAGACTCCCCTCTATCACGACCTGGTCGCGACCGACAACTCGCTCGGCACGATCCTGGGCGGGGTGAGGCAGTCCCCGGCCACGGCCAAGCTCTTCTTCAGCCTGCCCAATGCGGATCTGCCCACCACGATCGTGCCCGCGCCGCAGATTCCGACGATCAACAACGTCACCTTCAGCGGCTCGGCCGGCGGCAGCGCCGCTTCCTATGCGGTGGGCGGCCAGTTCACCTACACCGGCAACGTCGGCGGCATCTCCGAGGTCGTGATCAGCCGCGATGGCGTCAACTTCGACCCCACCAATGCGGCCAACCGCGTCCTGCGCTCTGTCACCGCGTTCGGCGTCAATGTGATCAACTGGGACGGCAAGGACAACAGCGGCGCGCCCTTCTCCGTGGGCGGGCCGTATCAGTTCAAGACTTCGATGCACGCGGGCGAGTATCACTTCCCGCTGCTGGACGCAGAGAACAGCGTCAACGGTGGGCCGACGCTGACCCTGCTCAATCCCATCGGCGGAACCTGCCCGTACCCATCGTGCAGCACGGCCTTCTACGATGACCGCGCCTACACAACCTCCACCGGCGTAGCGGTCAACCCGTCGGCCAACCCATCCGGCAACACGCCGCCGAACCCGCTCTATTCCGACCCCAAGAACGGCTTCGATTCGTCGGGCGTCCAGCGCAAATGGGGCGACGGCAGCGGCAACGGCTTCGGGAACTGGAAGGGGCTGGATCTGTGGACCTATTTCCCCAGCACCGCGGTGCAGAACTCGTTGACCATCGTGCCCCAGCAAAACCAGGATGCGCGCATCCAGAAGGCGCACAGCGCAGATTTCGTCATCGGGCAAAATGCCGCCTACACGCTCAAGGTCTCCAATGTGGGCAGCGGGACGATCAACGGCGTGGTGACGGTGGGCGACGCCCTGCCGGCTGGCTTGACTTACGTCTCGGCCGTGGGCGCGGGCTGGACGTGCAGCGCGGCCGGCCAGCAGGTCACCTGCACGCATCCCAACACCGCCGGCCTGGCCACGCCCGCTTATCTGCCCGACATCACCGTGACGGTGAGCGTGGGCCAGGCGGCCGCGCCCAGCGTCACCAACACCGCCACGGTCGCGATCGTCAGCGCCGATCAGAACATGGCCAACAATACGGCCAGTGATCCCACGGTGATCGAGAGCGCAGACCTGGCGATGACGAAAAGCGTCTCTCCGGCCACGGTCACCGCGGCCGGCCAGCAGGCAACGTACACCATCGTGGTCACCAACCAGGGGCCAAGCGCAGCCACGGGCGTCAGCATCAACGAAGCCATCCCCGCCGGGCTGACGTACAGCAGCTTCACCGCCAGCCAGGGCACCTTCACCACGGCGACGGGTGTATGGGCCGTCGGCGCGATGCCCGCGGGCTCCAACGCGACCTTGAGCATCGTCACCACGGTCAACAGCATCACCTGCGGCGCCACGATCAACAACACCGCGAGCCGGAGCGCCAGCAGCCCGTTCGACTACAGCAGCGCGAACGACAGCGCCAGCGCCAGCCTGCTCCTGGGCGGCACGGTGTCGTTGAGCGGCGTGGTGACGGAAGCCGGCAACGGCGCGGCCATCGTCGGCGCGGCCGTCCAGCTCACCGACAGCGCCAATCACGTCTACCAGACGACGACCGCGTCGGGCGGCGCGTACAGCTTCACCAGCACGCCCGGCGCGCCCATCGCCCTGGGCAGCGCCAGCCTGGCCGTGAGCAAGGCCGGCTATCAGTCCGGCACGACGACGCTGGCCATCAGCACGTGCGGGTCAAACACGCAAAATGTGACGCTCGGCACGGCCAACCTGTGGGTCACCAAGACCGACGGCCAGCCCACGGCGACGACCGATCAGTACCTGGATTACACGATCACGGTGCAGAACATCGGCACGGTGACGGCTGAGGGCGTCCAGGTGGTGGACATCCTGGACCGGAACCTGCTCCTCTTTGTCAGCGACACATCGGGCGTGACGCCGGTCGTCGTGAATAACGCCGACGGTACGACGTTCCGCACCTACACTCTAGCCAACGCCATCGCCCCCAACGGCTCGTTCGTATTCACCGTCCGCGTCCAGGTGAAGAACACTCTGCCCATCGGCACGACGGCGGTGTGGAACAAGGCGACCGTCAGCACGACCAGCCCCGAGGCTGATGTCACCAACAACGAGATCACCGACATTGACCTGATCGCCAGCGCGCCCGATTTGAAGATTAGCAAGACCGACAACACGACGGCGCTGCAGGCGGGACAAACAGGCCTCACCTATCAGCTCACCTACCAGAATGTCGGCAACGCCGCGGCGACCGGCGTCACCGTGGTGGACACCCTGCCGGCGAACGTCACGTATGTCGCCGGTTCCTGCAGCCCGGCCTGCACCTACAACGCAACCAACAGGACCGTCGCCTGGAACATCGGCGCGGTTGCGGTGGGCGCCCAGGGCGCGCTGACCTTCAATGTCAACGTGAACAGCACGGCGGCGCCGGGGGCCGTGGTGGCAAACAGCGCCGCGATCAGCGATGACAACTCGAACGGCGCGGATCCGAACACTTCGAACAACAGCGCGTACGACAGCGACACCGTGGCGGCGCCGAACATCGTGCTGGAAAAGCAGATCAGCAGCGCGCATACGCCGCCCAACTGGGGCGATCAGCTCACGTTCGTCCTGAGCTACGTCAACCGCGGCGCCGTAACAGCCACGAACGTAGTCATCAGCGACCCGCTGCCGGCTGGCACGACCTACGTCAGCCCGCTCCCGGCCGGCTGCTCTGAGAGCGGCGGCGTCGTCACCTGCAATGTGGGCGCAGTGGCGCCTGGCGCATCCGGCAGCGTCGCCATCCTGGTTACGCTGGCCAGGCAGACCAGCGCGGCGACGCAGACCGCCGCGACCCTCACGGCTGAGAGCCGCGCGGGCAGCGTCGTCGTCACTACATCGCTCACCGACAGCCGTCTGAAGGTCATTCCAACCGCCAGCAACCCGAACATGACCGCTGGCTGGAACGCGAACCCGCGCGCGGTCAACTTCGACGACAGCGCCTGGGAGGCGCCGAGCGCGCCCTTCGTCGAAAGTTACTGGACCGATGCGAGTCGCATCAACGCCCAGTGGGTGGCCTCGACGGCGACCGCGCAGATCTACGCCAATTACACCTTCTTCCGGCAGAAGTTCTGCGTGCCGTTGAACGCGACCGGGTTGACCGGCAGCGTGGAAGTGGCCAACGACGATTACGGCGACCAGTACCTCAACCAGGTCTTCCTGGCGACCAAGGTCGGCGCAGGCACCATCGAGACCTACAGTGCGACGAGCGGCGTGCAGGCCGGCGCCAATCTCTACGCCGTGCGGCTGCTGAACAACGTGCATGCTGGAAGCATTTACGACAATCAGGACCATCCGGGCCTGGTTGCGCGCGTCACTGCGGCCTACAGCGGCCTGGCGCCGTTTGCGGCCGCGCCCGCCATCACGCTGGCCGCCGCCCCGGTCGCGTTTACGATGGTCTCATCCAATCTGGGCGGCGTCGCGCCCTTCGAGTACCAGGTGGACTTCGGCGACGGGACCACGCCGCAGGCCTGGACGCCAGGCACGACGATCAACCATACCTACGCCGCGGCCGGCGCCTACACGGCGGTCGTCACCGCGCGCGATGCCTGGGGCTGCACGGCAACGGATGCGGCGCCGGTGACTGTGCTGCCGGTCGAGCGCAATCTGCTGGTGAACGCGGCGGCGGTGACTTATCAGAACGGCTATGCCGTGAGCTACAGCGGGCAGGCCGCCGCCGGCGCCGCGCTCCTGTCACGGGTGGACCTGGGCGTGACCAAAACCAGTGCGCCCAACCCGGCTTGGGCCGGCGAAGACATCGCGTACACCATCCACGTCACCAACAATGGAGACCACTCGTTAGGCCAGCTCCTGCTCAGCGACGCGCTGCCGGCTGCGATCCAGGGCGCGGTGTATCAGGTCAGCAAAGGGACGTTCGACCCCGTCACGGGCCTGTGGAGCGGGACGCTGGGCAAAAGCGATTCGTTCGACCTGACCATCACGGGCAAGGTTGACCCCATGGCCGCGGGCGCGCTGAACAACACCGTGTCGGTCAGCCCGGTGGGCGGCTCGGACGACACGAGCGGTAATAACTCGGCGACCGACGTCAACGCGCTGCAGCGCTGCGCCGACCTGGGAGTGACGATTGCCAGCCAGCCCGCGCAGTACCTGCCCGGCCGGGCGTTGACTTACCTGGTTACCACGACCAATTTTGGCAAGAGCGGCCTGACCGCTTTCCACCTGGCTCTCACGCTGCCCACCCTGCAGGGCGTCAGCTACACACCGAGCGAAGGCGCGTACGACGCCGGGACTGGCGTTTGGAGCGGCCTTCTGTTAGGCTCAGTTCAAGAGCTGACCTTGACCGTCGCGGGCGTCGTACCACCCGGCGCCAGCGGTACGCTGACGGCCGCGGCGACGGTCAGTCCATCGGCTGGCACGGCCGACTGCGACGCTCGCAACAACAGCGCGCAGGTCAGCAGCGCGCTCAATCCCATGGCCGTCACCCTGGCTGACTTCAGCGCGGCGCAGACGGGCGATGCCGTGCTGCTGACGTGGGAGACGGTCAGCGAGCTGCACAACCGCGGCTTCAACCTCTACCGCGGCGTGGCGGCCACCGCGCCCGATCGGCAGCTCAACGGAACCCTGATCCCGTCGCAGTCGCAGGGCAGCCCCGGCGGCTTCATTTACACCTGGGAAGACCGCGCTGAGCTCACGCCGGGCGCGACGTACTTCTACTGGGTGGAGGATGTGGACATCACCGGCGCCGCCACGCGCCACGGCCCGGTCAGCGTGGATTACGGCGCGCCGACCGCCGTGCGCGTGCTGGACGCGGGCGCGGCCGCGAGCCTGCCTTTGGCCTTGCCGCTGGCGGGCGCAGGGCTGCTGGCGCTGGTTGGACTGGCCGCGCGCCGCTGGCGGCGCGGTTAAGTCACCTGCAAATAGGCCGCGGATGAACACGAATCGCTACGGATTGCCTGTTTTCATTCACGGTTGTGCGCCCCGTGCGTAGGTAATTGACTGGAAAAGTCGGGTTTCCCACGGAAACCCGACTTTTTTCTTGCCGTGCCTAACCCAGGCAAGCCGGAACCGAATGGCTCACACAAAGACACAAAGGACGCCAAGAAGAAAACTCTTGGCGTCTTGGCGGTTTTTTCTCTGCGTTCTTTGTGATCCTTGCGGTCAAAGACCCATTAGGCCCCGTTTGCCAGGGTGAGGTGACTAATGAGTCTGACTGAAGATCGTCATAGGTGACGTGGGAGACCAACGCGGATTGCCCCGGGCATTACCACACCGCGGCGGCATAGAACGATCGAATCTCCAAGTCGGACGTCACCAAGGGGCAACCGAGGAGGCTGGCCGTCGCCACAATCGTGCGGTCGGCCGGGTCTTTGTGATCCCAGGCCAGCGCCAGGTTCTTCAACCAGGTCGCTTCTGTCACCGGCTCAAGGTGTACGCGATCGGTTACTTTGAGTTTGGCGACGAAGGTCTCAGGCGTCAGGGGCAGATCCAGTTTGCCACGCTTGACTTTGAGGCCGATTTCCCAGATTGAAATCGAACTAACGATGACCTGTGAAGCGCCCGCGATGACGCTGGCGGCGTTGGCAGAGAGCTGTTCGGGTGCAAACGTCCAGTAGAGCAGTGCGGACGTATCCATAACCACCATTAGACTTCGCTCCACTCATCGGCGGTTGGCGTGTTTGGGTCTTCATGCCAGACCATCTGGCCGCGATAAGGGGAAAACACCTCGTCCACGCCAGGTTTTTGCGTGATACGCTGAATCCGCAACACAGGGTGGTTATTGTCGGTCACGATGACCTCTTCGCCCGTTTGCTCAATCTGACGAAAGACCTGCAGCATATGGGTTTTTAGCTTACTCTTGGAGATCGTTAGCATCAAGCACCTCTCTGGCGGCAAAAACCAATGGGTAGTCATAGCCATGACCATAGTCACATCATGCCACGAACCCATCGAATTGTCAAGTGATTGGCTGGTGCATGCTGTAGAACCAAAACCTGCTGCGTAAGGCCGTGCGCTGTTGTCACCTTTGCACGGCCGGCGGCATCAAACCAGTCGAGTCAGACGGCCTCATACCGGCGCTGACGCTGGCGTGGGGTATTTTCAGGAGGAAGCTATGCATGAGACAGCACAAACTGCCATCGGCCGCACGGTGCGGCTGCACACCGATTTTGCATCGGCGCTGGCGCGAGTCACAGAGGCGTTGAAAGCGGAAGGCTTTGGCGTGCTGACCGAGATTGACGTGCAGGAGACGCTCAAAAAGAAGCTGGGCGTGGACTTCAGGCCTTACAGGATCCTCGGCGCCTGCAACCCGCCGCTGGCCTATCGCGCGCTGTCCGCCGCGCCCGAAGTGGGGCTGCTGCTGCCGTGTAACGTGGTGGTGGCGCAGGTCGAGGAGGGCGTCATCGAGGTGTCGCTGGTGGATCCACTCGCGATGCTGGGCGTCCTCGCCTATGCCGAGCTCAAGCCCGTGGCTGCAGACGCCGCGGCCCGCCTCGATCGGGTGGCCGCCAGTTTATCAAGCTGAAGCGTGGCAATTCGCCTACAGGTTTCTTTCTCACCGCAGCGGCAGATATCGTATCTGGCCGTTCCACTCGCCATCGAGGCTGCACTCGGCGAGCAGAAGAATGTCCTCGATGGCGACCCTGACTGGAACTTCTCTGCTCACTTCGAAGACACCTGGCATAGACTTGCCTGCCCGAACACGTTCGTAAGCAAATCGAGTGATCGTTGATACATCATGGGTCAACAGGACGCGGCCTTCCTGGGCTGCCCATGCCAACACCGTGGGGTCGTCAGCCGCCGACAAACCCACGTCCTGAACGCGCACCAAATCCAAGCCCGGATTACGTCGTTGTAGACCGCGTACGATGTTATTGTTGAAGTTTTCGTCAGCAGCGAATGCCAGCATGGCTCATGCCTTCATGCCTGCACGACGCGCCAGCAGGCGATCACGTACTCCCTGAGGGTCAAAACGCGCCTCGTTCTGCTTGCGAACTGCATCCACCTGTGCTTGGCGCTTCTGCAAGTACGTTTCGATCTCTTCTGGATGCCGCAGATAGTGACCAATCACGGAGTAGACATCGGCCAAAGCCACGGATGGATATTGCTGTATGACTTCTTCGGCTGTCGCTCCATCCTTGAAAGCAGCGATCACCGTTTCTAGCGTCACGCGAGTGCCACCGATCCGCACGACACCGGTGACGTCGACTGCCATAGGACTGATCTCAGTGGTAGTTACCATTTCGTTATCTCCACATCCATATATGTTGCAGGTCCGGAATGCGGTAAGCGTGAATCTCCATCGCATTCCTTCCTTTCACTGTCATGCATACGCCATCCTGCCCACTGCAACCCAAGCATACCACAAGTTGTGGTCGGCGGCAACCAACGCGGCTTGGCCGGCAGGCTGCCATATCCAGCCCCCCGTGCGTGATCAAGCCGAAGGCGCCATCAGCGTTTCCGCCAGGGTTTGCTGCCAGGTGCGGCTGGGCTGAAAGCCAAGCGCCTCGCGCAGGCGGTGATCGTCGTAGCGCCAGGATTGGCTGTAGAAACGCCGGCTGGCGCGCTCTGCATCGCTCAGCGCGGCCAGCGGTTTGTGGACGATGCGGCAGTCCCGGCCAGTCAGGCGAATCAGCTCGCTGAAGAGGTCGTGCCAGGTAAAATGCCCGGCCAGCATGTTGAGCGGGCCGCCCATCGGTCGCGCCAGGCACTCGGCCGTGATCCAGGCCAGGTCGCGGGCGTCAATCCAGGCATCGCGATACTGTGACCACTCTGCCGCGTCGCCGCCCGGCAGCAGCACGTCGCTCTCCTCGATCAAGCCGGTGAGCCGCCGGCGCGCAGTGGGATGAGGCCCCCAGATGTGCGGCGCGCGCAGGCTGGTGAAATCACCGCGCCCCTGGCGCGAGGCCGCTTCCATCAGCAGGCGCTCGCTGATGATCTTGCCGCGAGCGTAGTCGTTGTAATCTTCATCCAGCCGCGTCTCCTCGCTGATCAACGGCGCGGTCGCCAGGCCGTAGACATCCAGGCTGCTGAAGAAGACGAACGGTCCGGTCTGCCAGCCCTCCAGCAGCGCCTGCATGGCGGCCATGTCCACGGCAGGCTCGGTGAAGGTGCTGGCTGCGTGGACGATGCCGGTCACGCCGTCGGCCGCGCGGCGCAGACTGCTGGGATCGGCCAGGTCGCCGATGGCGATCTCCGCGCCCAGGGTCTGCGCGGCCGCAGCGGAAGCCTCTCGCGCCAACGCGCGCACGGCCAGGCCGCGCTGGCGAAGTTCACGAACCACATAGCTGCCAGAGAGACCGGTGGCGCCGGTGACGAGGATCATGGTGTGCGCTCCTAATCGCTGCTTGTCACAACAGAACTGATTCTTGTGGCTGGCATTATAGCACGCGCCGCGCCGGGCATCAAAGCCGCGAGTTTTTTCCTTTCGGCGCAGCCCTCAGCCTTGTGGTATAATCTTTGCCATTGACATGATGAATGTGTTGAACACGTAAAATCGAGGTGATGCGATGGCTGTCCTGACGGCGCCGCCCAAACGCAGAACAAAGCCGATAACTGGAAATGAACTGCTGGCGATGGGTGATATCGGCCCCAGCGAGCTGATTGATGGGAGGATTGTGACGATGACTCCGACTGGCGATGAGCACGGCACGATAGAGTTCAATCTTGGTGGCGAGTTGCGTGCATTCGTGCGCCAGCATCGGCTGGGACGTGTCACAGGTGGCGAAGTTGGCATCTATACGCGGCGCAATCCTGATCGCGTGCGCGCCGCGGACATTGCTTTCATCTCGACGAACCGCATGGCGCAGCCGGTCAAGGGCTACCTGGCCGTTGCGCCTGATCTGGTAGTGGACATCATGTCGCCCGATGACCGTTGGCAGGATGTACGCGAGAAGCTGGCAGAGTATTTTGCCATTGGCGTGACGTGGGTGTGGATTGTTGAGCCGTCAAACCGCAAGGTGTTGGTCTTCCGCTCGCCCACGGCGGTCGAAGAATTCGGCGACGATAACACCCTGCGCGGCGAGGGCGTGTTGGCAGGGTTTGCGCTCAAGGTGGCAGACCTGTTTGACATTTGAGGCAGAGGAAAACTTACGCATGAAAATCGCAGTTTTTGGCGCCACGGGTGGCACGGGTAGGCAAGTCGTTGAACAAGCGCTGGCCGCTGGGCATCAGGTCACGGCGCTGGCGCGCAATCCGGCCAGGCTCACACTGGCAAACGCCAATCTGACCGTCGTCACGGGCAACGTGCTCAACGCGGTCAATGTGGAGGAGACGCTGCAAGGCGCGGACGCGGTCGTCGTTTCCCTGGGCAACACCGAATCTAACCCCGACTATATCGTCTCGCTTGGCACGCAAGTCATCGTCGCCGCGATGCAGCGCCTGGGAGCGCCGCGACGCATCGTAGTCGTCAGCTCGCTCGGCGTTGGCGACAGCAAGGACCAGGTGCCCTTTGCCTTCAAGCTGCTCATGAAGAGCGTGCTCCGAAAGCCGATGGAAGATAAGGAACGTCAGGAGGCGTTGGTGAAGGCGAGCGATCTCGATTGGACCATCGTCCGGCCAGGCGGCTTGACCAACGGGCCGGCGACTGGCCGCTACCAGTCGGGGATAGATACCAAGATCGGCGCCGGGCAAGTTTCACGCGCCGATGTGGCCGCGTTTGTTCTCAAGCAGCTCACCGATTCAACCTATCTGCACCAGGCGCCGGCGATCAGTTGACGCCAGGCCATCCGGCCATGAACGCCGCCGGAGGCCAGAGGCCGTCCGGCTACGAACGCCGCCGGAGGCCAGAGGCCGTCCGGCTACGAACGCCGCCGGAGGCCAGAGGCCGTCCGGCTACGAGGTGCAAACCCCTGCGGGGCTGCCAGGCCCGACAGGGCCTTCCACTTCGTAGCCCGATCCGTTTACGGTCGGACGGCGTTGGCCGCGCTCACGCCGCCGGAGGCCAGAGGCCATCCGGCTACGAGGTGCAAGCCCCTGCGGGGCTGCTAGGCCCGACAGGGCCTTCCACTTCGTAGCCCGATCCGTTTACGGTCGGGCGGGGGCGTGAATCGTTCACTCCGCCGCTCCATATACCACATCGCCCTCGACAATCGTAGCGTGTACGTGCAGGTCGGGCGTCAGCAGCACCATGTCCGCGAGGCAGCCCGCGGCGATGCGTCCGCGCACATGGCTCAGGCCGATGGCGCGGGCCGGCGTAGTCGTCACTGTCGGCAGCGCTTCGACCAGCGTGCAGCCTCCGACCGCGACCAGGTTGCGCAGCGCCTGGTCCAGCGACAGGATGCTGCCGGCCAATGCGCCGTCCGCCAGGCGGCAGCTTGCGGCATCCACCATGACCTCGGCGTCGCCCAGCCGATAGCGGCCAGGCGGCATCCCCAGCGCGGCCGTCGCGTCAGTCACCAGGGCCAGCCGGCCGCTGCCCAGCGCCCGCCACACCAGCTTGATCACTGCCGGATGGGTGTGAATGCCATCAGCGATGAAGCCGACGGTCAGCCGGTCGTCGGCCAGCAGCGCGCCGGCCAGGCCGGGGTCACGATGCCCCAACGCCGGCATGGCGTTGAAGAGGTGCGTGCCGCCGCGCGCGCCTGCGTCGAAGCCGGCCGCGGCCTGGGCATAGGTCGCCATCGAATGGCCTGCGCTGACCAGAACGCCGCGCCCGGACAGCGCCGCGATGACCTCCCGCGCGCCGGGCAGCTCGGGCGCCAGCGTCGCCAGGCGAACGCCGGCTGTGGGCGACCAATCGGCCACTGCGCGGAGATCGGGCTGGCGCAGGTGGTTGGGGTTGTGGGCGCCCTTCTTGTGCGGGTTGAGGAACGGCCCCTCGACATGCAGCCCCAACGGTCGCGCGCCGCGGAAGCCGGCGGGTCGCCCGGCGATCACAATCTGCTGGCCCGCGGTGATCTGGGTGAGGGGCGAGCTGATGATGGTGGGCAGGAAGGAGGTCACGCCGAAACGGGGCAGCCGTTCGGCCGCGCGCCAGATGGTCGCCGGATCAGACGTAAAGTCGTCGCCGAACGCGCCATTGATCTGCATATCCATGAAGCCCGGGACCAGGAGCAGCCCGGCGGCGTCAATCACCTGCGCGGCGTCTGGGCAGGGTACGTCCGCGGCCGGCCCCACGGCTTGAATGCGGCCGGCATCCGCCAACACCGCGCCTTGTGCGATGACGTGATCGGGGGTGTAGATGGCGGCGTTCTTGATGACCAACATCCTCTGTTCTCCTGACGCACTGCGCCTCATGCTTGCCACGCTTATAGCCTGATTCATTTCCCTTGTCAAGTCCTCTCAAAGAACCATGTGAGCGATTTCGCGCGGGTTGCATTTTGACAAAAAATGCAAGACCGCTTAATATATTAGCGTGCTTAACTTATTAGAGAATTGAATGATCGCGATGATCCACGAAGAACTGAAAGACGTTTTGCGACTGACCACCAGCCGCCTGGTGCACCTCTCCATGCGCAGCTTCTGGCTCTATGCCAAAGAACACGGCCTTTCGATGGCGCAGATGTTCACTCTGGGTCAGATTCACGCGCACGAGCAGCAGGGTGGGTGCAACATCTCGATGATCAGCGGCCATCTCGGCGTGACCAACGCCGCGGTCAGCCAATCGCTCGACCAGCTCGTGCAGCAAGGGCTTGCCCTGCGCATCGAACATCCGCAAGACCGGCGCAGCAAACGCCTTTCGCTCACTCCCAAAGGCCGTGAGGTATTGCAGGGTGGGTTGAATGCCCAGCAAGCCTGGATGGATAACCTGCAGCAGTTGACAGACGACGAAGCTGCCCAATTGAGCGCCGCGCTGCGTTTGCTCGCCGAGAGATTAGCCCCGCTCGAAAATACCAAAGTCCCCGCAACGTCCCAGACCTCGCCGTTGAACTGATCCCTTTTTCCACAGGAGCGCGTATGAGCCGTATTCTGAAGTACCTGAAACCCTTCTCGCTGATGCTGATCATCGCCGTGGCCTTGCTCTTCTTGCAAGCCAATGCCGACCTGGCGCTGCCAGATTACATGTCGCGCATCGTCAACGTCGGTATTCAACAGAGCGGCGTAGACAGCCCGGTCCCGCAGGCCATGCGCCAGACGACGGTCGAGCATCTGGCGCTCTTCTTGACCGCGCAGGAACAAGAAGAAGTGCTGTCCCATTACACGCTGGTGGATTCGACCAATCCAGACTACGACCGGCTGCTGCAGCAGTATCCGGCGCTGAAAGAGGCGCCGCTGTACGCGCTGAAAGACACCGACGCCGCGACGCGCGCCCGCCTCACGACCCTGCTCACCAGACCGATGTTACTGCTCTATGGGCTGGATCAGATCGCGCGCAACCCGGCCCAGGCGGCCACCCTGTTCCCCAACAGCGGATTCGACCTGTCGAAGCTTCCGGCGGGGACAGATATTTTCACCCTGTTGAAACGCATGCCCGAAGCGCAGCGCCTACAGCTCGGCGCATCGGTGGATCAACGTTTTGCCGCGATGGGCGGAGAGAAGGCGCTTCTGCAGGCGGCCGCGCACGCCGCGCTGGCGGAGTACGAGGCGCTTGGCATGGACACCGTGGCCATTCAAAACGCCTACATCCTGCGTGTGGGCGGGCAAATGCTGTTGATTGCCTTGCTCGGCGCGGTCGCCACGATCACGGTCGGCCTGCTCGGTTCGCAAATTGCCGCCGGGCTGGCGCGTAACCTGCGCCGCGTGCTGTTCGAGAAAGTGATGCGCTTCTCGGGCGCGGAATTCGAGCATTTTTCCACGGCTTCGCTCATCACCCGCGCCACCAACGATATCACGCAAGTTCAGAATGTCATGGGCATCATGGTGCGCATGGTCTTCTACGCGCCGATCATCGGCGTCGGCGGCATCATCCGCGCTGTGGGCAAGAGTCCTTCCATGTGGTGGACGATCGCGCTGGCGGTGGGGTTGCTCCTGGTGATGATTATCACCGCGTTCTCGATTGCCTTGCCCAAATTCCGCATCATCCAATCATTGGTGGATCGCTTGAACCTGGTCGCGCGTGAGAACCTGACCGGCATGATGGTCGTGCGTTCCTTCGACCGTGAACAGCACGAGGAAAAGCGCTTCGACCTTGCCAATCGCGACCTGACCAGCACCAACCTCTTCGTCAACCGGCTGTTCGTGGTGATGATGCCCTTCATGATGTTGATCATGAATGGGGCCACGCTGCTCATCCTGTGGGTCGGCGCGCACCAGGTGGCGCAGGCGCAAATGCAGGTCGGCGATATGATGGCCTTCATGCAGTATGCCATGCAGATCGTTTTTGCCTTCTTGATGCTCTCCATGCTCTTCATCATGTTCCCGCGCGCCGATGTCTCCGC
This sequence comes from Candidatus Amarolinea aalborgensis, assembly GCF_900491745.1. Taxonomy (NCBI): domain Bacteria; kingdom Bacillati; phylum Chloroflexota; class Caldilineae; order Caldilineales; family Candidatus Amarolineaceae; genus Candidatus Amarolinea; species Candidatus Amarolinea aalborgensis. Next base: position 70,199 of record NZ_UETR01000008.1, on the reverse strand, counting down.
TAACCGTATTGCCGATGTCTTGGAGATGCCCGTTTCGGTCGTGGATGTGGCTCAGCCCACGCATTTCCCGGCCTCATTTCGCCCGGCCATCGAATTCCGCAGCGTTTCCTTTCGCTATCCGGGCGCGGAAGATGATGTGCTGCACAGCCTTTCCTTCACCATCGAAGCGGGGCAAACGGTCGGCATCATGGGCACGACCGGCTCCGGCAAATCTACCGTGGTCAATCTCATTCCGCGTTTTTTCGATGTCACGGACGGCGCCATCCTGATGGACGGGGTGAATCTGCGCGACGTGCCGCTCAGAGAACTGCGCGACAAGATCGGCTACGTGCCGCAGCGCAGCAATCTGTTCACCGGCACGATCGAGAGCAACCTGCGCTATGCTGATGAGAACGCCGCAGGCGAGACGTTACAGCTGGCGCTGCAAATTGCGCAGGGCGCCGATTTCGTGCGTGAGCGCACGGAAGGTTTGCAGGCAGACGTCTCGCAAGGCGGGGTCAACTTCTCCGGCGGACAAAAGCAGCGCCTGAGCATTGCCCGCGCCCTGGTCAAACGTGCGCCCATCTACATCTTCGATGACAGCTTCTCTGCGCTCGATTACAAGACCGACGCGCGTTTGCGGCAGGCGCTGGTACGACACTTGCGCGGCAGCACCGTGCTGATTGTTTCGCAGCGCGTGGCCACGATCAAGAATGCTGACCAGATTCTCGTGCTGGACGAAGGCCGCCTGATTGGGCAGGGAACGCACGAGACGTTGATGGAAACCAACGAAATCTATCGCGAGATTGCCCTTTCGCAGTTGAAACAACAGGAGGCGCTGGCATGACAACGCCACAGCGAAATTCTTCTCCATCGTTCATCCCTGGGCCTGGCCGCGGAGGCCCCGTCGCACGTGGGCCGGGCGGGCACATGATGGGGATGCCCGTGCAAAAGCCGCACGATTTTTCCGGTACGCTGCGCAAACTGACTGCCTACCTGGCTCCCTATCGCCTGAAGATCATTGTCGTTTTCGCGCTCGCGATTGGCTCGACCGTCTTCGCGATTATCGGCCCCAAGATCTTGGGCAACGCCACGACCGAGCTCTTCAACGGCATTTTGGCCAAGCTGGCGGGAACGGGTGATGTGCCGTTCGATGTCATTGGGCGAATTCTGCTCACCGCGCTGGGCCTGTACCTCTTCTCGTCCGTGCTCAGTTACCTGCAAGGTTGGCTGATGACCGATGTTGCGATTCAGGTCACGTATGAGCTGCGCCGCCAGATGATGCAGAAAATCAATCGGGCGCCATTCCGCTATTTCGACAGCACGCCGCACGGCGAGGTGCTCTCGCTGTTGACCAACGACGTGGATACCATTAACCAAACCCTCAATCAGAGCCTGACGCAAATCATCACCTCGCTGGTGACGGTGGTGGGGGTGTTGGTGATGATGTTCTCCATTTCCTGGCAGATGACGTTGGTCGCGCTGACGATTGTGCCGCTTTCCATGATCGTCGTGATGCAGGTCATCAAACAATCGCAGCGTTTCTTCCGCGAACAGCAGGATTACCTCGGCCACGTCAATGGCCACGTGGAGGAAATGTTTGGCGGTCATCTGATCGTCAAGGCCTTCAATGGCGAAGATAAAAGTATTGCCAAATTCGACCAGTACAATACCACGCTGTATGGCTCGGCGTGGAAATCGCAGTTCTTTTCCAGCATCATGATGCCCGTCATGCGCCTGATTGGCAATCTCGGCTATGTCGCCGTGGTCATTTTGGGCGGCTGGTTGGCCATTCGCAAGGCGATTACCGTGGGCGATATCCAGGCGTTCATTCAGTACGTCAACTCATTCACCCAGCCCATCACGCAGCTGGCGAACACATCGAACGTGCTGCAAGGCACCGTCGCCGCCGCGGAGCGGGTGTTCACGTTCCTCGAGGGGACCGAAGAAACGCCCGACACGGCTGCTCCGATCAGCATGGAGCAGGTGCGGGGAGGCGTAGAATTTCGGGATGTGCATTTTGGCTATCAGCCAGGCCAGCCGGTCATTAAAGGCTTTTCGGCGAAGATCCAGCCCGGTCAAAAGGTCGCGATTGTCGGCCCAACCGGCGCCGGCAAGACCACGCTGGTCAAGCTGCTCATGCGCTTTTATGAAGTGGATGAGGGCGAAATCTGCATTGACGGGCAAAACGTCAAGCAGTTCACGCGCGCCGACGTGCGTCAGATGTTTGGCATGGTGCTGCAGGACACCTGGCTGTTCAACGGCTCAGTCCTGGAAAACATTCATTACGGGCGCGCGGACGCCACCGAGGCCGAAGTCATCGCGGCCGCGCAGGCGGCGCATGTGGATCACTTCATCCGCACCTTGCCTGATGGATACGGTTTCGTCTTGAACGAGGAAGTCACCAACATTTCGCAGGGGCAGAAGCAGCTTCTGACGATTGCGCGCGCGTTTCTCGCCGACTCGCCCATGCTGATCTTGGACGAAGCCACCAGTTCGGTGGATACACATACGGAGCTGCTCATTCAGAAAGCGATGGGAAACCTGATGGTCGGCCGCACCAGTTTCATCATTGCCCACCGGCTCTCCACCATTCGTAACGCCGATTTGATCCTGGTCATGCGCGATGGCAACATCGTTGAACAAGGCGCGCACGATGAACTGTTGGCGAGCAACGGCTTCTACGCCGAGTTGTACAACAGCCAATTCGAGCGCTCTGATCTGGAGGAGGGCGTGCTCGTTTGAGACGCGATTACCCATACCGGCCTGTGACATAATCTTCGGTGCGCTGATCTTGCGGGCGGGAGAAGATCGCCGCGGTCGCGCCGATCTCGATGATGGTGCCAGATTTTTGGTCCGCGGTCAGCATCATCATCGCGGTCAGATCAGATACGCGCGCCGCCTGCTGCATGTTGTGGGTCACAATCACGATGGCATAGTCCCGCGCCAGCTCGCGCATCAGCTCTTCGACCTTCAGGGTCGCGATTGGATCGAGCGCGGAGCACGGCTCATCCATCAGGATCACTTCGGGCTTGACCGCGATCCCACGCGCAATGCAGAGCCGCTGCTGCTGACCCAGCGATAGGCCAAGCGCATCCCCGCGCAGGTTGTCCTTGACTTCATCCCATAGGTTGGCCCCGCGCAGGCTCGCTTCTACGATGTCCCTCAATTCGCCCCCGCGCGCCATCCCCAGCACGGTGGGGCCAAACGCGACGTTGGCGAAGATGGATTGCGGAAAGGGGTTGGGGCGCTGAAAGATCATGCCGACCCGGCGCCGCAGTCCCACCACGTCGGCGCCGGGCGCGTAGATGTCCTCGTCATCCAGCAGCACGCTTCCCGTGGCGCGCGCGCCGCGGATGGTGTCGTTCATCCGATTGAGGCAGCGCAAGAAGGTAGACTTGCCGCAGCCTGAAGGCCCAATCAGGGCTGTAATTTGCCGATCGGGGATGCTGATGGAGACATCAGTCAGGGCGCGCTTGGCCCCGTAGTAAAAACTGAGTCGGTCTACGGTGAATTTGTTCATCGAGATGGCCTACCCAAACCGGCCCGTGACGTAGTCTTCGGTGCGCTGATCTTGCGGCGCCACAAACATCTCGTTGCCGCGCCGCTGCTCGATCAACTCACCCATGAGCAGGAAAGCGCTGTAGTCCGCCACGCGCGCCGCCTGCTGGATGCTGTGCGGCACGATCACGATGGTGTATTGACGCTTCAACTGAAAGAGCGAATCCTCGACTTTCGCCGTCGAGATGGGATCGAGACCCGACGTTGGCTCGTCCAGGAGCAGCACTTCCGGTTCCAGCGCCAGGCTGCGCGCAATGCAGAGCCGCTGCTGTTGACCGCCCGACAGGGCGCTGGCCGGCCCATCCAACCGATCCTTGACCTCATCCCACAGCGCCGCCTGAGTCAGGCTGCGGACGACAATCTCCTCCAGCCGGGCGCGATCTCGCTCGCCAGCCAGTTTCGGCCCGTACACGATATTCTCACGGATAGTCCCCGGCAGCGGCAGCGGCAGCGCGAACACCATGCCGACGCGGCGGCGCAGGGCCGACACATCCACCCCGGGCGCGTAGATGTCCTGCCCGTCAAGCAGCACACGGCCCGTCAACTTCGTGTGGTCTACCAGGTCATTCAGCCGGTTGATCAGGCGCAGCAGCGTGCTCTTGCCGCTCCCCGCCGGCCCAAAGAGCACCGTGACGGCATGCTCGGCGATCTCCAACGTCACATCACGCAAGACAGGCTCGCCTGCGTAACGATAGGTGACATGGTCTATGTGAATCTTGGGTGGAATCGTCGTCTGTACAGGCATAGGGTTGACCGCCTTTACCACTCCCTTTGCCGTCGGAAGCGGCTCCGGATCAGCGTCGCCGCCAGGTTGAGCGACAGCACCAGGACCAAGAGCACCAGCGCGGTGCCGTATTGGAATTCTGGCGGCATGCCGGGCACCTGGGTGACGATGACGTACAGATGATAGGGCAGGGCCATGGTCTGGTCGAGCGGCGAGCGCGGCAGACGCGGCAGATAGAACGCCGCGACCGTGAAAAGAATCGGTGCGGTTTCACCTGCGGCGCGCAGCAGCCCGAGGATCACGCCGGTGATGATGCCAGGCAGGGCCTGCGGCAGCACGATCGTGCGGGTCGCCTGCCAGCGTGTGCCGCCCAGGCTGGCGCTGACCGTGCGGAACTCGACCGGCACGGCCCGCAGCGCCTCTTCGGCCGTGCTGATGATCACCGGCAGCGTCATGATCGCCAGGGTCAGCGAGCCGGCCAGAATCGAGGTGCCGAAATGCAGAAAGAGCACGAACAGCCCTAGCCCGAACAATCCGTAGACCACCGACGGAATGCCGGCCAGGTTGACCACGGCCAGGCGGATCGCGCGCGTCAGCCAGGTGTCGCGGGCATATTCGGCCAGATAGATCGCGCCCGCCACGCCGACAGGGATCGCGGCCACCGCGGTGCCCAGGGTCAGCAGCAGCGTACCGATGATCGCGGGGAAGATGCCGCCGGCCTTCATGCCGTTCCTGGGCATGGCGGTCAGGAATTCCCAGTTGATGGCGCTGATGCCGCGCACCAGGATCGCCGCGATGACTAGCAGAATCGGCAGGACGACCGCCAGTGCGGCCGCGCTGAGCAGCGCATAGCCGGCGCGCTCGATCCGCTGGCGACGAATGGGGTTTGTCCTCATCGCAGTCCCCCTCGCCGCCGTTTCTGGAACATGGCCGAGGCGGCCGCCAAATTGATCACGAAGGTGAGCAGGAATAGAATGATGCCGATGCCAAAAAGGACGTGATAGTGCGTACTGCCCTGGGCCACCTCGCCCATCTCCGCGGCGATGGTGGCCGTCATCGTGCGCACAGGGCGGAAGAGCGAGTCGAGGGAGAGCGGCAGCCGCGCGGCGTTGCCTGTCACCATCATCACGGCCATCGTCTCGCCGATGGCTCTTCCCATGCCCAACATCACGGCCGTCAAGATGCCGGAGCGGCCCGCGGGGACGACCACGCGCCAGATCGTCTGCCACTTGGTCGCGCCCATGGCAAGAGCCGCGTCGCGGTAGCTCTTGGGCACGGCGTCGAGCGCATCTTCGGCCACGCTGATCATCGTGGGCAGGGCCATATACGCCAGAATCAGCGCGCCGGTGAATGCGGTCAGTCCAGTGGGCGCGCCGAGGACCTGACGAACGAGCGGCGCCAGCACGATGATGCCGAAAAAGCCCAGCACCACGGATGGGATTCCCGCCAACACCTCGATCATGGGCTTGAGCAGGTCGCGCGCCCATGGCGGCGCCACCTCGCGCACGAAGACCGCAGTCGCCAGTCCCAACGGCAGCGCGATGAGGATCGCCGTCACCGTCACCAGCAACGAGCCAAGAATGAGCGGCAGCATACCAAACAGGTCGAACGTGGGATACCAGCGGGCGCCGAACAGGTTGGCTGTGTCCACGGTGAAGAACGCGGGCAAACCTTCGCGCAGCAGAAAGAGAAAGATCAGCAAGACAAAGGCAACCGTGGAGAAGCCCAAGACGCGAATCAGGGTTTCGACGGCAAATTCACTCCAGCGGGCGTAAAATGACCTGAGCATGGCAAACCTATTTCAGCGGCACAAACCCTAGCTCCACGACCAACGCCTGTCCGTCGTGTATGATCCAATCCAGGTAGTCTTTGACCTGACCTGTAGGCTGACCGGCTGTGACCATGAACAGAGGGCGGGAGATCGGGTAGGAGCCGTCGTTGACCGTGGCGACGGATGGTTTGACGTAGGGACTGCTGGCGTTTTTTGCCACCGCGACTACCTTCTGATCTGAGGTGACATAACCCAGGCCGTCGTAGCCGAGCGCGTTGGGGTTCTGGCGTACTTCAGCGCTGATCCCTTCGGATGACGGCATGAGGAGCGTATCTGGCGAGAAGAGCAGGTCGCTCTTCGCGCCCAGCCGGAGCACGTGCTCCAAGAAGTAAACGTAAGTGCCAGAGTTCGACTCGCGGGAGAGAAGCACGATCGGCCGATCCTCGCCGCCCACCTGCCGCCAGTTCGTGATCTTGCCCTGGTAGATGTCGGAGAGCTGCGGCAGGGTCAGCCCGTTGACCGGGTTGGCAGGATTGACCACGATCGCAATCGCGTCCCGCGCCACGGCGAATTCGACCGGCGTGATGCCGTTCTTCTGCGCGGCGTCGAACTCCTCCTTTTTCAACGCCCGCGAGGCGTTGGCAATGTCGGTCGTGCCATTGATCAAGGCTGCGATCCCAGTGCCTGATCCACCGCCGGTCACAGAAATCCGCACGCCGGGGTGCTCAGGCATGTAACGCTCGGCCCAGGCCAGCGCCAGATTGACCAGCGTGTCGGAGCCAGTGTTCTGAATCGCGTGGGCGACCGGGGTCGCCGAGCCGCCGGCTGTGGCGGCGCGTGACGCACATCCGGGCAGCAGCGCCAGTAGGCTCAGCGCCAGCACGGCCCAAGTTCGTTTTCTGGACATGCCTCCTCCGGTGAAAAGATTAACCAGCGTCTTTGTCACGAGTCTGCTTTCGTAACTATAACAGTCGTGGACGAGGGAACCTCTCTCGTCCAACGAGGATTTTCTTCGGTACATCTCTATTATAGTCTTTCTGATTGTATACGCTACTACGGCCCAATGGCTGCGTAGATGCTGGGCGCGCTTGACGCTGCGTTGGAAAGAAAAAAGAAATTTGACATATTCTTATATCGGAATATAATACCGGCATGGCACGCTTAGCGACAACTTCGGACGCCTTCAACGCGGTGGCGGAACCACAGCGCCGCCAAATCCTCGACCTGCTTGCGCAAGGTGAGCGATCGGTGAATGAGATCGCCGCCTTGCTGGAGCTCAAGCAGCCGCAAGTCTCCAAGCATCTGCGGGTCTTGCGCGAGGTTGGCCTTGTCGCTATGCGCGAGGCAGGACAGCAGCGGTTGTATCGGCTGCAAGGCGAAGGGCTGAAGCCGATCCACGATTGGGTCAAGCCGTTCGAGCACTTATGGCGTGAGCGTTTCGATCGCCTGGCCGACTATCTCAAGGAATTGCAGACACAAGAGAAGGAGAAGTGATATGAACGACAGCCATGACGCCGCAAAGGCAGATCACGCGCAGGTGCGAAACCTCATCATGACGCGTGTCTTCGACGCCCCCCTGGCGCTGGTGTGGAAAGCCTGGAGCGACCCCGACGATATCAGGCAATGGTGGGGGCCGAAGTATTTTACCTGTCCCAGCGCTGACATTGATTTTCGAGAAGGCGGCAGATCGCTTGTCTGCATGCGGGCGCCCACGGAGTTCGGCGGCCAGGACATGTACAGCACGTGGACCTATACAAAAATCGTGCCCATGGAGCGCATCGAATACATCCACAATCTGGCCGATCAAGATGGCAACCACGTTGACCCGGCGCAGATGGGGTTGCCTGCCGACTTCCCGCAGGGTCAGCTTCAGGTCATCACCTTCAAAGCCCTGGGCGACAACAAGACCGAACTGACCGTGACAGAGTATGGTTGGCGGGAAGGCCAGATGATGGAAATGTCCAGGATGGGCATGGAGCAGTGTCTCGACAAGATGGCGGCCATCTTTGCCAGCGCCTAATCGCATTGCGCTTGCACGGCTGGCGAATCAAGGCATCGCCCAGCCAACGTTTGCCGAGGCTGGCGATGTCGTTGCCTGGTTGGGCGCACTGCAGGCGCAGGATTATGGCGGGACGCTGTGGGCGATTGGACTGCGCATGGCCGGCGCAACCGAGCGCCGCATCGAACAGGCGATTGCCGAGCGAACCATTGTGCGCACCTGGCCGATGCGCGGCACGCTGCATTTTGTCGCCGCCAACGACGTGCGTTGGATGCTGGCGCTTCTCGCCCCGCGCGAGATTGCCGGCAGCGCTGGCCGCTCCCGCCAGCTTGAATTGGACGAGGCGACGTTTGCGCGCAGCCAAGAGGTGTTTGCCAAAGTCCTTCAGGGCGGCAAGCAGCTCACCCGCGCCGAAATGCTGCAAGCGCTGGAGCAGGCGGGCATTGCCACGACCGGCCAGCGCGGCTACCATCTGCTCGTACACTCGGCGCAGGATGGGCTGATCTGCTTTGGATCGAGACGGGGAAAACAGCACACGTTTGCGCTGCTCGATGATTGGATTCCACCGGCCCAGCCCCTGGCGCGCGACGAGGCGTTGACTGAATTGACCAGGCGTTACTTCAGCGGTCATGGCCCGGCCACGGCGCAAGATTTGATGCGGTGGGCAGGGCTGACGGCGGCAGAGGTCAAGAGAGGCTTGGAGGCTGTCGGGAAGGAGCTGATCCAGGAAACCATCGCGGGCCGTGTCTATTGGATGCCAAGCAGCACGCCGGCTCCAAGCCGTGACACGCAGTCGGCTTATCTTCTACCTGGCTTCGACGAATATGTGCTCGGCTATGGCGATCGCAGCGCCGTGCTTGATCCGGTCTACGCGCAACGCATCTGCCCCGGCGACAACGGCATGTTCATCCCAACCCTGGTGATAGACGGCGAAGTGAGAGGCACCTGGAAACGCACCCTGAGGAAGAACGCCGTCGTCATCGAAGCAGCCCCTTTTCGGCCTTTGACCACAGGAGAGAACCACGCGCTGGACGCTGCGGCCCAGCGGTATGGTGAGTTTCTCGGCGTGCCCGTGGTGCTGCCTCACACAAGCAGCCCCTAACCCGGGCAAGCCGTAACCAAATATCTCACACAAAGGCGCAAAGAACGCCAAGAAAAACCTTTGCGAACTTTGCGGCTTTGCGTGAGATATTCTTGCTCTTTGGACAAGAATTTCACTCGTAAGATACTAACCGGGCCTCCGGCGGGGTTGGCGACCGGATGGCGTGCGCGCAACCAACGCCGCCCGACCGTGAACGGATCGGGCTACGAGGTGGAAGGCCCTAGCCGGCCTGACAGCCCCGGAGGGGCTTGCACCTCGTAGCCGGATGGCCTTTGGCCTCCGGCGGGGTTGGCGACCGGATGGCGTGCGCGCAACGAACGCCGCCCGACCGTGAACGGATCGGGCTACGAGGTGGAAGGCCCTATCGGGCCTGACAGCCCCGCAGGGGCTTGCACCTTGTAGCCGGATGGCCTTTGGCCTCCGGCGGGGTTGGCGACCGGATGGCGTGCGCGCAACCAACGCCGCCCGACGCGGCCCCATGCTGAAATGCACGCTGCGAGCGCGCAGCAGTTGACAAATCAGAACAAAAGTTCTATAATCTATCCCTCTCTGTAACCTAACCATGTTCAATCACCTGAGGTGAACGATGACCACCCAAATTCAGACTGAACATTTCACCAACACGCTTTACGCCCTGCTCGACGAAACCTTTGACAACGTGCATGGCTACTTTCTCGATAAAGGCACCTCCTTGTTTGAAACACTGGCGACGATCTCGGCCGAAGAAGCCTCTATCCCCGTGGGCGGCAAGTGCGCCACATTGGCCGCCCAGGTAAAGCACGTGGCGTTTTATCTCGATGTGTTGGAGAAGAGCGTGCGCACGCAGCAGTTCGAGCGCCAGGATTGGGGCAAGATCTGGCGTGAGACGAAAGCCGTCACAGCCGAGGAATGGGACGCGCTGAAGTCGTCGCTGCGGTTGAGTTATGACCGTATCAAGGCGCTGATCAAGGACACCCCGGCGTGGTCAAGCGAAGTGCAGATCGGCGGCGCGATGGCGACCATCGTGCACACGGCGTATCATTTAGGCGAGATTCGGCAAGCCTTGTGCAGCCTGCGGTAGCAGCCGGAGACAAGTCGGCGCGTGCGCTGGAAGGCGCTGCGCGATAGAAAGGCGAAAGGTATGAACCTGTCGGATAGTCAGCGTTCGTTCTTGGAGAACAATCACTCGGCGGCGATGATCACCATCGGTGATGACGGCGGGCCGCGGGCGGTGCGCGTCGGCGTCGCGCTCGTTGACGGAAAGCTGTGGAGCAGCGGAACGCAGGACCGGGTGCGCACCGCGCGGCTGCGTCGTGACCCTCGCTGCACGCTGTTCGTCTTCGATGCCCGTTGGGGGTGGTTGACCCTGGAAACGACGGTGCGTATGATTGAAGGGGCCGACGCGTGTGCGATGAATCTGCGCCTCTTCCGGCAAATGCAGAACCGTCCGACTGGCAATCTCAGTTGGTTTGGCAAGGAGCTGAGCCCCGAGGCGTTCCTGCAGGTGATGGCTGAGGAGAAGCGGCTGATCTACGAGTTCGAAGTCATTCGCGGCTACGGGATGGTGTAGTTCAGCCGCAGACACGATGACAAACCGCGCCGCTGGACGCGATGCCGGTCGGCGTCAGGCCGACGGCTCGACTGAGACTTCGGCGAGCTCAGTCGAGCCGCTCGCCGAAGCCCTTGCAACCCGCATTCATTCGGCGGCGGCTGTCGGCGCACGGCGCCGGAGCCGCGACGCCATGCAAGCACGTGAAAGGAGCAACTTATGAGCAGCGTACGTGTACTGGTTGGAACGCGCAAGGGTGCGTTCATTCTGACGTCGGACGAACGACGCAAGGACTGGGACGTCGCCGGCCCCCACTTTGCCGGCTGGGAAATCTACCACCTCAAGGGGTCGCCCGCTGACCCGAATCGGCTGTATGCCTCGCAATCCACGGGTTGGTTTGGGCAGTTGATCCAGCGCTCCAATGACGGGGGCCTGTCGTGGGAGCCGGTAGGCAACGAGTTTGCCTACCAGGGCGTACCCGGCACGCACATGTGGTACGACGGCACTCCCCATCCATGGGAGTTCAAGCGCGTCTGGCGTCTGGAGCCGTCGCTCACCGATCCGGACACGGTCTACGCCGGGGTGGAAGACGCCGCCATGTTCCGTTCCAACGACGGCGGAAAGACGTGGCAGGAGCTGGCCGGGCTGCGCAGCGCCAAGGGAAATCTGTGGCAGCCGGGCGCTGGTGGGCTGTGCCTGCACACCATCGTGCTGGATCCGAGCGATCCGCAGCGCATCTTCATCGCCATCTCGGCCGCGGGCGCGTTCCGCACCGATGACGGCGGCGAGACATGGCAACCAATCAACCGCGGTCTGAACTCCCCGTTCGAACTCCCGGATCCGAGCGCGGAGGTGGGCCACTGCGTTCACAGCATCGCGATGCATCCAAGCCGACCGGGGGTGCTTTTCATGCAGAAGCATTGGGACGTCATGCGCAGCGATGACGCCGGCGAGATGTGGCATGAGGTCAGCGGGAACTTGCCAACCGATTTTGGGTTTCCCATTGCCACGCACGCGCATGAGCCGGATACTGTCTATGTCGTGCCGATCAAGAGCGACTCGGAGCATTTTCCGCTCGATGGCAAGCTGCGCGTCTACCGCAGCCGCACGGGCGGGAATGAGTGGGAGGCGCTCACGAATGGGCTGCCGCAAAGCAACTGCTACGTCAACGTCCTGCGCAGCGCGCTGGCCGTGGACTCGCTCCCGTCGTGCGGCGTGTACTTTGGCACCACCGGCGGACAGGTGTACGCCTCGGCCGATTCCGGCGACCATTGGGCGCCCATCGTGCACGATCTTCCGGCCGTGCTCTCGGTTTCTGTCCAAACCCTGCCATGATACGCGTCGTTCTCCCACACCATCTGCGGACGTTGGCTAACGTACGCAAAGAGGTCGAGCTGCAGGTGGAAGGGCCAATCACCCAGCGTGCGATCCTGGACGCTTTGGAGGCGACGTATCCGGTGCTGCGGGGGACGATCCGCGATCACGCCACGCAGCAGCGCCGTTCGCTCGTGCGCTTCTTCGCCTGTGGGCAGGATTGGTCGCATGAGGCCGCGGACGCGCTGCTGCCCGCGGCAGTGGCCGCAGGCGCCGAACCTTTTTTGATCGTCGGCGCGATGGCGGGCGGCTAGGCATGGACTTCCGAAGTCTTCAAGACTTCGGAAGTCCATGCCTAATCCTTCAGTGCGGCGTCCACTTCATCGAGATGCTCGTTGCGGTGCAGCGCACGCACGACCCAGCGCTGATTGTAGGCATGGATTTCCTCGAGCAAGGCTGCTGGATAACTTTCCAGCCGTGCGTCCAGCGCCTCCGCGGTTTCGATGGCAATCTGCGCCGCGGCGCGCGGCGGAATCGCCGCCCACAGCGGCAGCGATAGATCGTTCACGAAGATATCAATCTGCGGGATGAACAGCGCGCCGTCGCGTTCGGTCATGTCCAGGACGTACAGCACGCGACGATCCCAAAAAGCCAGGTGCGCCAGCGCGATCGCCACGGTCCAGTGTTCGCCCACCGGGTGCTGCATTTCCACATCGCTCAGGCGCGCGGCCAGCGCGCGGATGCGGTCGGTTGACGCGCGGTTGCGCTCGACAAAAGAACGGTCCAGTGTCATAGAAAAATCTCCCTTCACGATTGGTATTTTGATACTAAGTGAGGTCTGCGAATTATGCAAAAAATCATTGGCGTCACCGACCTGCAAAGAAACTTCCGATCTGTGTTCGAGGAGGTGACCAAGGACCGCATGCCCTACGTGCTGACGCGAGGCAGCCGGCCAGAAGCCGCCATCGTCCCCTACGAGGAGTTTACCCGCTTTATGGCCTGGAAAGAGCAGGAGATCGTGGCTGAATTCGACCGCGCGATGATGCGGCTGGCGGAGCAAAACGCCGTCTACAGCGACGACGAAATCGCGGCGGATGTGGACGCGGCTATTGCCGAGGTGCGCGCAGCGCCAGATCAACAACCATGAGGGCTGTCGTTGACACGAACATTGATCCCAATCGTGTCGCCCGCTCGATTCCTTGCCTTGTTGGATCGCGCAGAATGAGCCTTCAATCGTTTTCCTTCTTGACGAGCTGTCGGGGGAATAATACGAATCGCGATTATTATAATCGTGATTCGTATTATACTCCCGCCTGCCCCTGCGCTGCCTACCGCGGCGCTTGGGCGCGTTCGTAGTCCAGCACCTCTTTGAACGCCGCTTCAACGGGCCGCTCGGCCCAACCCAATTCGCGCCTGGCCCTCTCCGCGCTGGCCCAGAAGGTGTAATCAGCCAGCGTGGCCAGCGCCTCGGCCGAGAAAGGCATCTTCAGGCCCAACGGCTCCACGGCGCTCATCAGCCGGGCGCTGGCGCTCGCCATCCAGGCCGGCACCCACAGCCGCGTGGCCGGAATGCCGGCGATGGTCTGGCACTGCTCAAAGACCTGGCGGTAGGTCATGCTGGGACCAGCCAGAATATAGCTCTGGCCGGGCCGGCCATGTTCCAGGGCTAACGCATGGCCTTCAGCCATGTCAGCGACGTGAGCGAAGGTGGCGCCCGACCTGGCGCCGAACATGACCGGCATGCGTCGCAGATAGTAGCGGAAGATGTCGCTGAGCGGGCTGACGTCCCCAGGGCCGATCACGCCGCCGGGCTGCACGATGATGAGCGGCGCGCCCCTTTGCTGCAAAGGCACGGCCACCTCGTAGTGCGCGGCCCATTTGGTGCGCTCATACTCCGAGGCCATGTCGTCCTTGCCCACCTGGTAGGTTTCGTCAACGATCTTGCCGTGCGTATTGCCGAACACGCCGACCGTGCTCGTGTGAACGATCTTCGGCACCCCCAGCTCGGCCGCCGCTTCCAACGCGTGACGCGCACCGTCCACGTTGATGGCCCGCATCTTGGCTTTGTCCAGGTTGCCCAGCGCATACCAGCCCGCCAAATGGAACAAGGCCGCCGCGCCGCGCAGCGGCTCCACGAGCGAACGGCGCTCCGTCACGTCCCCGGAGACCAACGTCGCGCCTTGCCTGGCCAGGTCGGCGGCTTTGGCCGGGTTGCGCACCAGGCAAGTCACTGCATAGCCGCGGCGGAGCAGAACCGGCACCAGACGGCTGCCGATGAAACCGGTCGCGCCCGTCACTACGATTCTTTCTGTCATATCGCCTCCAAATCGCACCACTGCGCTGTGATTGTACTCCAAAACGCCGGGCTGGCAATCCGCGCAAACTGGCTGTCTGTTGGCCCCCCAAAAGTCTTGACAACGCGCCTGGCGTGTGATACTATCGAGCAATCATTCCATAATTGCAGCGATTCATGCCAGAACAGACCGACAAACGCGACAACATTCTGCAAGCCACGCTCCGCCTGATCGTCGCACGCGGGTTGGAGTCAACGCCCATGTCGCTGATCGCCAGCGAGGCCGCAGTCGGCATGGGTACGATCTACCACTACTTCACGAGCAAGGAAGAACTGGTCAACGCGCTCTACCGCAAGCTCAAGCTGCGTGTGCACGAGGCGATGTTGGACGGATACGCCGCGGACGCGCCGCTGCGCCAGCGGTTCTTCTGTATCTGGCGCAACCTTTTTCGCTTCTACCTGGCCAATCCGGCGCTGTTTCAGTTTCTCGACCAGTATTCGCTGTCGCCAGTCATCACGCCCGAGTCCAAGGAGGCGGGGATGCAGCTCTGGCAGGAGCCGATCCGGCTGTTCCAGGAAGGCCATGCGCAGCAGATCTTCAAGGACATGCCGATCCATCTGCTGATGCTGATCGCCAACGCTCCCCTGGTGAACCTGGCGCGCGGCCATATCGAAGGCCAGGTGCAGCTCGACGAGCCAGCCATCGAGGCGGCAATCACCGCGTGTTGGGACGCCGTCAAGCTGTAGCCGATTTGTCCCTCTCGACTGGAATGAACATTCGCTCTAGAAAGGAGCAGCACAAGCCAACATGGGTGAGGCATTGAGTCTGCAGAACCAGGTTTGCCTGGTCACCGGCGCTACGGCTGGGCTGGGCAAGGCGGTCGCCGTGCAGTTGGCGCAGCGCGGCGCGACCGTCGTCATTGTGGCGCGCACCCAGGCCGCGGGCGACGCCGCCGTGGCTGAGATCAAGACGCAAACCAGCCGCGCCACGGTCAGCGCGCTGAGCGGGGACCTGTCGTCGCTGGCCGCGGTGCGTCGCCTGGCCGCACAGTTCCGTGAGGGGCACGATCGGCTGCACGTCCTGATCAACAACGCGGCCGTCTTCAAACAGCAGCGAACCGTGACCGGCGAAGGGCTGGAGTTGATGTTTGCCACCAACCACCTGGCGCCCTTCTTGCTCACCAACCTGCTGCTTGACCGGCTGCAGGCCAGCGCGCCGTCTACCGTCATCACGGTCAGCGCGCCGTCCACAAGCAAACTGAACTTCGATGACCTGCAAGGCGCGCGCCGCTTCTCCGCCCTCAACGCGTTCGGCGCGTCGAAGGCCGCCAACCTGCTGTTCACCTTCGCCCTGGCGCGGCGGCTGGGCGGCGTGGGCGTCACGGCCAACGCCTACCATCCTGGCATCGTGCGCACCAGGTTGATGCGCGAGGCCCCCGCGCCGATGCGCCTGCTGCTCAGTCTCTTCAGCTTCATGGCGCAGCCGCCCGAGAAGGCCGCCGCCGGTCTCGCCTGGCTGGCGGAGACGCGGGGCGCCGGCGTCAGCGGGCAGCTCTTCCACGGGCAGAAGCCGATCACGACCAGCGCTTACACGCACGACGAGACCGTCCAGGAGCGCCTGTGGGCCGAAAGCGTACGCCTGACAGGGGCGAGCGGGGAGAGCTTCGGATGACGCCGCCTTTCGGCGCGCTGCGCTTCTTCTACGTTGGCGCCGCCCACTTCGAGCAGGACCTGGCCTTCTATCGGAAGCAGCTGGGCGCGTCGCTGATTTGGCAGTTCGCGTCCTTTGGCGCCAGGGTGGCGGCGCTGCGCCTGGGGGACGGCCCCTTGCTGCTGCTGGCGGATCACCGCCCCGCGCCGAGCTGTATGCCCATCTACGAGGTCGCCGACCTGGAGGCGACGATCCAGGCGCTGGTCGCGCGCGGCTGGCAGCGGCAGGGCGCCGCCTTGGAGATTCCCAACGGCCCCTGCCAGACGCTGGCCGATCCCAGCGGCAATCAGTTCGCCATCTTCCAGGACAGCCGGCCGGGCGCCATGGAAGGCGCCTATGCCGATCCCACCAATCGTCACGCGGTTCGAGAATGAAATCACAACAGTACGGAGGTCTCTCATGAAACTTGGATTACAGGTCGTTGCGTTCAACTGGCCCGGCAGCCCGGCCAACACGGGCCGCACGCTGGCCAACATCGCACACACGGCCGACGCGGCCGGCTTTGCCAGTCTGTGGGTAATGGACCACTATTTCCAGATTGACCCAGGCATCGGTCCAGCCAGCGACCCAATGCTGGAGGCGTACACCGCGCTCAGCTTCATGGCCGGCGCCACCGAGCGCATTCGCCTGGGCGCCATGGTCACCGGCGTGGTCTACCGCCAGCCGGCCTTCCTGGTCAAGCAGGTCAGCACGCTGGATGTGCTCTCCGGCGGCCGCGCCAACCTGGGCATCGGCGCATCCTGGTATGAGCGCGAGGCCGTGGGGTTAGGCTTTCCCTTTCCGCCCATCGCTGAGCGCTTCGAGCGCCTGGAAGAAACCTTGCAGATTGCCAGGCAGCTCTGGTCGGGCGATGCGACGCCGTTCACCGGCAAGCACTACCAATTGGCGGAGCCGATCAACAGCCCGCAGCCGCTCTCGCAGCCCCATCCGCCGATCTTGATCGGCGGCGGCGGGGAGAAAAAGACGCTGCGCCTGGTGGCACAGTATGGGAATGCCTGCAATCTCTTCGCCTTCGCCGGCCTCGACCAGGTCAAACACAAGCTGGATGTACTCAAGGGTCACTGCGACGACGTGGGCCGCGACTATGCTGAGATCGAGCGCACGGCGCTGGGCGTGGTGATGCTTGGGCCTGGCGGCATGACCCCGGCTGACCTGATCGGCTTCTGCCACGGCCTGGCGAGCATCGGCATCCAGCAGTTCATCTTCAGCATCCCCAACGTGTATGAGATCACGCCGTTGGAAATCATCGGCCGCGAGGTGATCGAAGCGGTGGCGGCGTTGTAGCGGTTATGCGCACTGCCGCTCAGCTGTCATAGACTCCTGGGCGGGCAACCACACAACGCAAAGAGCAGGGGGCGGTTCTCGCGGCCGCCTCCTGCTCTTTGTTTATAGGCTCTAACGTTGCACGGGATGTGATGGCCGCGGCCGACGCGAGTCGCCGCAGCTGCGTCATGCTATCCCCGCCGCCCCCCGAGTGGAGGTCAGGTTCAGGCTGCCGGGCGGCGCACGCGTCGCGCCAGGATCATCACGGCCGCCAGGAGCAGGCCGACGGCGAGCAAGAGCGGCAGGTTGCTGGCGACGGCGCTGGCATTCAGGCCGCTCAGGGTGAGAGCCGTTGGCACGGCCGCGAGGACGGCGGCGTAGACGTTGATCTCGCCGTAGCCCCAGGTGTTGTTGGGGATGTTGGCGCCGGGCACGCCGCCGCAATCCTGTGTGGACGTGCGCGGGGTCGTCGTCGAGTTGAGGATGGTCTCAGTGGCGTCAATGTTGCCCACCAGGAACGGCCGCGCCGACCACAGCAGCGCCACGGCGCCGGCCACGTGCGGGCTGGCCATGCTGGTGCCGCTGAGCGAGGAATAGCCGCCGCCGGCATAGGCTGAGCGCACGCTGACGCCAGGCGCCGAGATGTCCGGCTTGAGCAGGTTGGTGAACGCGGCCGGCCCGCGGCTGCTGAAGCTGGCGATGTTACCCGTGGAAGCCGAGAAAGCGCCCACGGTGTAGACCGAATCATAGATCGCGATTGGCGTGTTGACCGTGCCGCAGGCTGAACCGCTGTTGCCGGCCGAGGCGACCACCATGATGCCGGCCGCGCGCGTGGCGTTCACTTCATTGACCAGGTCGTTGGCCGGGTCGTCGCAGTTTTCACCGCCCGCCGAGTTCGGGCAGCCCCAGGAGTTGTTGATAACGTCGGGCGACATGGCCGGATTGGGATTCGCGCCCGCCAGGTTGGTCGGCGCAATGAACCACTGGAAGCAGTCGGCGTACCAGGCGCGTGTGCCCCAGCCCTGATCGTTCATATTCTTGCAGGCCACCCACTTGGCGCCAGGCGCCGCGCCGACCTGGTTGGTCCCGCCATCATCGCCGACCATCGTGCCGGTGGTGTGGGTGCCATGGCCATCCGTATCAGTAGGGACATTCTGCCACTGGCAATTGTTGCCAGGCGGGATGAAGGGCGAGGTGGCGCAGGTGCCGTCGTGCCAGTTGTAGTTGTGATCGGCCACGGAGCCGTTCCAGCCGCGATATTTGTTCTTGATCGCGGGATGATCCCACTGCACGCCGGTGTCAGCGCTGGCCACAACGATGCCCTCGCCGTGAAAGCCCAGACCCCAGACATCGGGCGCCTTGATGCGCACCAGGCCTGGTTCGATCGTTTGCGGGCCGACTGCGCCAGCCGCTTCCTCAGGCTTCGGCAAGACCATTTGGTGCGCGGTGTTGGCCTCCACACGGGCCACATCGCCGCGGGCCGCCAGCTCATTGACCAGCGCCAGGTTGCCCTGCGTCAGCACCATGTTGCTGATGAAGTAGGACTTGAACGGAATTCCCCGCGCGGTGAGCAGCGCCAGAAGATCGGCCTGCGTGCGCTCGGCCGTTGACTTAAGCGCCTGGTAGACGAATTCGCCCTTGGCCTGCTTGGTCGGCAGGTTGGCTGCGGGGCTGAGATCGGCCTGCTCGGCCATCACGACAAAGAACAGGGCTGTGCCGTTGGCGGCCAGCTCCTGCAGCAGCTTGACGGAGACCTTGCCCTGCAGCTCCTGCGCGCCGATACTCGGCCGTGCAGAAGCCATGGGCGCCGCCGCCGCCAACAGCAGCAGGATTGAGAGGACGGTTCTGATTCGCAGCATGTTCGAAGCTCCTTTCGATTCACAGTGGTTGGTTGACACGGGGAAGGAAGTTGGGCCAGCATTATCGGACAAAAAGTAAAATCGGCCAAATCTGACAAATGGACATTGAGTGGTTTGTCCAACACGAGTAACCTCATCCAAACAAAAGCGGGGAGAGTCATACGACTCTCCCCGCTTTCTTCGGCTCATGTGCAAAGCCATCACCAATCCAGGTTCCAAAATGGGGAGGGGACGCTAACGGTCAGGTTGCTGCTGGCTGCTTCAGATGGGTGTCGTTGTGCAATCAACGTGCGCAGCTCCACTTCTGATGTGTCTACCAAATAAATGCGAGGATCGGCCAGAAGGCTGGCCAGCCCCGCCGCGTCAGCCGCCGCGCCCTGGATGACCATGACGCCTTCAAGAATGAGTTGTTCGCCATTGACGCCCGCCGGATCCATGCTCTGTGTCCCTGGAACGGGGCGATCAAGTCCGCCAAATTCCCAATGCCCGCCGCGCTTATTGTGATCCTGGGATGATTTGCCCACAAGAGCGAAACTATCCACCTGAACATGAGTCTCGGAGGCCAGGGTGCGCGCATCTTGCAGCGAGATAGGTGTTGCGAAGGTGATTTGTAGAGGCACCGGGTACACTGCGTAGGGTGAAAGCAGCGTTTGACCGCGCTCACGATTCGCATCGAGGTAATCCTTGCGAGCAATCGGATTATCGAAATCAACGCTTATTGTCACGTAGTAACTTCCGTTTGATTGACCCTGGCCCGTATAGCGAAACGAACCGGTTTCTCCCTCGAAATAGGGAGAGGCAACCAGGGCCCCCCGAGTCTGCGCGATGAAGGCAAGAGCCAAGGCAACGACGATCAAGCAAAGACTCCATTGCCAACGAGAGACACGCATGGTAGTTTCCTTTCATAGAGAAGCTGGAGGGGGTTCTAGTTGACCATTCCTGACGGGTCGCTATATTTCCAGTTGAAACATCTGGCAATGACAATCTTGCCCAGCCAGACGTCACTCGCCGTGTGATTATGAGAAAAGGAGTAGTTCACCTGACCTTCATTGTACAAAGTGCTACATTGGGCACGGTTGATCTCATCATAGGTGACCAAGTGACGCAGCCAGGTATTTGCTGCAACCGCATTTTCGTTCAGTTCGATCTTCAATTCCTCTTTATAGCTATTACTTCCACATCCGTTGGCAATGGATGCCGCGACGACAGGTAAGTCCATCCAGGCATAGCTTCTCACGTGCAAGCGATCACACGAAGCGTTTCCCCCAGGATCATAGGCCTCTTGCTCAATACGATACTCGTTGTAAGGAAAATGAGAATGCCAATACCTCATGGAGTCTGCCCGGCTTGTTGACCAATAATCATCGGCATACCACTCTAGGGTGCCAGATGAATAGTTGTTCCACCAGTGATTACCGAAGTCGGGCTGTTCGGACCATGTCCCATGATAGGCTGCGAAGGCGTACGCGGCCCGAATTCCGACCAGGCCAACGAGCGTGATCAGCATCGCAAATAGCCATGTTGTTCTCCGCTTCATCTTGAAGTCAACCTGGCGCATTGACTGAAATTCGTACATACCGCATGTCTCCTTTCAAGAATTCATAAAGGGCGAAGATAGTTTCTTCACTTCACGCTGCTGTCGTTGGTGGTACAATGCCTTTGAAGCCTTAAGCCCATATCACAGGCTGGTAACACTATTGCATCATTTATGTAACAGAATGACAGTCGCGATGAAGGCCCCATCACGTCGTCTGTCATATGATGCTATGACTGGGGGATGCCCGCTTCTCACCTATGGCGTTGTCTGGAGGAGCGCTTCAAACTCTGTTGCGGCGTTGCTCAGGCCGTCGATCTGTTTGCTCAGGCTGAACTCGTCCCACTGCGCATCGGGCAGGTCATCCATAAACCAACACAGCGCCACGATCTGAGGTTCAACATTGATTTCCGCTAATGCCTGGGTCAACCAACCGTCTGGGTAGTTTCGGGCTGGTCGCACATTCGTATCGGTCGTAAAAGTATTGGTGGAAGTGATGAAAACCGGCAAGCCGCGCGTGACGCGGTGCGCGTTTATGATCGCAAGCCAATCTCGGTAGACACGAAAACCAGCCTGAGCGCCATTCCAGGTTGGTCTGCTCAGATCGGTCCCTGGTTCTAGCGCCGGGTCTCTGCCGGCAAGCGATGATGCCTCTGGCCGACCGGGAGCTTGCACAGCAAAACCATCCGGGCTGGCCAAGGGTATGCCTGCGGCAGCTTTCTCTTGTGCTGTCTGACTTACTGCGTAAACAAGAGTGTTCATATAGTTCAACCAGGGAACATCACTCGACCATTTCACTTTTCCATCTTGATCGCTGTTCCATGGGCGCACCGGCCCAATTAGGACGCGCGCGTTCGAGTTTTCCTGGTGTATGATCTGCACGACATTGTCTGTACGCGCGACCGAGACACCACGTCCATTGAAAACGCGCGCGTACCAGTCAGGTGTGACCTCGTAGCCGGTCCTCAGTTGATTACTACCCTGCTCGTTATAGCCACTGCCAATAATGAAAGCGTAGACGGTGCGCAAACGAGCATCGCGAGCCAGCCGGCGAACATAGATCAAGTATTCAGCTAATGCTGCCTCATCTTCACGTAGTGGAATGCTCTGTCCTCTCTGATAGTCAACACGTACGAGCACTCGCAACCCCTGTTCGTTTGCATGCTGGACACGAGTCGCCAACTCGTCAATCGTATATCCGGGGTTCGTCTGGACAGCATAGGTCAACTCCACATCCCATCCGCTGCGCTGGTGCCAGTTTCGCTGTGGATTAGCAAAAACAACGCCGAGTTTGGTTGGCCGTAGCATAAGCGCCGGTGTTGGCGTAGCCGAGGCAGACGACGCTGATAGACGCGCCCGCTCCACACAGCCGGTATGGCAGTCATGGTAGAAAGCCAGTTGGTAATTTGGTTCCGAAGGGACGGTAGTGCGCCAAATCCATGTCCAACTTTCCAAACCAGGGTTCTCGTGCCAGGCGTCAATTACCAATGGACGATTATTGAGAGTAAGCAATACATCGGACCACGGAACAATATCGGAAATGATAACCTGAAGAGATGAAGGTGCACTCGTTGATGCTGCAACAAGTGACACGCGCGGCCATGCCAATTGGTCAATCGAAGATGACGGCGCAATCATGACATAGCCCCGTGTGTGTGCCATGAAAAAAATAATGCTACAAAATCCTATGATAATCAATCCATACACAACAGGTCGAGTTCTCATGATGTCATCCCCCGGTGCAAATCTACGAATCCACAGCGGGCATCAAGATGAAGCGAACAATGGTTCCAGTCGTAGGCCCGTCCGTCCGGCTCTGAATATCCAGGCTACTCTGATGCTTATGCAGAATCTCCTGAGCAAGTGCGAGACCAAGCCCACTTCCTTCCATGTCGTGACGGCCACGATACAGGCGTTGAGTGACATAAGGCAAATGCTCTGTAGCAATACCAGGCCCTGTGTCGCTGATCGCACAGATAATTCCAGTTTCGTCGTGGCTCACAACAACATCCACCCGATCACCCGGACGGCTGTACTTCACGGCATTGTCAAGAACATTCAAGAAAACGCGCATAATCTGGTCGGCATCGCCCAGGGTTCGCGGTAAGGGTGTGGCAACACGAAACGACAATTCGATTTCGCGTTGCTCTGCCAGGGGAATCATCTGGGCAACCGCCCCTTCAGCTAACACTACCAGGTCTATCGGTTGTTGGGTCAGGTCGGTCGTCATCTCCAAACGAATGAGTTCGACAGATCCCTGTATCAGCCGCATCAGACGCCTGGTTTCTCGTTGAATGACCTTTCTGGAAGCTTCGCGGCCAGGAATGGTCATTTCCTCATCATCCAAGAGATCGGCATGAGCCATAATAGAAGTCAGAGGGGTCCGCAACTCATGCGCCAAGCCATTGACAAAAGCATGATATGCCTGCCTGACTTGCCATGTAAGGCTGACATCGGTGAGAAATACAACACATCCTTCAGCGTGCCGTTGTATCTGCCATTGAATACGGCACGCTGATGACAACGTTAACTGGCGCGTGGAACCGTTGGGATTTGGTGTGCGAAGCGTTTCCAATATGTCGTGGCGCAGCAGCGCCACCCAGGGTGCACCATCCAGGTTCGTCAGTGCAAAAGGCGCTGTTGGAAGTTCTAACAAGTGATGGGCAGCAGCATTGACATAGTGACAGTCCTGCGAGGTTCGGAACAAGAGCATACCGACAGGAGCTAGATCGAACATCGTGTTGGGCAGGGTTTGTGCAACGAGGTCGGTGGGTAGACGCCTGCGCCATTGCCACCACGCGCCAGCACATGCTGCTATAGCAAGAACCAGCAACAGGAACAACAGTACGGTTCTTAACTCAAGCAAGATCATCATGGGGAGAATTCCAGCGATCCGTTCTTTCCACTTCCTCGGGAGTGACCAGGCGATATCCAAACCCTCGCACAGTACGAATGAGCTCTGGTTGTGCAGGATCGGTCTCCACTTTGGCGCGCAGACGCTGAACATGAACATCTACGGTGCGCGAATCACCATCGTACGCGTAACCCCAAACCTGCCGCAATAGTGTTTCTCGACCGAAGACGCGTCCCGGATCACGCATCAAGCACAGGAGCAATTCTTGCTCGGTGGGAGTCAGGTCGAGCGATTGATTGCGTAGTTCGATACGTCGCTGTGAAGGCCAGGCTGTCAATGGTCCACAAACCAAAGGTAACTCCCGTACGCCGCGCTGATCATAGGTATGCTCAAGCAGGCGGAAGAGCGCCTTGACCTGAGCAAGCAGTTCGCGCGGCTCAAAAGGCTTCGTCAGATAAACATCGGCGCCTGCCTCGATACCAATCAGTTTATCAGTCAGTTCATCGCGCGCTGTCAACATCACCACCGGAACATACTGCTCAGCCTTTCGTACACGACGACAGACTTCCAACCCATCTATGCCAGGCAGCATAATATCGAGAACGACCAGATCAACCTGCTGCATAGTCAAGACGGCCAAAGACTCCTGTCCGTTCTGCGCAGATACCACAGCGTAACCCGCTCTTGTCAATAGAACAGACAGAACGTGAATAATGGCCTGGTCATCATCAACAACGAGGATTTTTTTCAGCATCATTGGTCAAGATCATTCAATTATGTACTGTCGTAGTCATCTTCTCGACATGTTAGGCTCACTACCAAGCGCTCGTGTAATGAAACAAACCTATCTCTCGATCCTTAATGTAGTGTCACAGTTTTGTAACAGTTGTTTCTCATTTGCATAAGTCAAAAATGCCGGGCAACAAGACTGGATGCCAGCGAGGAGCGCACAGGATGCTCAGCCAACTGAACGAAAGCAAGCGGGGAGAGGCATTGACCCCTCCCCGCTTTTGTTTGCGGGAAACTCATGGCAGACTGGCGGATGGCAGCTTAGTTCTGGCGATTACTTCTTCTTCGCGACCTTGTGCTCCGCGGTCTCCACCGTTGCCGTAGCGCCGGCGAAGTTGCCGCCCTTACGGCTGCGCTGCACGGCCCAGCCGACGATCAGCAGGCCGACGACGATGATCAGGCCGGTGACGAGGTTCAGTTCCTTGTACTGGACAATGATCGGCGCAATGATCAGGCTGACCAGGTTGATCACCTTGATCATCGGGTTGAGCGCGGGGCCGGCCGTGTCCTTTAGCGGGTCGCCGACTGTGTCGCCGACGACGCTCGCCTTGTGACGCTCAGACCCCTTACCGGTGTTCTTCGTCAGGTTGCGCGGCTCATCTTCGATGGTCTTCTTGGCATTGTCCCAGGCGCCGCCCGCGCTGGACATGAAGACGGCGAGCAACTGGCCTGACAGGATGATGCCGGCGAGGAAACCGCCCAACGCCTCAACTTGCAGCGCCAGGCCCACGATCACCGGCGTAATGATCGCGAGCAGGGCCAGGTTGACCAGTTCGCTCTGCGCGGCGATCGTAGAGATGGTCACGGCCTGGCGATAGTCCGGCTTGACCTTGCCTTCCATGAGGCCGGGAATCTTGAACTGGCGTCGCACTTCTTCCACGATCAGGCCGGCCGCACGCGCCACGGCCTTGATCGCCAGCGCGGAGAAGAGCCACGGCACCGCGCCGCCAATCAGGAAGCCGATAAAGACGTTCGGTTCGGAGACGCGAATGCCATTGACCAACGCCGTCGGGTCAATCTTGGTCACGTCGGTGATGAAAGAGCCAAAGAGCGAGACTGCGGCGATGACGGCTGAGCCAATGGCGATTCCCTTGGTGATGGCCTTGGTCGTGTTGCCCACACCGTCGAGGTCGGCCATGATCTGGCGGGCGTCCTTGTCCAAGCCCGCCATTTCACCGATGCCGTTGGCATTGTCGGAGATGGGGCCAAAGGAGTCCATCGCAACGTTGTTGCCGGTCAGGGTCAACATGCCGATGCCGGTCAGGGCGACGCCGTAGAGGACATAGGCCACGCCCATGCCGGAATAGATCAGCACGGAGGCCAGGATGGTGAGCGCAATCACGATGGCCGCCCACACACTGGACTCATAGCCGACAGCCAGGCCGGACAAGATCGTCGTGGCCGGGCCGCCGCTGGTGGAGGCGCGAATCTCGCGCACGGGCGCTGCTTCGGTGCCGGTGAAATAGTCGGTTAGGCGGTCGAGCACAATCGCCAGCAGAACGCCGACGCTGGTCGAGAGGAACGGTCGCCACCAACCACCGGGTACGTTCTGCATGTAGAAAAAGGCCACGATGCCAAAGAGCACGGTGGAAATGGCGGCTGAGGTCAAGAAGCCGCGGAAGATGGCAGCCATGGCATTGCCCGACTTGCCAGGGCCAGCCTTGACCAGGTAGGTGCCAATGATCGAGGAGAGGACGCCAATGCCGCGCACGAGCAGCGGGTAGATGATCCAGTTGATCTGCTTGGTGGCGGCGACGAGGGCCAAACCCAAGATCAAGGCTGAAACGATGGTGACTTCGTACGACTCGAAGATGTCGGCTGCCATACCGGCGCAGTCGCCCACGTTGTCGCCCACCAGGTCGGCGATGACCGCGGCGTTGCGAGGGTCGTCTTCGGGGATGTCTTGCTCCACCTTGCCCACCAGGTCTGCGCCCACGTCAGCCGCTTTGGTGAAGATGCCGCCGCCCACGCGCATGAAGAGCGCCAGAAGGGTGCCGCCAAAACCAAAGCCCAGGAGGGCATCCGGCGCCGCCACGCCAAAAATCATGAAGATGATGGTGCCGCCGAAGAGTCCCAGGCCATCGGTCAACATGCCAGTGATGGTGCCGGCGCGGTAGGCAATGCGCAGCGCGCCGCCAAAGCTCTTGCGCGATTCGGCGGCCACGCGCACATTGGCCTCGACCGCCATGCGCATGCCAATTTGGCCGACTGCCAGGCTGAAGCCCGCGCCCATGACGAAGGCGATGGCGCGACCGAAGCCGATCAACAGCTTCAATGAATTCGTATCCATGCCGGGGAAGCGTTCCAAGGCCTCACGCGACGGCGGCACGATGTAGACGCTCAAGAAAAGCGCAACAGTCAACAGGCCAATGAATGGCAGAATACTGCGTAACTGGCGGCTAAGATAGGCATCGGCGCCTTGCTTGATCGCTTCCCAGACTTCCTGCATCTTGGCCGTTCCCTTGTCCTCGGCCAGCACCTGGCGGCGCAAGAAAAGAGCGTAGGCTAAGCCCAGGACGGCGACCACGAGAACGCCCCACAAGGAAAACGTCTCGAATGCCGTCAAATCCAGATGTCCCAACATGCTGTTTCTTTCCTCCTTACATTGATTTCACGGATTTCACGAACGATAACCAATTTGATTGTAAGGGCTGTCACTCCAAATGTCAAAATGAAAACATGGCATAGATAACTGTTAATTGAACGGTGTGCGCGTGGGACATGGGCCTTTGCTCACCTCTCTAAGGTATGTTACACTCTGGGAGGAACTAGACGCGTTGCAGGAGGATCATCGTGAGGGTTGAATCTCAAGCCGAGCCCGAAAAAAGCCGCGCGCCGCGCGTGGCGCTAGAATCTACCGTCATCGCCCATGGGTTGCCCTATCCTCATAATCTGCGCCTGGCGCGACGCCTGGAGGCGCGGGTGCGCGAGGTGGGCGCGGAGCCAGCCACGATCGCCATTCTGCACGGGGAACTGCGCGCCGGGCTGACGGACGCGGAACTGCACCACCTGGCGACGGCGTCCAACATTCGCAAAGTAAGCCGGCGAGATTTGCCCATCGTTGTGGCGCAAAAGGGGGACGGCGCCACCACCGTTGCCAGCACGATGTTCATCGCGCACCACTTCGGCATCGAGGTGTTTGCCACCGGAGGCATCGGCGGCGTCCACCGCGGCGCGGTTTTCGATATTTCGGCCGATCTGCCTGAACTGGCGCGCACCCCGGTCGTCGTGGTCTGCGCGGGCGCCAAGGCCATACTCGACCTGCCGGCCACCCTGGAGTGGCTGGAAACGCACGGCGTCACGGTGATTGGCTACGGCGCCGATGAATTCCCTGCCTTCTACAGCCGGCAGAGCGGGCTTCCGGTGGACGTGCGCGTTGATTCCGCCGCCGAAGTGGCCGCGATCGTGCGGGCCAAGCGGCAGTTGGGGATGCAGAACGGCCTCTTGGTGTGTGTACCGGTTCCGGCCGCAGCTGAACTGCCTGCGCCGGTGGTCGAACCGGCGATTGAGCAGGCGCTCCGCGAGGCCGAGTCGCGCGGCATTCGCGGCAAAGCACTGACGCCGTTCCTGCTTGCACGCGTCAGCGAACTGACCGGCGAGGCCAGCATGCGCACGAATCTGGCGCTGCTGGAGAACAATGCGTACGTGGCCGCGCAGATTGCCCTGGCCCTCGCCATAGAGTCGTAGGACTACCATCCTGGAGGCGCCATCCGGTCCGCGGCCTCATGTCACCAACAAAGGAAAGAGGCTAAGATCCATTTCATAGGATCTTAGCCTCTCTCGCGTTAGGTCGGAAAATCAGAGCACAAGCCCACGCGGCAGACTCAAGCGTTCGGCGTGGACGCAAACTGCGAAAGATCAACCGCGATCGGCTGATCTGGCTGTTTCGTAAAGATCAATTCATCGCCGCCGGCCACATTCACATCTACGTAGACCACATCGCCAGCCTTGAACTCGCCTTTCAACAAGCTCTTGCTCAACGGGCTTTCGACGTAGCGCTGGAGAGCACGGCGCAGCGGCCGCGCCCCGAACTGTGCGTCGAAGCCCTTCTCGGCCAACCAGCGCCGCGCGGCCATACTCAAGTCAATGGTCAGGCCCTGCTCCACCAGGCGCGAGGCAATGTCCTTGACCTGGATGTCCACGATCTTGATCACGTGTTCCAACTTGAGCGGCTCGAAGATGATCACTTCGTCAATCCGATTGAGAAATTCGGGCCGGAAGGTCTGCTTCAACCCGCGCTCGATCTGATCATGTAACTCGCGCGTTTCATCCGCGCTGCTGTCCGGCCGGATGAACCCCAAAGCGCCGCCCTTCTTGGCGTACGCGGTGCCAATGTTCGATGTCATGATAATGACCGTGTTGCGGAAGTCCACGGTGCGCCCCTGGCCGTCGGTCAAGCGCCCATCTTCCAAGATTTGCAGCAGCGCATTCCACACTTCGGGGTGCGCCTTCTCGATCTCATCGAACAGGATCACCCGGTAGGGGCGTCGCCGCACAGCCTCGGTCAATTGCCCGCCTTCATCATACCCCACGTAGCCTGGCGGCGCGCCGAGCAAGCGGCTGACCGTGTGCGCTTCGCGGTATTCGCTCATATCAATGCGCAGCAGCGCGTCTTCGTCATCGAACATGAAGGCGGCCAACGACTTGGCCAGCTCGGTCTTGCCCACGCCGCTGGTGCCCAGGAAGATGAAGGAGCCAATCGGCCGGCGTGGGTCTTTCAGACCACTGCGCGCGCGGCGAATGGCGTCGGCAATGGCATTGATCGCCTCATCCTGGCCGATAATACGCTCGTGCAGCACCTCTTCCATGCGCAGCAGTTTCTGGGCCTCGGTTTCCAGCATCTGCGTGAGCGGAATACCGGTCCAACTGGCAACGACCTGCGCGATGTCCTCTTCGCTGACCACTTCATCCAGGCCTGTCTCGGCGCGCCAGGATGTGCGCTCAACGGTGAATTCCTGTTCAAGCTTCAGGCGCTCGGCTTTGAAAGTAGCCGCGCGCTCGTAATCGCGCGACGCCCAAGCTGCCTCTTCGTCCGCGGTGAGCCTCTGCAGGCGTCCCTTCTTGTCTTTGAGGTCTTCTGGCATGGTGTAAAGCGCGACACGCAGCTTGGCGGCCGCCTCATCCATCAGGTCAATGGCCTTGTCCGGCAGCTTGCGATCGGCCACGTACCGATGTGAAAGCCGCGCGGCCGCGACCAGGGCCTTGTCGTCAATCGAAACTTTGTGATGCGCCTCGTAACGGTCACGCACGCCGCGCAAGATGCCGATCGTATCTTCGACGCTGGGCTCCTCCACCCAGATCGGTGAAAAACGGCGTTCCAACGCGCTGTCCTTTTCGATGTACTGCCGATACTCGTCCGGCGTTGTGGCGCCGACACAGCGCAGTTCGCCGCGCGCGAGGGCCGGCTTCATCATGTTGCTGGCATCCATGGCGCCTGAGGCCGCGCCTGCGCCCACCACCGTGTGAATTTCATCAATGAACAGGATGATTTCGCCTTCCGCGCGCTGCACTTCTTCGATCGTGGCCTTGAGCCGCTCTTCGAACTCGCCGCGGAAGCGAGTGCCGGCCACCATCGCGCCCAGGTCAAGCGACAACACGCGCTTGCCCATCAAAATCTCGGGCACTTCATCGGCCGCAATCTGCTGCGCCAGGCCTTCAACGATGGCCGTCTTGCCCACGCCGGCCTCGCCAATGAGCACCGGGTTATTCTTCGTGCGGCGGCTAAGCACCTGAATCACACGCAGAATCTCGGTATCGCGTCCGATCACCGGGTCGAGTTTGCCTTCCGCCGCCAGTTTCGTCAGGTCGCGGCTGAATTTCTCTAACATGCGGTACTGACTGTCGGTCGCTTGGCTGGTGATCCGCTGCCCGCCGCGCAGTTGATCAACCGCCTGGCTGATGCGCTCCCGCGTGATGCCGTGCTCTTTCAGGATGCGAGCCGTCGGTGTGTTGCGCTCGGCCGCGATCGCGAGGAAGAGATGCTCGGTCGAGACGAACTCGTCCTTCATGCGGCTGGCTTCTTCATTGGCCGCATCCACCACCCGCTTCAAGCGCGGGGTGATGAACACCTGCGAAACAGCACCTCCGTAAGGCGTGTTCGTTAGCCGGGGCGCAGTCTGCAGCACCTCATCCAGCTTGCCCGAAATCACATTGACCGGCACGGCCAGGCGATCCAGAATCTGCGGCACGATGCCATTGGGCTGTTCGAGCAGGGCCAGGAACAGGTGTTCCGTGTCAACCTGCGTATGTTGATAACGTTGTAGAATTTCATAGGCGCGCATCGCCGCATCTTGCGCGCGGTCGGTAAAACGATCGAATCGCATCATAAGTCTAGAATCACAACCCTCTTTCGCTGACCATGCTTGGCAATAATTCCGTTGTATTCAAATCACGATGAGGCAGGCATCGCCCTGTTTTTTTAAGCTGTCAGCGTCGCTGGGGCAGCCACGTCACGACGATAGATGCCTTGCCATTCGCTCAAGGAAGCAGAGGCCTTCAGTTCCCAATATCGCGCCAGAAGGTAGCCATCTGTGTAGAATTTGCTCCCATCAGGTCAATTTCTAACGGAACGCTAACACAGGGGCCACATGTGGGAGAGGCACAAAGAAGGCCCGGCTGAATCCAGCGCCTTCTCTGTGCCTCTGCCGGTCGGTCAGTCAGCCGGGCAAGTCGTCATCTGGTCACGCCCCAGGCCCTGGCTGTCATGTGATGGCCGTTAAAAGTTGTTGAGGTGAGGTCAATAACGCAACAGCGCGCCGATATTTCCCATGAGACGCAGGTCGGCCGAATCATCAACACCAAGCACAACCACGGTGTTGCCGGCCTCGAGCGTACGCCGCACCAAGGTGTTGACCACATCAGGCACCGACTGCATGGGGCCGCCGCAGAAGTTGCATGTCGTGGCCGTAGCCACGGAGATATAGCCGCAGTTCTGGCAGCGGTACGCGGGAGCCTCGTAGCCTTCGGTCATGACAAGCTGCATGACGCGGCCATCCTGGAGCGCCACCACGGTGTCCACCAGCCCCATGACGGCCGGGCCGCCCTTGCTGGCCGTCGTCACAATCTGCTCGACGAGGGCGCGCTCGCGCGCCACCGCGACCTGTTGGGCCACGGCCAGGGCCAACTCGCCGATCTCGGTCGCGCTGGCGTTCGCATCTACATTGAACGTGCCAACCACGCGCTCCTGCCAAACCCTGGGCAGCTGGCTGCGGAACAGTGAGATATTGTCATCCGTACCAGCCACGATGATTCGTTTGCAGTCATTCTCGAAGAAACGAATAGCCTCCTCGACCGCCTCCTTGACGTTGCGCTCGACCGTCTCTTCGGCCGCGCGCTGAATACGCGCGGATGACCGGCCGCCTGCGCGGTGATGCTTGACGTCATCGCCCAACATGCCGCTGGCCTCTTCCAGCTTGCCCATGTAGAACATGAACAGCCGGATGCCCTCACGATCTACGACGGCAACGCCATGCCGGGCATAGTTGTCCACGAGATTGCTCAGGGGCTTAATGTAAGGGCGAGGGTTGACGAATACGCTGTCCTCAATTGGTACAAAGAGTGGATAGGCCCGCCAGAAACCATCAGCCTGACAACTAAAACAAGCCACGCCGCGGCCTTGCCAGTTGTGCTCAAAGTCAAAATACCGGGTCACACGCTGGGCATCGGCGGGGCTGACTTGATCCTCCACAGAGGTAAGCAAACGCCGCAATGCCAACTTATACTTCTCAACCGTGCGTCGGTGCGGATCAACATTGAGGTAAAGGCTGAGGACCGGCCCCTTCTTCCCAATCATTTCGACCAATTCTTGCAGTTCAGTATCGCGAATCATACATTCCCTCGATTCTGTCATGCGCGCATCCTGGCGTGGCAGGCCGTGTGACCGCGGCGTGGATCACGACCGCTTTTTACGCGCCTGCTCCAAGATTACATCCAACCACTAACGAACCAGTGCGGGGGGCGTCCACTTCCAGGATGGTCTGGCGCAGCCTTTGCGCCAGACCATCCGAGGTAATCACCACGCTCGACCCAGTCGTCATGGCGACCGCGGCGCCTATCATCGCGCCGGGATGACGAGTCGTTGTCCTTCGTAAATCTTGCTGGCATCCCGAATCCCGTTGGCCTGGGCAATGGCCGCGCTGGTCACCCCGTAGCGGGCGGCAATTTGCGAGAGCGTGTCGCCGCGGCGCACCACATAAATCGTGTCGCCGCCGCTGCTGCCCCCACTGCTGGTGCTGCCGTCGCCCGCGCTGCCTGGGACCTTGATGACCTGACCAGGGTGAATCAGATTCGGGTTGGAAATACCATTGATGCGCATCAACTCCGCAACCGTGGTGTCATAACGGGCGGCGATAGAGCCAAGCGTCTCACCCCGCTGCACGGTGTGCGTGCCATAAGGCTGCGTCGCGATATCAGCTGGCTGCTTGCCCGGAATCTTGATCACTTGACCGGCGCGAATGTCGCCTGCATCCTTCAAGTTGTTCAACGTCACCAGAACGTTGACATCGGCGCCAAAACGCTGCGCAATGTCGGTCAAGGTATCACCGTCCTTGACTACGTAGGACCAGGTGTCGGCCGGGGCGGGGATGGTTGCGATGGCCGGAGGTTGCTGGCCGATCGGAGGCGCAACCACACCACCGCCGTCAGGCGCTGGCGTGGCGCTGATCACCCCACCCTGCTCGCCCACCGTTCCGGTTACGGGCGTCGTGTTGGGCGCAGTTTGCTGCTTGCCGGCCGATGGCGTCTGAGTCCAGGTCGCCGTTTGGTTTGCCACTGGCCGGTCGCGGGTGCAACCGAGCAAGGCGGCGGTGAGGAGTAACATAACGGTGGCGGTGAGTAGGGTCAAACGAAGTCGGTGTGTCTGCATGATCTGTCTTCTGTCCTCCATCGAGATTGAAAATGAAAGTGCAACGTGACTGGCGCGCGTTCACGGGATCGTTCATCCGGTTCAAAACTGCGCTGACAACGGCCTGCAAATTCGCGCCAGGTGTATGACAAAGAGATTACCACGCCTTGCAGTCAACGTCAAGTCGCTTTTCTCGCGGTCAAATCACGCCCAGCTGCTTACCCACAGCGGCGAAAATAGTGAGCGCCTGTTCGAGGTCGGCCTGGCTGTGGCTGGCGCTGATCATGACGCGGATGCGCGCCTGGCCGCGCGCCACCGTGGGGAAGCCGATCGCCATGGCAAAGAGGCCCTGTTCAAACAGCGCGCGGCTGAACTGCTGCGCCAGCGGCGCTTCGCCCAGCATGACTGGGGTAATTGGGGTCTGGCTGCGGCCGGTGTCGAAGCCCAGGCGCTGCATCTCTGCCTTGAAAAAGCGCGCATTGCTCCAAAGGCGGTCCACCAGGTCGGTTGATTGCTCCAGCAGATCTACAGCGGCCAAACATGCTGCGGTGTCGGCCGGCGTGACCGCGCTGGAGAACAGGAACGGCCGCGCCTTCTGACGCACGTAATCTACAATGGTCTTCCGGCCGGCAATGACGCCTCCTACGACGCCAAAGGCCTTGGACAAAGTTCCTACTTCGACATCGAACTTGCCGCGCAGGCCGAAATGATCTACGATGCCGCGTCCGCCGTGCCCGAGCACGCCTTCGCCGTGCGCATCGTCTACCATGGTCATCACGCCGTAGCGCGCGGCCACGGAGTAGAGTTGATCGAGCGGGGCAATGTCACCATCCATCGAAAAGACGCCATCGCTGATCAACAGCCCGCGGCGGAAATGAGGCAAATTCTCCTGGATCACACGCTCGGCGTCTGCGGCATTCCCATGTTCGTAGGGGATGATCTTGGCGCTGGAGAGCCGACAGCCATCAATAATGGAGGCATGGTTGAGGCGATCGGAGAAGATCACATCTTCTTTGCCCACCAGCGGCGGGATAACGGCTTGATTGGCGCAAAAGCCAGACTGCACGTAAAGCGCATCTTCGACGCCCTTGAACTGAGCCAGGCGCCTCTCCAGCTGAACGTGCAGCTCAGTCGTGCCGGCAATCGAACGCACCGCGGCCGGGCCAACGCCCCATTGCGCTGTGGCCGCCTGGGCCGCCTCGCGCAGCGCGGCATGATTCGCCAGCCCCAGGTAATCGTTCGTGCACATGTTGAGCACGCGCTTGCCATCCACGATCATCCACGGCCCCACGGC
Source organism: Candidatus Amarolinea aalborgensis (assembly GCF_900491745.1). Classification (NCBI taxonomy): domain Bacteria; kingdom Bacillati; phylum Chloroflexota; class Caldilineae; order Caldilineales; family Candidatus Amarolineaceae; genus Candidatus Amarolinea; species Candidatus Amarolinea aalborgensis. Next base: position 35,782 of record NZ_UETR01000008.1, on the reverse strand, counting down.
CGAGCCGATCGTGCGCAGGTTGATGAACAAACCCTGCTGCTTGAGGTTAGCCACATCTTCCGCAATCCAAGCCAATGGATCTGCCATCGTTTCACTCCTCCTTGTTCGCAATCCCATCTGGGAACATGATCACCTTGCCGCTCTGACCGCTCTGCATGACGCGCAGCGCCTCCTGATAATCGTCCAGGGCAAAACGGTGGGTGATGAGCGGCGTCAGGTCCACCGCGCCCGACCGCAGCAGCCCGCGCATCTGGTACCAGGTCTGCCAGAGTCGGCGCCCCACAATGCCGTAAACCGTCGCCCCTTTGAAGATGATGTGATTATTGAGATCAAAGCCAATCGCCGCCGGCGCCAAACCCAGCAAAGCCGCTTCGCCGCCATCCCGCAGGGCTTTGAAACCCTGGTCCAACGCGGACCCCGCGCCCGACATCTCCAGCAGCACATCCACCCCTTCGCCATCAGTCAGGGCCATGATTTCGCGCACCGGGTCTGTCTCACTGACATTATACGCAAAGTGCGCGCCCATGCGCAGCGCCAGGCGCAGGCGATAAGGAGAAATATCGGTGGCGAAAATCTGGCGTGCGCCGGCCGCTTTGCATACCGCAATCGTCATCAGCCCCACCGGGCCGCACCCAGAAACCAGCACCTTGCGCGCAGTGACATCCGTGGCAAACGCGGTGTGAACGGCGTTGCCAAAGTTCTCCTGCAGGCTGGCAATTTCCACCGGCATGTCGGGCGGGTTCAGCCACAGGTTGTACTCTGGCATGGCGATGTACTCAGCCCAACAGCCGTCGCGCCCCACGCCGATGATCTTGGTGTTCTTGCAGATGTGACCATTGCCGGTGCGGCATTGCGCACAGGTCTGACAGGTAATGTGACTTTCCGCGGAGACAAAATCACCCACTTTCACCTGCGTCACTTCCTGGCCGATCTCTACCACTTCGCCGCAGAACTCGTGACCCACGACGATCGGCGGATTGATGTGCGCCCGCGCCCAGGGATCCCACTTGAAGATATGCAAGTCGGTTCCGCAGATGGAGGTGGCTTTCACTTTGATTAGAGCATCATGGAGACCAATGCGTGGAATGTCAACCGAGGCCATCTCCAAACCGGGCGATCGTTCTGGTTTGATGACAGCCCGCATCTTTCCGTTGTGGGTCATAAGGAACCTCTCCTTTGAGGCAGATCAGAACGAAATTGACTTTTCGTTGGTAAACGCAGGGCGCCGTCACGGACGCGTGCATCCTGTCGCTGCTAAAATCATAGCACGGGTTATCCTGTCCGTCAAGGGTGTTGCAGCGTGCTGGCCTTCACCTGGTCTTCATGATTTTCACACCATTTCCACATTCAACCTTAACGAAAAACATGGTATACTGTAGGCAAAGCTGCACGTTGAATGAGGGACGCCGCCATGAACCGCCGCATTTTGATTGTAGACGATGACCGGAAAACCGTTGACCTGGTCCGCATGTATTTGGAGAAGGACGGCTATCGCGTCCTGGCCGCGCACGATGGGCAGCAGGCGCTGCTGATGGCGCGGCATAAACGCCCAGACTTGATCATCCTTGATCTGATGCTGCCTACGGTGGATGGCCTGGACGTGTGCCGCATTTTGCGCAGCGAATCGAGGGTGCCGATCATCATGCTCACGGCCAAGTCCACCGAGCATGACAAGCTGGTGGGGCTTGACTTGGGCGCAGACGACTACGTAACCAAACCCTTCAGCCCACGTGAGCTGTTGGCGCGCGTGCGCGCGGTGTTGCGCCGCTTGAACGAAAGCAGCGCACACGAAACCGATGAAGTGCGAGCCGGCGACCTGGTGGTCAATTTTGTGCGGCATGAGGTGCGTTTACAGGGGAAGTTCATCCGCCTGACGCCCAAAGAGTTCAAGGTGCTGGAAATTCTCATCAAGGAGCCTGGCCGCGTCTTCAGCCGCCTGGAGCTGCTCGAGCAGGCCTTCGGGTTCGATTACGACGGCCTGGAGCGCACGGTGGACGTACACGTCATGAACCTGCGGCGCAAAATTGAGCCAAGCCTTGAAGAGCCGATCTACGTGCAAACCGTCTACGGGATTGGTTACAAGTTCGCCTATACCGGAGGGGACAGTGTCCAATAGCCTGCGTTTTCGTCTGCCGCCCCGCACCTTGCCGCCCAACAACGCGCCCCTGGTTTCGATCTTCAACAGCCTGCGCTTTCGTTTGCTCTTGATGCTTGCCACGGTCGTGATCGTCACCGTCGGCATCGCGGCCTTGGTGGGCAGTTGGGCCATTACCAGCCAATTCGAGAGTTTCGTCAAAGAAGGCGGCACGATGAGTGTACGTTGCTTTGATCTGGCGGTTTCCACCGGGACGCGTGTCGGCCAGGATGTCTTTATCCGTTCGGTCAACCGCACCCTGCTCACAGCCATCATCGCGGCCGGCGGGGTTGCCACGCTCTTGACATTGACCTTCACGCGACGCATCCTGGGCCCGGTCAGCGCGCTGACCAAGGCCGTACGACGCCTGGAAGCCGGCGATCTGCGCCAACGGGTGAAAGTGGAGAGCAAGGACGAACTGGGCGCGCTGGCGCATGCCTTCAACGCCCTGGCCGACGGCCTGGCGCGCACCGAGCAACTGCGGCGCCAATTGGTGACCGATGTCGCGCACGAGCTGCGCACTCCGCTGACCAACATTCGAGGTTATATCGAGGCGCTGCAGGATGGCGTCGCCGATCCCAGCCCAATCGTGCTGGAATCCATTCATGAAGAAACGATGCTGCTCAACCGCTTGGTCGAAGACTTGCAGGAACTGGCCCTGGTAGAAGCGGGCCAGCTCAAGCTCGTGCAGCAGAGTGTGTCCCCGCGCGAGTTCATTCTGCGCGCCATCACCTCGATGCAGCCGCTGGCGACCGACAAACAGATCAATCTGACCGCGGAGCTGCCGGAGGCGCTGCCGCCCGTCTACGCCGACCGCGAACGGATTGGGCAGGTATTGTATAATTTACTGGACAACGCCATCACACACACGCTGCCGCAAGGGCACGTCACCGTGAGCGCACGGGTCAGCGGGCCGGAGGTCGAAGTGAGCGTGCAAGACACCGGTTCGGGGATTGCCTATCAAGACTTGCCCAACGTGTTCGAGCGTTTCTATCGCGCGGACCGCTCGCGGGCGCGGGCCACGGGCGGCTTTGGATTGGGCCTCGCCATCGTCAAACAGCTCGTTGAGGCGCACGGCGGCCGCGTTTGGGTGCGCAGTACGCTGGGCGTCGGGTCAGCCTTCCTGTTCACCCTGCCGATCGCCTCGTCGGCCGAGGTGATCTGAAATACACCCGCCTGGGTGACGAAATCCAGGGCAGTTGCCGTCCAATTGGCTGAGAGTCAAGAGACATGAAGTCAATTGGAGGAAGCATCCATGAAAAATAAGTGGTTGATCGGGATTGTCGCCGCGGTGATCGTTGTCGGAAGTGGGGCCGCCGTCTTGACGCGCGGCCGCGCTGCGCAAACGCCGTCTGTAGAAGCGGCGCCGGTCGTACAGCAGACCGCGAGCGCGGTCGTAGCCGATGCACGCGTGGCGCCGGTGCAATCGGCCGATCTGAGCATTGCCGCCGCCGGTATTGTGGCGGAGGTGCTGGTCAAGGAAGGCGATGCCGTCTCCGCGGGTCAAGTGTTGGTGCGCCTCAACGGGGCGCGGGCGCAAGCTGCGGTTGAGCAGGCGCAGGCCAACGTGAGCCGCGCAGAAGCGCGCCTGGCGGAATTGAAGGCGGGTGCGCGCGTAGCGGAAATTGCGGTTGCACAGGCTGGTTTGGACGCCGCGCGCGCGCAATTGGCGCGCATTCAGGCGCCGGCGCGGCCCGAAGATTTGGCCGCGGCCCAGGCAGACATGGCGGCCGCGCGCGCCACTCTGCAGAAGACTCAAGAAGGCGCCAGTCAGAAGCAGTTGATCGCATCTCAAGCCGACCTGGCGAATGCAGAAGCCGCGGTGCGCCAGGCGCAAGCCGCGTATGACCGTGTGCAGGGTGATCCGAACATTGGGGCGCGGCCCGAGGCCTTGCAGCTTCAGCAGGCAACCAACAACTACAACGCCGCGAAGGCGCGCTACGACGATTTGGCTAAGGGCGCCAGCGCCGCGGACATTGCCCAGGCGCGTGCGCAGGTGCAGCGCGCGCAGGCCGCGTTGGATAAGGTGAAGGTCCCAGCCCGCGCTGAAGATATCGCCGCCGCCCAAGCCGAAGTGCGCCGCGCGCAGGCGCAGCTCGATCTGATCCAATCTGGAAACCGGGCAGAGACCGTAGCCGCGGCCGAAGCCGATGTTGCGGCCGCGAAGGCGGGGCTTGATCAGGCGCAGGCTGCGTTAGCCGACACGGAACTGCGGGCGCCGTTTGCCGGCGCGGTGGCAGTGCTCAATGCGAAGGTCGGCGAGAGTATCGCCGCCGGCGCCGTGGCCGTGCGCCTGGCCGATTTAGGCAATTGGCAGATTGAGACAGACGACTTGACTGAGCTGGCCGTGGTTCGTGTAACGGTGGGCGATATAGTCAAGCTCACATTCGATGCCATTCCTGACCTGGAAATGACCGGCAAAGTGCTGAGCATCGGCGCAGTGGGCGTCAGCAAACAGGGCGACATCACCTACAAGGTGGTCATTGCGCCGGAGAAGAGCGATCCGCGGCTGCGCTGGAACATGACCGCGTCGGTGACGATCAACCAGTAGGAGTGTGAGATGCGTATCACGATTGAATTCTGCGTAGCTTGAAACTACACCCCACGCGCCACCAGTTTGGTGGAGACTCTGGTCAATACATTCAAACGAACCATCAACCAGCCGCATCCGTTGGCAGAGATCATCCTGATCCCATCCTACGGTGGCCGCTACGAAGTGACCGTGGACGGCGTTTTGATCTATTCCAAGCTGGCGACCGGCGTGCACACGAGCAACGAGTTCATCGTTGACCAGGTGCGCGCGCGGCTCGCCGCGCCGTGACGTCCAGGCTGCCGAGTCAGAAACTGTATCCCTCGTCATCGCACCTATCCGCCGCCCGTGTCTTACGCCACGAGGCGGCGGTCTGTGCGCATGATGCTACTCTATGAATTCTGTGGATGCTAAGCGCACAAGAGGGCTCACAAGCACCTTGTCCACGCGGCGCCCGTCCATGTCCACCACCTCAAATGTCCATCCACCCCACGCAAAATGATCGCCCGCATTCGGAATTTGCCCCAGCATGCGCAGGGTAAAACCAGCGACCGTCGCATAATCGCCCGCGCCGGGCAAATCGGCCAGATCGAGCAATTCCTGCATTTCATCCACCGGCAACATGCCATCGAGAAGCCAGGAACCATCTGCGCGCCGCACGGTCAACGCCGGCGCTGGCTGATCTTGATCCGGCAGATCGCCCACGATAGCCTGCAACACGTCATTGAGCGTGAACAGGCCTGAGATGCCTCCGAATTCGTCCAGGACGAGAGCCATGGACGTGCGCGCCTGCTTCAAGATCTCCAGCGCGCGCAGCGCGGGCGTGCTTTCCGGCACCAGCAGCGGAGGTTGCGCGACGTCTTCGAGGGCCAAGAGTTCACCGCGGGCGCGGGCGGTCAGCAGATCATGGATGCGCACCACGCCAACAATGGCGTCAAGCGAGCCGCGGGCCACGGGAAAACGCGCCCAAGATGAGGTCGTGATTTTGCGCCAGTTTTCTTCCGCGCTGTCGTTCAGATCGAGCCAGGCAATGGCCGGGCGAGGCGTCATCAGGGCGGCGACTTTACGATCACTCATGCGAAACGTGCGATGAATAATCTCCTGTTCAGCCGCGTCGAAGACGCCGGCCGCCGTCCCTTGCTCGATCAGCACCTTCAACTCGTCTTCGGTGACTGGCGGTTCGCTGGAAGCGCGCACGCCGAGGAGGCGCAGCACCAAAGACGTAGAGAAACTCAGGATGCGAACCGCGGGGAAGGCGAGGCGTGATAAGAGGCGCATGGGAATGGCAACCCGACTGATAAGGCGTTCTGGGCTAAGCAATGCCAGGCGCTTGGGCACTAGCTCGCCGATGACCAACGACACGTAGGCTACGACCAGAACCACAACGATGAAACTGAGCGCCTGGCTGTAGGGGGCCAGGAGCGGCGCCCGCAGAAAATAGCGCGCCAATTGCTCTGCCAGCGTCGCTTCGCCCAACGCGCCAGCCAAGATACCGACTAGGGTAATCCCAACTTGCACCGTGGAAAGAAAAGCGGTCGGGTCGTTGACCAGCGCCAGCGCGGCCTGGGCGCCTTCATCGCCATCGTCCGCCAGGTTCTGCAGCCGCGCTTTGCGCGTGGACATCAACGCCGCTTCGGCCAGGGCGAAGACGCCATTGACAACGAGGAGCAAACCCAGAATCGCGATATTTACCATCTCAACGTGCCCCATCTCAACGTGCCCCATCTCAACATGCCCCATCTCAACATGCCCCATCTCAACATGCCCCATCTCAACATGCCCCTTGTTTCGACCCTGACCCCAGGTGTGCTAAAATAGGCTGCAGGGAAACACGGAAGGGAGAGCAAGCCATGACTACGGGCGAAATTGCGGTTCTGTTCGATTACAACTATTGGGCGAATCATCGTGTGCTGGACGCCGCCGCCAGGGTGACGCCGGCGCAGTTTGTCGCGCCGGCCGGGCTGAGTCACGGCAGCCTGCGCGGCGCGCTGGTGCATGTGCTGAGCGCGGAAGTGGTCTGGCGCCTACGCTGCCAGGAAGGCATCTCGCCGCCGGCCATGCTCGTGGAAACCGGATTTCCCACGCTGGAATCGCTGCGTGAGTTCTGGAAGGAAGAGGAGCTTGCAATGCGTGCGTACCTGGATGGGTTGACCGATGAGGACATCGAACGGACGGTGCGCTATCAGACAACCAAAAAGGCGCCACATCAAAACGAGTTGTGGCGCCTTTTCGCACATGTGGTCAATCACGGCACGCAGTTTCGCGGTGAGGCGGCCGTGGCGTTGACAGCCTACGGTCAATCGCCGGGCGACCTGGATCTCATCTTTTTCCTCAGAGAGACCGAGTCCATCGCCGCGCCGCCAGCCTGATCCCTGCTGGCGTTCAGGTGAGAGGAATTCTTTCAGTCCCGCTGTGGGAAGATGCCGTTGAGCGCGATGTAGTACGCCGTCTTCGGAATGGGGGCTTTGCCGCGCAAGTCTGGCAGCCCGAAGGTCGCGCGGGCATCGCCGCCAAAATTGGCGCCCAACAGCGCATACAAGGCCGGGTTTTGATTGACCTGCAGCAGTTGCCCTTCGCAGGCCGCCCAGCCGCTTGGCGCGTAGCCATAGGGGAATAATGCGATATGACCGATAAACGTATCCATGAATGTCTCCTGGGAATCAAAGGGATGTTTCGACGCGGGAGCAGTATAGCAGCGTCCCTGGTTGGCGTAATGTAATGAATCTACCAAACGGTTTACTGCGCAGCGTGGTCTTTTCCGTCAAGGAAGCACCACCAACACATTGACCAGGCTGCCATCGGTGGGCAAATTAATGCCGGGCTTGGTAATGGTCCAGCGGCCAGCCGGACAGCCGATGGGACTGTAACGCACGATCAGATCATCCGCGCTGGAAGTCACGATCAGCAGGGCTTCGGGGTGGTTGTTGAGCAGGGGATGATTCAGATAGCTGTACCAGAAGCCGAACGTGCCATCGGTGCAGACGTTGGCATTGGCCCCGCTGTGATGCACCTGGTGCTGAAAAACCGGCGTGGTCGTGTTCAAGCCGGCGCCGGTTACTTGAATGGCCCCGTTGGAGACTTCCAGCGCGGTGGTGGACGCACCGCCGCCCTCGGCGAGCACGCCCACACCGTTGTTGGCATGGCCGTACACCCCGACCCCTCCGCTGCCCGTCGCATCGTTGATGCCATACACCGCGACGCCTGCGGCTGAGGATGACTGCCCATAGACGCCGTACGACTGGCCGCTGGTGGCCGCGGCATAACCATGCACCCCTTTGCCCGTTGGGGAATTGACAATGCCCCAGACGCCAACGGTGTTGCCGGAGACTGCCGATGCCCACCCGATCGCGCCGGTGCCCGCGGTGGAGGCCGATCTGCCGTAGATGCCAACTGAGTTGCCGCTGCCGAGAGTGGCGTAGCCGTAAACCCCGCGTCCGTCGGGCGAGGACGCCTCGCCGTAAACGCCGTAGGTTGCGCCGCTGGCCGCGGTGGCGTAGCCCCGCACCCCCGCGCCTTCGTTGGAGGCAGACTGGCCGTAGACACCGGCATTGATTCCGCCGGTCGCCGCGGCCACGCCCCACACGCCGCGCCCGGTCGCCGAACTGGATTGGCCCACGACGCCGTACGAGCTGCCGGTGGTCGCGAAGGCGTTGCCAGATACACCAACGCCGCCGATCGAGAATGATTTGCCGGCAACGCCGGTCGTGGTACCGCTGGCGGCCGTCGCGGCGCCCTCGATGCCTGTGCCGCTGGTTGCACTGGTGGTTGCGCGCAATCCGTCGCCGGTGGTGTTGGCCAGCAGCAGCGGTGGGTTAGGGCTAAAGGCTCCGTTGATCGTCAGCGGGTTGTTGCTGCCGGTCCAGGTCTGGCCCAGGTGGTTGTGATTGTTGTCGCTGGTGTAGGCGCCGGTCTGGTTCCAGTGTCCGGCGGCCAGTTGGATGTCGAAGATGTCCACGTCCCCGTCGTGGTCCACATCACAGGCAGGATCATAAACGCCACCCACGGCACAGGGCGCGGCCCGCGGCGTGGCGCCAGCCGCGCCGGTCAGAGTGGCCAACAGGGTCAAGACGAGAAACAAAGCGAAAAATCTACGTGCGTTCATGGTTTGCTCCTTTCGTTTCGTTGTGCAGGATGCGCTCGCTGCAAGCAGACTGCTAACCTTCGACTCAGGTGTGATATTGTATCACATTTGTTCAATGCTTGCACCGATAGGCGGCCAGCCTTAACCTGACGCGTGACGATGTCGCATGGACAGCCCCGCGCAGGCGAGTCGTTTTGGTAGTTGACATCAGGCGCAAAACGGTTATACTAACATCATACAGAAAGGTATAACCAAATGGCAACCACCATCAAAACCGCGATCTCTATGCCAAAATCGCTCTTCGAACAAGCCGAAACATTGGCGCAGCAGCTGCAGGTCTCGCGCAGCCAACTATTCGGCCTGGCGGTTGAAGATTTCATCAAGCGACACCAAAGCCAGGCATTATTGGATGACATCAACCAGGCTTATGCTGACCAACCCAACCCGGTCGAACAGACTCTCCTTTCCACGATGCGAATGTCGCATCGCAAATTAGTAGAGGGCGAATGGTAATCAGGCAAGGCGACATTTACTGGGTGGAATTGGGTGAGCCAGGCGGTTCGGAGCCTGGTTACAGTCACCCACACGTGGTAATCCAGAATGACGTCTTCAACGCCAGTCGGATCAACACGGTGATCGTGTGTGCACTAACCTCGAATCTGAAGCGATCACGAGTGCCTGGAAATGTGACACTCGAACAAGGGGAATGCAATTTGCCCAAGCAGAGTGTTGTTGTCGTTTCACAAGTTTTCACGGTGGATAAAATGCAGCTCGGCGAATACATTGGCACACTATCCCGACCGCGCATTCATCAAATCTTGGAAGGTATTCGTCTGCTGACCGAGCCACGCGACCTCGAATAGCCTCTTGCCTCCGGGCAAGCAGGTTTGCAGTGCACCACGGGTGAATATCAACGAGCCAGCAGCCATCGAACTTCAGAGGCGGGCCGCAATTCCAAATGTGGCCTGGTTTTTAGCCACAGAGATCACAAAGAACGCACACAAGTTGCCGATTTGCGTCTGATCTGCCGTTTCTTTTTGCTCTGTGCTCTTTGTGGTTGAAATGTGTGCTGCATTTGGAGCTGCTGGGAGGCGGGTGCAGTAACGCCAGGGATTGATTGTTATCCGGCGGCAGTTCTTCCCAAGCCCGCGCGGCGTGCGAGGTCCATCGCTTGCGCGCGATCGGCCACCTGCAGCTTGGCAAAGATGTTGGAGACGTGATTGCGCACGGTCTTGAGGCTCACCACCAGGTCATCGGCGATCTCCTGGTTGCTCTTGCCCCGGGCAATCATGGCCAGGATCTCACGCTCGCGCTCGCTCAGCTCGGGGAAGGGCGGCTGTGCGGAGCTGGACTGATGGCGGGCGGCGAAATAATGCACCAGGCGCTGCGCGATCACAGGCCCGAAGATGGCCTCGCCGTTGTGCACGGCGCGAATCGCGCGCAGCACCTCCCTTTTGTCGGCCCCTTTCAGAATGTACCCGCGCGCGCCGGCTTGCAGCGCGGCAAACACCGAGTCATCATCCTCGAACATGGTCAGCACCAGGATGCGCATGTGGGGCGAGGCCGTCACGATGGTGCGCGTGGCGTCAATGCCGTTCCCTTCAGGCATCTGCAGATCCATGAGAACGACGTCGGGCTGCTGCGCCGCGGCCAGGCGCACGGCCTCGGCGCCGCTGGCCGCCTCACCCACGATGACCATATCGGTCTCGCGGCGCAGCATGGCGCGCATGCCGTCACGAAAGGGGGCGGAGTCGTCGGCGATGAGGATGGTGATGTTGTCCATCGAAGGCTCTCCTTTATGACGTCTGCGGCAGCGGCAGCCAGAGATGTACGCGCGTGCCCTGCTCAGGCGCCGACGTCATGAGGCATTCACCGCCCAACTCAGCGGCGCGTTCGCGCATCGAAATCAGCCCGACGCCGGCCGGCGTCGGCGTCGGCAGGCCACGGCCATCGTCAATGATTTCCAAGTCTACCCGATCGGCGGCGACGGCCAGGCGCAGCAGGCAAGATTGGCTGTGAGCATGGCGCACGACGTTCGTCATCGCCTCGGCAGCGACGCGATAGAGCGCCACTTCCACGGCCGCCGGCAGCGGCGGCAGGTGTTCAGGCGCGTCCACGGTGATAACCAGGTTCTGGCTTCGGTAATGCGAGGCCTGCATGCGCAGCGCGGTGGCCAGGCCCAGATCGTCCAGGGCTGGCGGGCGCAGGTCGTAAACCAGGCGGCGAATGTCAGCCACCGCGGCCTGGATGTCACCCTTCAGCGCGGCCAGCATGGCCGCGGCCGCCGACACATCGTAGTCCAACTCGTCGCGTGCGGCATCCACTTTGAGCGTCAGGCTGGCCAGCGCCGGCCCCAACCCATCGTGCAGATCGCGGCGCAGACGGCGGCGCTCTTCCTCGCGCGCGGCGACCAGGCGCTGGCGTGCCTGCTGCAGGTCAGCCGCCAGCCGCTGCGCCTGCCGCGCCTGCTGCACGGCCGCCAGCGCCACGCCAATCTGCCGCGCCAGGTCTTGCAGCAAGCGCCAATCCGCGGGCGAAAAGCGCTCGCCCGGCCCTCGCGGCGCCACCTGCAAGAGGCCAACCGATCGCTGCTGATAGCGTAAAGGAAATTCCACCAGCGCGTAAGCGGGCTGTTTTCCCCAGGTCGCCGCCGGTTCCAGACCGGATTCTTCGTCCGCGCGACCAAGCGTGGTCAGGCTGATCGCCACGTACGGCAGCTTGAGCGTTTGCGCCAGCGTCTGCACGATGCTGGGCGCCGCCGCATCGGGCGCCAGCGCGCCTCCAAGCTGGTCCCCCAGGTGCGAGAGCACGGCGTAGGGGTCATCGCGTTGGCCGTACATCAGCCGGTTAACTCCCCGCTGTAAACGCTGGCGCAAGGGCTGAAAAATGACGGCCACGACGCCGGTTCCCAACAGCAGCGCGGGTTGATTGGTTCCCGTGCGCAGGAGCGCGCTGAGTGCGGCCACCACAGCGAGATAAAGCCCCATCGTTACCGCGGTCAGCGTGCCGTAGACCAGGGTTCGATTCAGGACCAGGTCCACATCGAACAGGCGGTAGCGCAGAATGGCCGCGGCAAATGACAAGGGCGCCGCCAACGCGACGATCCAGGTCAGCTCCTGGCGCAAGGTCATAGCCTGCACCGAGTCGGCGCTGATCCAGCCCAGCCTTTCGAGCGCAAGCGGCGCCACGGACAGCAGCGCGCCGAAGATCAGGGCTGCCGCAGCGCCCAATGCCACCCATCTGGCGGGCAGCCGGTCAGCAGACGATTGCGTCACGATGTTCGTGAGGAAAAGAATCGCAGCCAGGATGCAGAGCGACAATTGCAGTCGGAAGTAGAGCGTCATCATGGCCGCCAGCCTGCTCATCCAGTCCTCCTCTGCACGCGTCAGGGCCAAACCGCTGGCCGTCAAGATGCCCAGCAGGATCACGGCCATGGCCGGCATGAGCCAGGGCCGGCCCGGCACCAGGCGATGTGGGCTGGGAAAGACCAGGGCCAGGCCAACCATTGCCAGGAAAGCCATCTGCACGGTTCCGAGAGTCAGGGACATGTAGGCTACCGGTGCAGGGCCGGCCAGGTATTCGCCCAGCGTCCACTGGAAGCTGCGCACCACGCCATAGCTGGTCAGCAGCGCGCCGATCAGAAACATCCAGCGGGCGGCGGGCTCAGCCGGTCGGCAGAACAAGACATAGCTGCCCAACAGGCAAAACACGACGCCAAACAAGAGAATGCCCCACGGCTTGTGCGGCCAGATCAGAGCGCCTGGCCGCAGGACGACGGCGACTTCGTAAGGCTGACCGTCGCGCACGAGCCGGTAGGTGATGGTTTTGCCGACTTGCCATGACCAGGGCGCTGGCTGCGCTCGTCCCAAGACGGCTGGCGAGCCGGCAGCCAACGGATAGTCATTGACGGCCAAAATCTGATCGCCGACGCGTAAGGCCGAATCGGGCAGCGCCGCCACGACGGTCACTTCGCCGAAGCGCGGGGTGCCCAGCGAAATCCAGGCGCCATCCCACGGCACGGACAGTCGCAGGAGCAAGAGGATCGCGGTCAGCAGCCACACGGCGATGGCAACGGACCAGGTCACCCGTACCCAAAGGCGCGTTCTTGGCGAAAGTGAGTCACCCATAACGCCCCAATTATGGCATAGCCCACCCCTTTGGCAAATCACCAGGCTCTAGTGCGGGTTGACCAGCACCCAAACCAGGCCGTTTTTCGCTGGCTCTAGCGCCACGCCAACCACCGGCGCGCCTTCGGTGACGAGCATGCCGTCAACCGTGCGCGTTTGCAGCGGCCGCACGGCGCCATCCGCGGCGACGGTCAAGCGCGTGCCGGTAGCGATGGCGCTCTCGCCGGGCGCCACCGTGGCCTGGGCTGCGCCTAACACAGTAATCGCCACGTAATCGCCGGCCCGCGCGGGGCCATCGGCATTGCGCAGCTCCGGGGCTTCCGGCTCAGGCGCGGCTTCGCCCCCCGTCGCGACCGGCCGGCTGGGCCGGGATGTTAAGGCCAGGCGATGCTCGACGACGCCAACGACGCTGGCCGACGCGCCGTTGGCCAGGCGCACGAGGGGCATCGCCGCAGCGCTGCCGGGCAACGTCTCCGCCACGCCAGCGACGGCCACCAGGTCGCCGGGCGCCAGGCTGTCCGGGCCGCTGACCTGGGCGACGAGGGAAAGCGCGCTGAACATGCCAACCGTACCAAAGATGCGGTCGGGCGTGTAGAACCCCCACTGGCCGTTGGCCTGCTCCGTGTTTGCGTGCACGCCGGTGAAGCCCGCCGAGTTCACGTGCAGACCGTCGCCGCCGGCTCCATTCACGTGAAAGCCGTCATTTGTCGTCGAGTTCACGAGCACGCCGACAGATGCCGAATTCACAGACACGCCGGTATACCCGGCCGCAAGCACGACCATGCCATTCGCGGCCGAGCTTACTTCCAGGCCTGACGAGTTGGTGGACGTGGCCTTGAGCGCCGGCCCGCTGGTGCTGATCCCCCACACACCGGCGCCGTTGACGCTGACGCCCGCCACGCCGGTGTTAGCATCGCTCTGCCCCCAGACGCCAACGCTGCCGCTGGCGTTGGCCTCGCCGCGCACGCCAATGCTGTTGGTGGCGGAGTTCTTCCCTTGCAGAGCAAAATGGTCTGGAGAGACAGCGAAGGAGCCTTCAATCTTGAGCGGGTTGTTGTTCCCGGTCCAGGTCTGGCCGAGATGATCGTGGTTGTTATCGCTGACATAGACGCCGTATTGGCTCCAGTGGCTGGCGGTCAACTGGATATCAAAGATGTCCACATCGCCGTCGTGATCCACATCGCAGGCGGGGTCGTACACCGCGCCGACCGCACATGGCGCAGCCAACGGCGTCGCACCAGCCATGCCGCTCAGGGCAATCAGTAGAATGGAAACCAGGGAAAAGAGTCTACGAACGTTCAAGGTTTTACTCCTGGCATGATGTTTTGCGCGCGTGGGCGCCTCTCAGAAGATGATGATCATGAAATCAGCATCGTACGTGGTAAACGAATCAGTGACGCGGAAGGTCCGTACATTCATGATATTGTTCGTAGCGCCAAGCTCCCAGTTGGCGCCGAAATTGTAGGCCATCCTTGTGACAGCGACGGATACCACACGATCCCAGACGTTGAAGCCAAAGTCTATACCATAGCCGCCAGAGGTGAAGCGGTTGACCGTGAAGCCACACCCGTTGCTCGACGCGCCGGTCAGGCCATTGTAACAACCGACTATCGTGCCGTCGTAGTAGATTTTGGCCATCGCCTTGACCCAGCCGCCAGCATTGAGAGCCTGCACCGCGTTGCCGTCGGCGCGCATGGCCGGTCCGTTAGTGCTCTGACCCCAGACGCCGATGCCGCTCGTGCTCAGGCCGTATACGCCAGTGTTGGCCGTGCTCTGGCCCCAGACGCCGACGCCGCCCGTGGCATTGGCCTCGCCGCGCACGCCGATGCCGCTGGACGCATTGTTGACGCCCTTGACGCCTGGCTGAAGCGATGCCGAGCTCTGGCCGTAGACGCCGTTGCTGGCGGCGCTGGAACCATAGAGGCCGCTGCCATTCGTGCTGATGCCAAAGACGCCCGCGCCGTCCGTGCTCGTGCCCTTCATGCCGTTGCCGCTGGTGCTCGCCCCATTGACGCCCGGTCCATTCGTACTCGATCCAGAGACCCCCGCGCCGTTGACGCCAGTGGATAGGTTGACCCCGCGCACGCCGGCCAGGGTGGCGCTGCTCGTCGAGCCGCTGACCCCGTAGTAGCTCGTGCTGGCGGCCAAGACGCCCGCGCCGCTGCTGCTAACGGCGTAGACAGCGTCCCCGCTGGCGCTCTGACCCCAGACGCCGCTGCCGCTCGTGCTGAGACCATACACGCCCGTGTTGGCATCGCTCTGTCCCCACACACCGACGCCGCCGGTCGCATTCGCCTCGCCGCGCACGCCGATGCCGCTGGCCGCGGCGTTGACGCCCTTCACGCCCGCTTGCAGGGAGGCCTGCGCCTCGCCCAAGACTCCATTGCCGCTCGTGCTGCTGCCGGTGACGCCGTACCCCGGCGCCGCCAGCGACGCGCTCGACCCGTTGGCGCTGTCGGTCACGCCAATGCCGGGACGCAGGCCGTTGGCGTATGGCACGCCCAGGAGCGCCACGCGCGGCGTGAGCAGCGTGAAGCCGGGGTCGCCCGGGCACTGCACCGCGATCTCCAGCCAGCGCTCGTCGCCCGTGAACTGATTGCCGAAATCGAGCGCGGCGGTGAAGAGGCCGTTGACCACGTTGAGTGTAGGCGCCACGGTCGCGCCTAGTTGGGCGCCGGTCGCCGCATCGTCCCACAGGCTGAACTGAAAATCGCAGGCCTCGTTGACCGGCGACCCCGCGCTGGCGAGCTGACCCTGGTAGGTGAACGCCGCGCCGACTGGTCCGCGCGGCGCAGTGCGATCAGCGATGACCGCTCCACTGGTCAGGCTGAGCAACACGATAGCGGCAAAGAATCCGAAACGACGTATCATTGGCATGATTTCTCCTCACATACGGGTGATGGTTTGGTTGGCGACAAAGAGACGTTGTCCTCAGCAGGCGCTTCCGATGGCCGCGGCGATCAGCATCACATCCCGCACATCCACGTCGCCGTCCTGATCCTGGTCGTATGGAAAAACTGGATTGACCATTCGCCAGGCCGCAGCGTCCGCCTGGATGTCAAGCACCGTCACCTGGCCGTCGCCGTTGATGTCCTGAGGCAGGCTGCACGGCGCGCCGCCCAGGAAGCCGCCGGAGAGGGTGTAACTGCCGCCGCTCAACGTGCCGGCATCGGGTTGGCCGACGCTGGACGTTAACGTGTAGGCGCCGCCACTGCTACTGCCCGCGGCGCCGACATTGCTCCAGGTCAGGCTGTAGGGCCCGCCGGTTTGGGCGAGGGCCGTGGCCGGCAGCAGTAAAACGCAAAGACAGAGCAAGATGAAGAAACTTCTCAACATGGGTATTGCCTCGCGTGGTCGCGCGTCTCAATAGACGATAATCATGAACCGGGTGTCTTCCGTATCAACGGTCTGATTGGCGCGGAAGGTTCGCACATCAATCGTGGTGTTCGCAGCCCCAAAATCAAACTCCGCAGCCATGTTATTGCCCACAGCGTTCCTGGTTGCCGTGACGGATACGAAGCGATCCCAGACATAGAAACCAAAGTCAACGCCATAGCCGCCAGCCGTGAAGTGATTGACCGTGAAGCCGCACCCGTTGCTCGACGCGCCGGTGACGCCATTGTAGCATTGAAAAATCAGCCCATCGGAGCGAATATAGGCCATGGCCTTGGCCCAGCCGCCCATGGCGCGAGCTTGCACGGCGTTGCCGTCGGCGCGCATCGCCGGGCCGTTGGTGCTCTGACCCCACACGCCGATGCCGTCTGTGCTTAGGCCGTAGATGCCGGTGTTGGCGTTACTCTGACCCCAGACGCCGACGCCGCCCGCAGCATTGGCCTCGCCGCGCACGCCGATGCCGCTGGCCGCGGCGTTGACGCCCTTTACACCAGGCTGAAGGGATGCAGTCGTCTGGCCGTAGACGCCGTTGCTGCCGTTGCTGGAGCCGTACAAGCCGCTGCCATTCGTGCTGACCCCATAGACGCCCGCGCTGTCTGTGCTGGCGCCCTTGACGCCGTTGCCGCTGGTGCTCACGCCGTTGACGCCTGGGCCGTTGGTGCTCAAGCCGTAGACGCCCGCGCCGTTCACGCCGGTTGACAGGTTGACGCCGCGCACGCCGGCATAGCTTGTGCTCTGCGTCGAGCCGTCCACACCGTAGAAGCTCGTACTGATGCCCGATACGCCAACACCGCTGCCGCTGGCGCCCACCACGCCATCGGTGCTGGCGCTGGTCGCATAGACACCGCGGCCGCCGCCGCCGGCGACGTACAGCTTGCCATCGGTCGGGTTCGTCGCGCCGATGCCCACCCGACCGGCGCCTGGCTGCACAATGAGGTTCTGACCGTCAGTGGTGCCGACGAAGTTCGTCGCCGGGCTGGCGCCGGCGTTGCCGGTGAGCAGCCAGCTGTCCCCGCCCGTCCACGCGCCGACCTGATTCCAATGCCCGGCGGCCAATTGGATGTCGAGAATGTCAATCACACCGTTATGGTCCAGGTCACAGTCGGGGTTGTAATCCCCACCGGGGGTGCATGGTGCGATCAGCGCGGTGCTACTGGCTGTGGTGGCCGCCAAAGCAGTCAGGCCTAGCATGAACGCCAGGATGATGGATAAGGTGCGTTTCATCTTTTCAGACCCTCCGTAGACTGAACTAAACTCAACCCAGACAATTCTGGACTCCCGGTCCGCTAACCCGAAAATAGGCCGCGGATGAACACGGATCGCCACGGATTGCCTGTTTTCATTTCTGGTTGTGCGCCCGGCGCATGGATAACTGAAAATAGCCCTGTAGCGCAATCCGCCGGATTGCGGCGCCCCGCGCCATTGAGGCAAGCTGGTGGCTTGCGCCACATTCTCATTCATGGTTGTGCGTCCAGCGCATGGGCAACGGAGTGAAAATCATATACATTGTTGACCGGAGCACGAGTGCTGTTGAGCTGACCCTGGTCAACCGTAGCACACAGAATGTCCCGCTGTCCAGTGAACGATTCCCGACGCCGCGGGAAGTTGGCGGGAACCAGCCGGGAACAAAAAGGGACGAGCTGCGAGCTCGCCCCTGTGTGGCTTGATGAGAAACCAGTAGAAGAAGATGGTGTGTCGAAAGAATGGCTGGATCAGTTCAGCCGTTGATTGACCGTCCCCCCGGCCAACTGCGGCACGCGCGGGCCGAACTGGCCGGCCAGGTCCGGGCTCATGTCGGGGTTGATGTAGAGGGGGATGGGCATGACGCTCACCGGTTGATTGTGCTGCGCCGACTTGCCCAGCGCCGGGCAGCCCCAGGCCTCTTCGTCCGTGCCGCGACGCTGCTCTTTGAACTGGCCCAGGATGCCGCAGCTAAAGCAGTGATCCCTGCAATCGTCAATCACCGCGCCGACCTGGCTGTTGCGATACTCCTGGATGAGGAAGTCCTTGTTCAGGCCCAGGCTGATGTGATCCCAGGGCATGACCTCGTCCACGCGGCGTTCGCGTCGCGCATACCAATCTGGGTCCAGCCCCTGCTCGGCAAAGGCCTGCATCCAGGCGCCGTCGCGGAATTGATCGCCCCAGGCGTCGAACTTGGCGCCGAGCTGCCAGGCGCGCTCGATGACATCGGCCAGGCGGCGGTCGCCGCGGCTGAGGTAGGCTTCCATGAGGGTTTCGCGCGGGTTGTTCCAGTTGAAATGGAAACCGACTCCGCGCAGGCTGTCTTGCAGATAGGCAATCTGGCGGCGCACGGTCTCTTCGGCCTCCAACGGCGCCCACTGGAAGGGCGTGTGCGGTTTGGGCACCAGCGTGCTGACGCCGACGCGCACCTTGGCCTTCTTGCCCATGATGCGGCGGCCGACGCGCATCACCGCCCAGGCCAGGTCGGCGATGGCTTTCACATCCTCATCGGTCTGCGTGGGGTGGCCGATCATGAAGTACATCTTGATCGTCGTCCAGCCGCGGCTGTAAACATCTTCGGCGGTCTTGAGCAGGTCGTCGGTGGCGATCGGCTTGTTGATGACATCACGCAGGCGGTCGGTCGCGGCTTCGGGCGCAAAGGTGAAGCCGCTGCGCCGACGTCCTTTCTCCAGCAGGTTCATCAAGTCCACCGAGAACGATTCGATGCGCAGGCTGGGCAGGCCGATGCTGAGCTTGTCCGCGCCGTGCTTGTCCACCACCGCCTTGACCAGCTCGCCGATGTAGGTGTAATCGCTGGAGCTGAGCGAGAGGAAGGAAACTTCCTCGAAGCCGCAGCTCGCGATCATCTTATCCACGGCGTCGAGCACCTCCTGCACCGGTCGCTCGCGCACCGGGCGGTAGGCCATGCCCGCGTGACAGAAGCGGCAGCCGCGCGTACAGCCGCGCTGAATTTCGATCGCGGCGCGGTTGTGCACCACATCCAGGTAAGGCACGATGAAATCGGTCGTGGGCGGCGGCAGCGTGGCGACGATGCGCTTGGTCACCACCGGCGGCGCCACGCCGGCAAATTCGGGCCGCACCGTGGTGGCGATCAGCGTGCCGTCGGGGTGATAGGCGGCTTCGTAGAACGAAGGAATGTACACGCCAGGGATGGCTGCCATGCGGCGCAGCAGATCCGTGCGCGTGACCGCGGCCGGGTCGGCCTGGCGCGCCTGTTTCCAGGCCAGCTGCGCGCGCAGGATCTCCAGGATGACCTCTTCGCCCTCGCCGATCAGAAACGCGTCTATGAACGGCCACATCGGCTCCGGGTTGGTGCCCGCGCTGCCGCCCGCCAGGATCAGCGGATCGTCCGCGCTGCGATCGGCCGTGCGCAGGGGGATGCCGGCCAGGTCGAGGCAGTTGAGCGTGTTGGTGAAGAGCTGCTCGTAGGGCAGGCCAAAGCCGATGATATCGAAATCACGCAGGGGATGGCGCGTCTCCAGGCTGAAGAGCGGCATCGCTTCCTGGCGCATGAGCGCTTCCATGTCCACCCAGGGCGCGTACGCGCGTTCGGCCAGCATGTCAGGCTGGCGGTTGACGATGTCGTAGAGCAGCATCAGGCCCAGGTTGGACATGCCGAGTTCGTAGGTGTCAGGAAAGGTCAGGGCCAGGCGCATGGGGATCGCGTCCCAGTCTTTGGTCACGCTGTTGTGCTCGCCCCCGGTGTAGCGCGGCGGCTTCTGCACCGTCCAGAGGATACGATCGAGGCGCGCGCTGATGCGCGCTGGGGTCCAGGTATGCATGGTAGTTTCTCCTACGTCTGCCCGGTCAAGCCGGGGCGGGGTTGGTACCCGCTTTGCTCTTCGTATTTCTGCCTGCAGCACTGATTCTACCACAACCAGGCATGTCCAACCAATAATGGAGCACGAAGTCACGAAGCAACACGAAGGACACGAAGCGCGAAGAACGCGAAGATGTCACGCCGCCCCGCCCCACTTCGCGCTTCGTGTTCTTCGCTGCCCTTCGCGGCTTCGTGCTCCAAACACCGCGCCGTCGGCGTACAACCCGCAGGTGGGGCAGAGCAACCAGAACAGTCCGAATAACAGGCTCCATTTCCACACGCCCACTCACCACAGGTAGTTCCATACCCACAATTAACCGTGCCATTACAATCACCCGCCTGCGAACACTCTTGATTGCTGCCCGATCCTGTACCGCAAAAATCCCAACAAGCCCTAGGGGAAGCATCGCAGTTAGGGGAACACTGAACCGTCCCCACATGCCCGTCAGCACAAGTCGTGGTGCCGCAACTCTGCTCTCCCGGGGGGAAACCACAGTCTTCTGGGCAGGTATACTGGGTTTCTGTCCCGTTACAACTGTTGTCACCACAAGTGGTAGTAGGAGGGACACAAATACCAGAAGTACATGTATATCCGTTAGAACAATCATTATTGTCAACACACCCATACTGCGCATAAACCTGCTGATGTAGACCCGAGCAAACCAGAAAAGACAACAAAAAAACAACACTTAGCCGCCAATTTGACATCAACTACATACTACAACACAATCGGACCGAGAAACAATTAACTTCACTCCAAAGCTTACCTGTTTAACACGAGGACCCTTGAACAGGAAGCTCCACCCCGTTCCAAAGAATTTCCAGTTCCCGAGTTATCATTCTGATCTTCTACGAAAATGCCGATTACATCGCCTTTCCCGGCTACTTTAGACAAAGATGCCCCCTGTTGTAATTGGGAAATACCAAGCAGCGTCTTAACAGGATTACCTTGTCCATCTAAGAAATATCCCCAACTACCATAGCCCCAGATACCCGACAAAATATTGCTATGTAGGCCGGACCAATCCGGACTCAAAGGATCATCCATTAGTGAAACTCTGATAACCCCATATGGACCAGCATTAGCCATGAACCGATGTGACAACCTTGAACCATCAGGGGCGGTCTTCATACCCAGATCTTCTGTTAGCCTAACCCAAAGAATACTTCCGTGATAGGTTGGATTTTCGCCATTTTGCACAGCAGTTGCCCCATTGAATTCCATTGTTTGTCCAACCATTGCATCTAGAGAACCATAATCATTAAGTATCAGTTGCATTACATCCGCAGGAATGCCCGACTCATTGCCACGAACTTCTGGCGGTTTTGTCGCTGCTGGCCTCGGTGTAGCTGTAGGTTTGGGTCGAAGTGTTGGTGTTGGAGGAACATCGCTTGCCTTTGGCACTGCCCCCGCTTTCTCATTTGCCTCAACCAGGTCTTTACGCACCCATCCAAGCCTACCGTCAGCAAGCTTCACCTGATACCAGGTTTGCCCATTCATTTCGGCCGTTGCCACCACCTCCATCAGCGCACCAGGTGCGATCTGCCCCAACCCGTCATAGTGAGAGCCTGGCCCCTTTCTGAGATTGACGTTCTGATCTCCTCGCACCACCGCCCCAGGCGTCACCTCAGCCGTTGGCGATGGAGTCGCCGTCTCCGTTGGAGTTGGCGTCGGTGTGAAGGTTGATGTTGGTTCCGTCGTGGGTGTCGAGGTCGGCGTCGGTTCCGGAGTAGATGTGGCCGTCACCGGCAGGGGTTGGTTTGCCTGAGCGGCCGGCGCCGCCTGCGTCACGGCGCCGCTGAGAGCCAGGGGCGTGGCCTGATTAGCGCAGGCAGTCAACAGGAACACGGTGGTGGCAATCGCACAGAAGCGGTGCATCGCGGAAACTGAACGGTGAGACATAACGACCTCCGGCGGCAAGGCGCATCAAAACGTGTGGCAGAAATCGGCGGTGTGGGCTCTGGACTGGCTTTGGAGAGCCTGGTGCTCGCGGCGCAATAAACCGAATCCAATGGGGGGCCATGCGCATGATGAACGTCGGAGCGTCAGCGTCAGCCAGAGACTTCGGTCATTGCAGCCAATCCGTTGAGGGTTACCACGAGCCGATTCAGGACATTACTTTCACAGACAAATCGAGGTGAGCGAATCAAGTAAGTCTCCTGAGGATCAGGGAGAACTTGTTTGATGAGAACCGGAACCGTGGGGAAGTTCGTATCCAGGCGCAGCAACAGCGATTCCTGATCGCGATCGTAGTCCACAAGCCGACCATCGTAAATGGCGACGAATTCGCCCGCATGGGTGGCAAGAAGTTGCTCATGCAACGCGCAGAAGGCTTCTGATTCTCGTTGCAGCAGCTGGCGCCTTTCCTCACGCAAGAAATGGCGAATCGCTTGCTCGGCCAATTCATTAGCAGCAATTCCCTGCGTGTCAGCTACGCGCTGGAGCTGCTCCAATACCGTGTCACTGACCAGCATGGCTGGCCGTGATCCAACCTGAGTCTGCTCGGTCATCGTGCCGCTCCTTTTTGACGACTCGGTCAGCAAACGATTCACTGCCTGCAGCACTGATTCTACCACAATCAGGCATGTCCAACCAACAATGAAAACAGCTTCGCCTAGAAGGTTCGAATCGGCATGACGGCTGGCGGAGCAACGTAGACGCTGGCGACCTGAGCAGCCATCCCCGTAATCTCGACGTGAGGCGATGCGACGCCAGACTTCCGAAATCTTGAAGAAGTCGGAAGTCTGTTCGCGGCCATGTGCGGTCGCATCACATGCCCCAGACGGTGATCGTGCGGCCCTGGTGCGACCCTTCGCGGCAAAAGATCCTCTCGTCCCATGATCGGTCGGGACGGTCACCGGCCGCTTACCCCTTCAGCATCTTGCGCAGGACGAACTGCAAGATCCCTCCGTGACGATAGTATTCCACCTCGACCGGCGTGTCAATGCGCGACAGGGACTGGAACTGGGTCGTTGTGCCGTCGAGACGCGTGGCGCGCACGTGCATGATCTGCCCGGCCTGCATGGCGTCATCCATGCCGGTGATGTCAAAGATCTCCTGGCCGTTCAACCCCAGGGTCTGCGCACTCTCCCCCGGCAGGAACTGCAGCGGCAGCACGCCCATGCCCACCAGGTTGCTGCGATGAATGCGCTCGAAGCTCTCGGCAATGACCGCCTTCACGCCCAGGAGCATCGTGCCCTTGGCCGCCCAGTCACGCGAACTGCCGGTGCCGTACTCCTTGCCGGTCAGGATGACCAGCGGCGTGCCGCTCGCCTTGTACTGCATGGCCGCGTCGTAGATGCTCATCTGTTCGCCGGTCGGCAGGTAGAGCGTGTAGCCGCCCTCGACGCCGTTCAGCATCAGGTTCTTGAGGCGGATATTGGCAAAGGTGCCGCGCATCATGACTTCGTGGTTGCCGCGGCGCGCGCCGTAGGAATTGAAATCAACAGGCTGCACGCCCAGCGACATTAGATAGCGCCCGGCCGGGCTGTTCTTGGCGATGTTGCCCGCGGGCGAGATGTGGTCGGTGGTCACTGAATCGCCCACGAGGGCCAGCACGCGCGCCCCGAGAATGTTGCCCATCGCCGCGGGTTCAGGCGACAGCGTCTCGAAGAAGGTTGGCTCCTGGATGTAGGTGGAGCTGGGATCCCAGTCGTACAACTTGCCTTCGGGGATTTTGATGGCATTCCAGGCTTCGTTGGCGCCAAAGACGTTGCCATACTGCTGCGCGTACATCTCCGGTTTGAGCGCCCTGCTGACCGTGGCCTGCACCTCTTCCTGGCTCGGCCAGATTTCGTGCAGATAGACCGGGTTGCCGTTGCGATCGGTTCCGACCGGCTCGGTTGCCAGGTCAACGTCCATCGTGCCGGCGAGCGCAAACGCCACGACCAGCGGCGGCGAGGCCAGGTAGTTGGCGCGCACCGAGGGGTTGATGCGTCCCTCGAAGTTGCGGTTGCCGCTCAACACGGCCGCAGCCACCAGGTTCTCTTCTTTGATCGCGTCGGCCACCACGTCCGGCACCGGGCCGCTGTTGCCGATGCAGGTGGTGCAACCGTAGCCCACGGTGTGGAAGCCCAGCGCCTCCAGGTACGGCGTCAGACCAGCTTCGGCCAGGTAATCGGTGACGACACGCGAACCGGGCGCCAGGCTGGTCTTGACGTAGGGCGCGACGCGCAGGCCGCGCTCGACCGCCTTCTTCGCTACCAGCCCCGCGCCGATCATGACTGACGGGTTGGAGGTGTTGGTGCAGCTTGTGATCGCCGCGATCACCACGGAGCCGTGATGCAGCTCGAGCGTTTCGTGCTCGTAGCTGACCGCGGCCGCGGCGCCGGTTGACGCTGGGCTGAGCGCAAAACCGCGCTGGGCAATCGGCGCGGTCAAGGCCGCCGCGAACGACTGCTTGACGTCGGCCAGGGCCACGCGGTCCTGCGGCCGCTTCGGCCCGGCCAGACTTGGCTCAATGGTCGCCATATCCAACGTCAGGGTGTCGGTGAACTGCGGCTCGGGCATGCCGTCGGTGCGGAAGAGGCCTTGGGCGCGACAGTAACGCTCGACCAGGTCTGCCAGCTCGGCGCTGCGCCCGGTGCCGCGCAGGTAGCGCAGCGTCTCTGCATCCACCGGGAAGAAGCCCATGGTCGCGCCATACTCCGGCGCCATGTTGGCAATGGTCGCGCGGTCGGCCAGGCTCATGCGGCCCACGCCGTCGCCGTAGAATTCGACGAACTTGCCGACAACCCCTTTGGCGCGCAGGAGCTGCGTCACGCGCAAGGCCAGGTCGGTGGCGGTGGCGCCCTGCGGCAGGCGACCAGTGATCTTGACGCCAATCACTTCAGGCATCAGCATGTACATCGGCTGGCCGAGCATGGCGGCCTCGGCTTCGATGCCGCCCACGCCCCAACCAAGCACGCCCAGGCCGTTGATCATGGTGGTGTGCGAGTCGGTGCCCACCAGAGTGTCCGGGAAGGCGACGATGTCACCCTGCGTCGTGGTTTCGGTGCGCACCACCGAGGCCAGGTACTCCAGGTTGACCTGGTGCACAATGCCGGTGGCCGGCGGCACGACGCGGAAGTTGCTGAAGGACTGCTGGCCCCAGCGCAGGAACTCGTAACGCTCGCGGTTGCGCTCGAACTCGCGCTCGGCGTTGAAGAGCAGCGCGTTGCTGGTGGCGAAGCTGTCCACCTGCACCGAATGGTCAATCACCAGGTCGGCGGGGATCAGCGGGTTGATGCGCTCGGCGTCACCGCCCAGCCGCGCCATCGCCGCGCGCAGCGCGGCCAGGTCCACGACGGCCGGCACGCCGGTGAAGTCCTGCATGACCACACGTCCGGTCATGAAAGGAATCTCAACCTGCGCGGGCGCCTGTGGGTTCCAGGTCGCCAGGTTGATGATGTCCTTCTCGGTCACCAGGAACTCGTCCCAGTTGCGCAGCGCGGTTTCGAGCAGGATCTTGATCGAAAACGGCAGGCGCGAGATCGCAGCCAGGCCGGCTTCTTCCAGGGCTGCCAGCCGGTAGTAGTACACTCTGCCCGTCGCCGTTTCGAGGGCGGTGCGGGCGTTGTAGTGGTTATGGGTGAAGTCTGCCATCGTGTACCCAAGCCTTTCCTATCACGATTTCCAGGGTCGTCTGTTTCATAAGGGGAGGAACAATACGTAGTTGATCATGTCGCTGGGGTCGCCAGCTTTTGCGACCACCTCAAGATCGTGGACGCAGGCCCCGATTGATGCTTGCCCTTGGTGGGCATAGATAATACCGTAAAAGAACTGTTCGTTCATCTGGCGCTTCGCTGCTTCGGTCAGCAGGTCGTCATCGCTCGTGAAAAGCACTCGTTCCAGTTCCGCGGCACGATCCAGTAATTGCGGGTCTTGCAGTCTATGGGCGCCGTCTTCGAATGCCGTGAGCACATCAACCCCACGAAGGCGCAGGCCAATGGTTATTGCACGTGGTACATGGTGATCCATGTAGAGGGCAAGCGTCATTGCGTTGGCTCGCTTCGCAAGCGAACTTGTAGTGGGGAGACCCGTACGCTGCGTTGCAAGCGCTCAACCTTCCGTCGGCGTCGTTCAATGTCCTGGTCGAGCTGTGCTTGATGGTCCCAGTAATAGGCTAGAGCTGAATGGATCTGGCCGAGCGTCAAATAGGGATGTTGAAAACGCAATTCCTCGGGACTCCAACCATGGGTCTGGTAATCCAGGACGAGCTCGACGACTTTCATGGTTGTCCCCACAATCCACGGCACTTGCTGATCATCTAGAGAGATGTGCTCATATTGAGTTGTTGCCGGCATGGCCAAGGTCGCAGTTGTCATGGTATCTCCAAAGAACATTTTCCTTCGCAGTGCGGAAGTTAATGGGCCACAAGCATAACGCAATTTGGGTACGCGTGCAACTTTCCGTGACACGTTGTTTGGTGGTACAATCGCTCTACAAACGCCCCCGGCCGGCTCTGATCCCCTCTGTCCTGCACCGTCGCGAGCGCTGCCGATGAACCTCACACGTGACCTGGCCGCTGACCTGGCGGCCGATAATGCGCTGCTCTTCGTGGGCGACAGCCTGCGCGACGCCGCCGCGCCCTTGCCGCTGACGCAAATCGCGGAACTGTTGGCGCAGCAGATCAGCTATGACCGCCCGGATCGGTCGCTGACGGCCGTGGCGCGCGATTTCGAAGCCTTGCGCGGGCGCCAACCCCTGGTGCAGGCCCTGCGCGATGCGCTGCGCCAACTGGCGCTGCAGCCTTCCGCGCTGCATGAACTGCTGGCCCAGGCCGTGCTGCCTTCCTCGAAGATCATCACCACGGCCTACGACGCGCTGCTGGAGGATGCGCTGCGTATGGCGGGCAAATCCTATGTCCTGATCGTGCGCGACGCGGATGTGCCCTACTTCGACGAGAGCAAGGTGGTCGTCATCAAGATGCAGGGCGACCTCAGTCAGCCCGACTCTCTCGTCATCACCGAAGACGACTTCGATGAATTCCTGGCCCGCCTGCCCACGCTCTCCGATCTGATCCGCGCCTTCTTTGCCACCAAGACGCTGATCTTCCTGGGCTACGACCTGACCTCTCCGGCCTTCAAGCGCCTCTTTGCGCAGGTGACGCGCAGCGTGCGCGAGCACCGACGCCGCGCCTACGCCGTAATCGAGCAGCCGCTCAACGCGGCCGATCAGCAGTATTGGGCGCAAAAAGGGGTCGAGCTCGTGCCGGACAACACCGCGCATTTCCTGCAGGAGCTGATGGCCGGCATCCAGGCGCTGACGCCCACGCCCGCGGCCGCGCCGCCCGTGGATGATGCGCCGCCCCCTCCCGCGCCCCTGCCGGCTTCGCCCTACAAGGGCCTGGACGCGTTCGACGCGACTGATGCCGCGATCTTTTTCGGTCGCCAGGAGGACAGCGCGCGCCTGGCGAACAAAATCCTGGCCAATCCCCTGGTCGTGGTCTACGGCGAGTCGGGCAGCGGCAAAACGTCGCTGCTGCGCGCCGGCGTGACCCCGCGGCTGCTCCGCGCCGGTTTTGAGGTGCACCTGACGCGTGTGCGCGAGTTCGACCCCGCGGCGACGGGCAACCTTCCCGACCTCGCTGCACGCGCCGTGTTGGTTCTCGACCAGGCGGAGGAATTGCTGCTGTTGTGGGGCGAAGCCCAGCGCCAGGCCTTTGCGCAGGCGCTGATGGCCGCGCTGGCCGACCGCAGCCACGATTGGCGCGTGGTGCTGGCGGTGCGCGACGACTTCTTGCCTCAGTTGGCGTCGTTGGAGAAGCTGATCCCCGGCCTGTTGGATCAACGCTACCGGCTGGAGCGCCTCTCATGGGAGGGCGCGGGCGAGGCCATCACCGGCCCCGCGGCCCGCTTCAATGTCTCGTTCGAGCCGCTGTTGGTGGAGCGCCTGCTGCACGACCTGTGGCAAGGCGGGGTGGCGCCGCCGCAGCTGCAACTGGTGTGCGAACGCCTCTATCATCAGTTTGGCCGGCCCGGCGCGACGATTCGCCTGGCCGACTATCAGCAGGTGGGCGGCGCCGCGGGGATTCTCGCCGCGTACCTCACGGACGCCCTGGCGGCCTACACGCCAGAGGAGCAGCCCCAGGTGCAGGCGGTGCTCAGCGCGCTGGTCACGTCCCATCAGACCAAAGCGGTGCTCAGCGCCGATGAGGTGACCGCCGCCAGCGGACTGCCGGCCACCACGGTGACGGCGCTGCTGGAGCGTTTGCTGGGCCAGCGCCTGCTGCGCCGCGTGGACGACAGCCATTTCGAGTTGAGCCACGACTATTTGGCCGCGCGCATTGCGGGCTGGCTGGATGCGCAGCAGGTCGCGCTCAAACAGGCGCAAGAACTGCTGGCGCGCCTGCTGGCCGATTGGCAGGCGCGGCGCGCGTTCGCTTCGCAGGGCGACTTTGATCTGCTCGACGCACAGCGCGCTCGCCTGCACCTGACGCCAGACGCGACGTCCTTTCTGCTGCGCTGCGCCGTGCGCTACAACCGCCAGGTGGATGCCTGGCTGGCGCTGACGCCAGACGACGCCACGCGCACCGCGGTCCTGCTCGATTTGCTGGCGCACCGCGAGGCAGAGGCGCGCGCCCAGGCCGCGGCCCGCCTGGG
The DNA here is from genome assembly GCF_900491745.1 of Candidatus Amarolinea aalborgensis. Taxonomy (NCBI): domain Bacteria; kingdom Bacillati; phylum Chloroflexota; class Caldilineae; order Caldilineales; family Candidatus Amarolineaceae; genus Candidatus Amarolinea; species Candidatus Amarolinea aalborgensis. The sequence goes on along the minus strand of NZ_UETR01000008.1, from coordinate 7,132 downwards.
CGCGATCACGGCCGCGGCCATGACGCCCGCGGTGCTCCCCGCGCTGGCCCAGGCTGCGCTGACCGACGCGGCGCCAGAGGTGCGCAGTGCGGCCGCCGAAGCCTTCGGCCGCCTGGGCGGCACATGGCGTGAGCCAGCCGTGGCGGTCGCCCTGGCCGACACGACGCAAGCCGCGGCGGCGCTGACCGTCCTGGGCGCGGTGCGCGATGTCAACCCCCTGGCCCTGCATGGCCTGGCCGCGGCCACGCGGCGCGGCGCGTTTCTACAAACCGCGCGGCGGCGCTATCAACGCGCGACCGGCTTCATCCGCCAGCAGACTGCGGCTGGCGGCATCGGCGGCGCGGTTGGTTTTGGTCTCGGTTTTGGCCTGCTCGCCTTTTTCCAATACAACCGCAGTCAGACGTTGCCCGCCATCCTCACCCTCTCCGCGCTGCTCCTCCTGACCCTGCTGATGGGTCTGCTCGGCGCGGTCGGCGGCGCGGTTTTTGGTGCGGCGCGCGCGCTGGGGCAGATCGTTTGGCAAGAGCGGCCGCGCGCCGGCGCGGCGTTGGGCGGCGTGCTCGGCGGCAGCATCGGCTTCGCGTTGACCCTGGGCGGCCTGGCGCTGCTCTCTGGGTTGACCCCACTGGCCTGGCTGATTGCCAGCCTGGGCCTTGCCCTGCTGTTGGGACTCGGACTGGCGCCCTCGGCCTGGCCGCTGCAGGCTGTGACGGCGTTGACGACGGGCGCGGCCGGCATGATGTTGGCCAGCCGTTTTGGCGTGGGCAATCACATCCTGACTGTCGAAGCGGCGCTGGCCGGCGCGCTGATCGGCCTCAGCCTGGCGCTGGCGCTGCGCTCGCGGCGCGCCGGCGCAGACGTCGGCGGAAAACCATCTGTGTAACAAAGGGGGAAATCATGGCGCCTCGCATCTTTCGTGCATGGACCATCGCAGCTTGCATCATTCTGGCGTTGGCCGGATTAGCCGGCTGCGGCGGTCGTCGTGCGGACACGGTCAAGGCCCAGGCGGAGCTGGATGTGGTGACCGTGCGCACCGGCAGCAGCAGCGCCTTCCAGCCGCTGGCGACGACCGCCACGACCGATTTGCGCGTGGGCGATCAACTCAATGTCAACGCCAGCGGCCGCGCCGTACTCCGCTTTGGCGATGCCGTATCGTTGGAAGTCTTTCGCGATGGCGACCTGGCGCTCAAGAGTGTACCTGCGCGCGACAGCGATCCAATCGTGACTGTGCTTCTAACCTTTGGCGCGCTGTTTGGACGCGTGGATCCGGCCGGGGCGACGTCGCGCGTGACGGTGCAAACCGACCTGTTGGAAGTGGTCTCCACCGGCACCGAGTTCCTGGTCGTGCGTGAACCGGGCAGCGGGCGCGACTGGGTGGTCACGTTCAAGGACAGCGTGCGCGTGCACTCCTGGCAGGAGCCGAATGTGATCTGGACCGTGCAGGCCGGGCAGACTGCGTGGGCTGAGGCGACCGGCCCGGCGCACGAGCCAGTGACGCTGGCGCCTGCGCGCGTGGTGCAAATCATGGCCTGGTACCGCGAGGCGCGCGCCGGGCGCGAAGCACCCGATGTGCAGGATGTCCTCTTCCCCGATGGGCTGCCGGATGGCGCGGGTAGCGGGGCGCCCGAATGCAACTTCACCCTCAACCTGCAGGATGCCAAGACCAGTGACTGGAGCAAGTTCCGCCTGTTTGCGCCCACGGGCGAGGGGTATGTGGCTTTCACGGTGGGTGAAGGAGAATATGCCGGCGCGTACTGCGGAAGCAACGTGCCGCTGCCGGCACTCTACGGCGCCACCCTGCGCATGGACTTCAGCAGCCTGAAGTGCCAGGTGCGCCAGGTCTCGATCGTTTCCTTCAACCCTGATCCGGCCACCAGCCCTGGCAAGGACAACCCGGTGCAGCTGGCCGCTTACGGTCTGGATGGATCTCAGGCGGCCCGCGGCAGCGAATTTGACACGGACAATCCGGCGATGAAGAGGCTGTTCAGTGTGCGCGCCCGCCCGCCGTTGGCCGCCGCGGCGCTGACCGGCCGGGGTTTGTGCATTCCCTGCGTGAGCTTCGGGCCGCTCGATTCAGCGCCCTACGACTGCACCGCCACGCTGCGTTAAGGAATGGGAATCCTAATTTGAGCGATTTTTCAACCACAAAGAACACAAAGAGCACAAAGACGCTGCTAAGGCGCGAAGATCGCTTGGGCCTATCCAGTTCCCTTTGCGGTCTTGGCGCCGTGGCGGTTCCATTCTGCGGGTTCTATTCCGACTTGTTGACCCACCGTTCGATCACGGTCAGCAGGAGCCACAGGAAGAGGATGACGCCCGCGCCGGCCAACAGGCAGATCAAGCCGGTGGCCGCGGCCCAGCCGCCGTAGACGATCCCGATCAGCGCGCCGCCTACGACGATCAGGAAGCCAACCACGGCCAGCAGCAGGCGGCGGTCGGTTTCGGCGCGATAACGCCGGTAGTCGGTTGGTTCAGATGGTTTGTTGGTCATGCCATGTTTCTCGCCGCCGGCCGCGCATCACGCCGCCAGCCAGCGCATCTCGTGCTGCCGCTCGATCACGTAGTAGCCCATGGCCACGAACACGCGGTTCCATGCACTCTCGACCGGCTCATTGACCAGCGTCACGGTCGCGCCAAAGTAGCGCAGATGAAAGCCTTGGAGGAGCTCCCGCCCCAAGCGCCGCGGCTCGTGGCCGGGCGCCGCGCCGATGTCGGCCAGGCGGATGCGCCCATCCTGCGGCGGTCGGAAGAGCACATAAACCTGGCGTTCGCCGGTGGCATCGGCCACCGCCAGCGCTTGCAGGTCGGACAGATGCCTGAGCGAGGCCGGTTGGCGCTGCCAGCAGGGCGGGGTGTCATGCCAGGTCGGCGCCTGCGCCAATACCCACGCCACGTCGGCTGGCTGCAATTTGAAGTAGGGGTCAGGCAGCGCACCCTGTTCTGCGCGGCGCTCCCAGACGAGCAGCTCACGCTGAATCTGGAAGCCGGCCGCTTCGTAGAGGGCCAGGGCGGCCGTGTTGCGCGTCAGCACCTCCAGGTCAATGGCGTGCAGGCCGGCGCGGCGCGCATTGGCCTGCACCTGCTGCAAGAGACGCCGGCCGATGCCCCGGCGGCGCCAGGCTGGCAGAACTCCCATGCTGCCAATCCAGCCGCGGCGTTCGCGCCGGCCCAGCAGCGCCACGCCAACCGGCGCGCCGTCCACCAGGGCAACCACCGAAGCGGTCAGATCTATGTCCCACGCCTGGTGGCCTGCCTCCACCTGTTCCGCTGAGCGCTGCACCGGCACGGCATAATCGGCGTAGACCGCGTTGAGCAGGGTGGTCAGGTCTGGCACCGGCAGTTGATCCGCGGCGATCAGGTCTATCTCAGGCATCGGCGGTCTCCTGGCCCGGCAGGCCGAGCCGTTGGCGCAGATCGGCAAACTGGGCGCGGAAATCGGCTGCCATTTGCTGGCGTGCGACTGGCGTCAGGCCCAGCGGTGCGGCCGCGGCCACGGCGTTGAGGCTGATGCGCTCCAACTCCGCGAGCGTGAAATCAAAATGGTTGACCAGCACCGCGTACTCGGCGGTCAGCGTGGTGTTGAACATGGGCGGGTCGTCCGAATTGACCGTCAGGTAGACGCCCGCGTCCCACAAGCGGCGCAGCGGATGCTGGCTGAAGTCGGGATAAACGTTTAAGCACAAATTGCTGGTGGGGTTGACCTCAAGCGGAATTTGCGTCGCCGCCAGGTGTGCAACGAGCGCTGGATCTTCGCTGCTGCGCACGCCGTGGCCCAAGCGCCGGGCGCCCAGCTTGCGCAACGCGCCCCACACGCTGGCTGGCCCGGCCACTTCGCCGGCATGGGGCACGCTGTAGAGGCCGGCCGCGATGGCGCGCTGAAATGGTTCCTCCCACAGCTCCGGCGGCGACTTCGACTCATCCCCACCCAGGCCAAAGCCCACCACGCCCTTGTCCATGTGTTGAATCGCGTAGTCTGCCGTCCAGGAGCCGGCCGGCTCCGGCAGGTTGCGCGGAATGTCGAATACCCAGCGCATCTCCACGCCAAAATCACGCCGCGCCCGCGCGCGGCCGTCTTCCAGCCCTTCGATGATCTCCGCGGGCCGGATGCCTTTCTGCTGCCAGATGTGGGTGTAAGGCGTGACCGTCACTTCAGAGTAGCGAATCGCCTGGCGCGCACGGTCCGCGCCCAGTTCGTAGGCGATCAAGGCGAAGTCCTCAGCCGCGCGCAGACAGGCCTGGCCCGCCAGGTAGACTTCGATGAAATGGCGAAAGGTGGTAAAACGGTACCAGGCCTGCAAGTCTTCCACATTATCCGCAGGCAGCGCCCGGCCATGGCGCGCGGCCAGGCGCAGAAGGGTGGCCGGGGCAATGGCCCCCTCCAGGTGGATGTGCAGCTCGGCCTTGGGCATGGCCTCGATGAAAGCAGTGATGGACAAGAGCAGACTCCTACAACGGAAATCAACACGGCCCCATCCAACCATTGGGCTGGGACTGTAACGTCCCCATTTTACCCGGCTTTGCTGCTTACCGCAAGCGACTTCCGCCGCTCCATCTCCGATCTTCGGTCTCCGATCTTCGGTCTCCGATCTTCGGTCTCCGATCTTCGGTCTCCGATCTTCGGTCTCCGATCTTCGGTCTCCGATCTTCGGTCTCCGATCTTCGGTCTCCGATCTTCGGTCTCCGATCTTCGGTCTCCGATCTTCGGTCTCCGATCTTCGGTCTCCGATCTCCGATCTCCGATCTCCGATCTCCGATCTCCACTCTCCACTCTCGACTCTTTCTACCGTGCTCTTTGTGGCTGAAATACGTTTGCAGTGGTAGAATAGAAACCCTGACAGACAACGAGATGCAGGGCAGTGAAAGGAGCAGGGGACGATGAAAACCAGTCTGATCTTATCTAAAAAAGGCCCAAACGTGGCGACGATCCAGCCGGGCCGCACCATCAAGGAGGCGATCGGCGTGTTGGCCATGCACAACATTGGCTCGCTGGTCGTGGTAGATGATAACCGCCACCCGGTCGGTATTCTGGAGGAGCACGACATCATCCGTCGCGCGGCCAGCGATGAAGCCGTGTTCGAGCGGCTGGTCAGTGACGTGATGAAGAAGGACATGGTCATCGGTTCGCCGCATGACGACCTGCGCATGTTGGCGCACACCATGACCGAGACGCGCACCCGCCACGTGCCTATTTTGGAAGAGGGCGCGTTGGTCGGCATCGTATCCATCGGCGACATTCTGAAGGCTGAGCGTGACACGTACATGGGTGAGATAGATCGCCTGCAAATCGAGATCTTGGGCAGCTAGGCCTGAGACACCGGTGTGCAAGCAGGCCCGATGGCAATCGGCCATCCACGGTTCGAGGCAAAGGAGCGTCGAATGACACAACCAGGTACAGCCGGCAACCCCTTACGCGTCGCCATCATTGGCGCTGGTCCGACCGGCTTCTACACCGCTGAGCATTTGTTGAAGCAGGTCAATCTCAACGTTGAGATTGACTTATTCGATCGCGTGCCAACCCCCTTTGGGCTAGTGCGCGCCGGTGTGGCTCCCGATCATCAAAAGATCAAAACCGTGACTGCAGTCTTTGACAAGACAGCCACCAATTCGCATGTTCGTTTCTATGGCAACGTCGAAATTGGCAAGCATCTGTCCGTGGATGAGCTGAAGGCGCACTACCATCAGATCGTCTATACCACGGGCGCGCAGACTGACCGCCGCATGGACATCCCGGGCGAGGATTTGGCGGGCAGCCACCCCGCGACCGACTTCGTGGCCTGGTATAACGGCCATCCCGACTACCGCGACCTGCAGTTCGACCTTTCCCAGGAAGCGGCCGCCGTCGTGGGCATTGGCAACGTGGCGATTGATGTCGCGCGCATCCTATGCCGCACGCCGGAGGAGCTCCTCAAGTCCGACATTGCCGACTACGCGCTGGAGGCCTTGCGCGCCAGTCGGGTGCGCACCGTCTATGTCCTGGGGCGCCGCGGGCCAGTCCAGGCTGCGTTCACCAACCCGGAGATCAAAGAGGTGGGCGAAATGGCGGATGTGGATGTGATCGTGCCGCCCGCGGAAGTGACGCTGGATCCCTTGAGCCAGGCCGAGCTGGATCGCAACAACGACCGCACCCTGTTCAGAAAGGTCGAGATTTTGCAGGAGTATGCGCGACACGAGCCAACCGGCAAGGCGCGGCGCTTGATCTTCCGCTTCCTGGTTTCGCCCACAGAGTTGACCGGCGATGAACGCGGTCAGGTCAAGACGATGCGCCTGGTGCACAACAAACTCGTCGCGACCGACACGGGCACCTTGCGCCCCAAAGCGACCGGAGAAACCGAGGAGATTGCGGTGGGGCTGGTCTTTCGTTCGGTCGGCTACCGCGGCGTACCGGTGCCAGGCGTGCCTTTCAACGAGAGCTGGGGCGTGATCTTGAATCAAAAGGGGCGCGTGTTGAACCCAGAATCAAAGCAGCCGCAGGTAGGTGAATATACGGCTGGCTGGATCAAGCGCGGCCCCAACGGCGTCATCGGAACCAACAAGCCCGACGCGGTAGAAACCGTCACCTGTATGCTGGAAGACCTGGCGCAGGGCCTGACCCTGGCCCCGGCCCAGCCAGAGGTTTCCGCGATCGCTGACCTGGTCAAAGCCCGTGCGCCGCACTACTTCTCCTACGCGGACTGGCAGCGCCTGAACGAATTGGAGCTGAGCCGCGGCCAGGAACAAGGTCGCCCGCGCCTCAAGTTCACCAGCGTGGCCGAGATGCTGGCCGCGCTGGGAAGAGCGTAGAAAAGCAACGGGACTTCCGAAGTCTGCAAGACTTCGGAAGTCTTTTTTCGCCTCTCACTGGCATCTTGGAAAAGGCCGATGGAAGATCGCGTTCGATACGATGACTACTCTGACCAGGCTGCCAAGTCATCATCCACCTGCTGCAAATCGAGCAAACGCAGGCCCACACAGGTCCAATTTTTGCCGGCTGGTAACCTGTTCTGAATCTCCGTTTTCCTACTCGACGCCGACCATAAAGCACCAGGAATCGCGCGCCGGAAGCTTCCCATTGCGCATCAAACAAACTCAGTTCTTGCTGGCGTCCAACGAATCGGTTGCCCATCGTGTCTGTTTCCTGTACCGCAGATTATAC